>NZ_MECK01000038.1 GCF_014596465.1 Streptomyces sp. CBMA123 | reverse complement strand
AGTCCGGCCAGCCGCTCCCCCGCGGCCAGCAGCGCGCCGGTGCCGTCCTTGCGGCGCAGTCCGAGCGAGAGCGCCTCGTGCCGCGCGGTGAGCCCGGCCCGCTCGCGTTCGGCGGCCGAGGCCGCCTCCCGGGCGGCGGCCTGGTCCCGTTCGACCTCAGCCAGCCGGTCCCGGGCCCGCCGGTACCCGGCCTCGGCCTGTTCGTCGTCCCCGGTCAGGCCGTCCACCTGCTGCTGGAGTTCGTCCAGTTCGCCCTGGGCGGCCCCGGCGCGCAGCAGCGCCTCGTCCCTGGCCTCGGCGAGCCGGCCGATCTCGGCCTCCGCCGAGCCAGCCCTGGAGCGGGCGGCGGCGGCCTGTCCCTGCAGTCGGGCCAGGCCCTCCCGGCGGTCCGCGATGGCCCGGGCGGCGTCCCGCAGCCGGCGTTCCTCGGCGGCCAGTCCGCGCTCCAGCTCGTCCTTGCGTTCGACCGCCTCGGCCAGCGCGTACTGGGCTTCCTCCAGCGCCTCGGCGAGGGCGGCCTCCTCCTCGCGGACCCGCTCGGCCTCCCGTTCCAGCTCCTCCGGGTCCCGGCCGCGCCGCTCCTCGGCCGCGCCTCCGGCGGCGGCGTGCCGGGCCCGGGCCTCGGCCAGTCCGATCGTGCCGCGGGTGCGCTCGGCGAGGGCGGAGAGCCGGTACCAGGCCTGCCGGGCGGTCTCCAGGCTCGGGCCGAGCTGCCGGACCTGCGCCTCCAGGAGCCGTTCGCGCTGGACCGCCCGCGCCAGTTCCTGTTCGACGGTGGTCCGGCGCAGCCGCAGCGCCAGTTCGTCGGCGACCTCGGCCTCTACGGCCCGGCGCAGCGCGAGCAGGTCGTCGGCGAGCAGCCGCAGCCGGGCGTCCCGCAGGTCGGCCTGGATGCCGGCGGCGCGGCGGGCGACCCGGGCCTGCCGGCCGAGCGGTCCGAGCTGCCGGCGCAGTTCGGCGACCAGGTCCTGGACCCGGTTGAGGTTGGCCTGCATCGCGTCCAGTTTCCGCAGCGCCTTCTCCTTGCGCTTGCGGTGCTTGAGGACGCCGGCCGCCTCCTCGATGAAGGCGCGCCGGCCCATCGGGTCCGCGTGCAGCACGGACTCGAGCCGGCCCTGTCCGACGATGACGTGCATCTCACGGCCGATGCCGGAGTCGGAGAGCAGTTCCTGGATGTCCAGCAGGCGGCAGGTCTCGCCGTTGAGCGCGTACTCGCTGCCGCCGTTGCGGAACATGGTCCGGGTGATCGTCAGCTCGGAGTAGTCGATCGGCAGGGCGCCGTCGCTGTTGTCGATGGTGAGGCTGACCTCGGCGCGGCCGAGCGGGGCGCGCCCGCTGGTCCCGGCGAAGATGACGTCCTCCATCTTGCCGCCGCGCAGCGACTTGGCCCCCTGCTCGCCCATCACCCAGGACAGCGCGTCCACCACGTTCGACTTGCCGGAGCCGTTCGGGCCGACCACGCAGGTGATGCCCGGCTCGAACCGCAGGGTGGTGCTGGAGGCGAAGGACTTGAATCCGCGCAGCGTCAGACTCTTCAGGTGCACGCGGCCGGTCCCCTCAATCGCTCACGACGGGAACCGACTGTATCCGGAGTCCGACACGACGAAGGGACGCCACATCCGGGCGTCCCTTGCAAAGCTGCGTCCCTTTCGGGGCGGCTCAGTGCACAGCGGCGTCGATCTGTGAGGACCGGGGTGGGGGCTCAGGTGAGAGCCGGCTCCCGCTGGTCCAGATCGATGCTGTTGAGCAGCGAGTGCTCGTCAGCGACAGCGGTGAGCGCGTCGTTCTCAGCCTGCATCCGAAGGAGTTCGGACTCAAGCTCCTGGACGCGCTGCTGAAGCCGTCGCATCTCGAAAAGCATTCGCGGGTCGGGGCCGCCGACGTACCCGAGAAGCGCCTTTGCCATGATGAATGGTCCTCCACGCTGAGTGACCGAACCGGAACGGTACAGGTCTAGGGGGAAGGGGGACGCACGCGCGGCGCGCACCGGAAGTGCTGGCTGGGCACTACGGCACAACCACCGTGAGCTGGGCTCACGAGAGCATGCGCCTACCGGGATACGCGATCGTGTGCGCGGGCTTCAAGCGTCTCACCAAAGACGGTACGGGTCAACACGATCACCGCACGCTACCGCGCCCCTGTCACCTGCCCGGCGGTGTCGTCACGCCTGGGGGGTCTCGGGCCCGGGTCCACCACCTGCTCGTGGATCATCGTTCGATGCGGAGTCAACCACGAGTCTGCCCGATTGGCAACCGTGTGACACCGACGGTTGCCGATCAGTTCCGGAGCGCGGGCGCCTCGGCCCGGACGCCGGGCGTTCAGCGGATCTCGAAACCCTCGTAACCTGCGCCGACGGCGGTCCAGATCTCGGTCACGCCGGTCACCGCGCCGGGTGTGTCAGGGCCGCGCAGCAGGGTCAGCAGTTGCTCGCAGTCCGCGGCCAGGCCCTCGGCCACCACCTGCACCCGGCCGTCGCCGAGGTTGCTCGCGTAGCCGGTGAGGCCGGTCTCCAGCGCCCGTGCCCTGGTCCACCAGCGGAACCCGACCTGCTGGACCTTCCCCCGGACCCAGGCGGTCACCCGGACCGGTTCCTCACTGTGGGCGTCGCGACCGTGCATGCCCCGACCCTAACCGGCGCGGCGGCCGCTCGCCGTATCCGCACCCGGGACAGCGAGCGGCCCCGCCGGTCGGAACCGGCGGGGCCGCGGGGGTGCGGTGTTCGAGCGGGCGGACTACCAGTCCCCGCCGCCGAAGTCGCCGCCGCCACCGCCGCCGCCGAAGTCGCCGCCGCCGAAGCCACCGAAGTCGGAGGAGTTGAAGTCGGCGCCGGTGAAGTCACCGCCGTCGTACTGGTCCTGGTAGCCGTGGCCGCCCTCCATCATGGGCGCCGCGGCGTAGGCCGGGGAGCTCATCATCGAGCCGAGCATGGTGCCGACCAGCAGGCCGGGCAGCAGACCGCCGCCGCCGAAGCCGCTGTAGTACCCGCCCGCGTACGGCGCGTACGCCGGGCCGGCGTTCCAGTACGGCTGCGGGCCGTGCTCGGTGTCGACGGTGCGGATCGCCGGGTCGAGGCCGGCGGCCACGCGGTCCGCGTCGGCCTGGCAGACCGGGACGCTGCGGGCCGAGCCGCCCGCCGGGGCCCAGTCGACGTCCTTGACGGACGGGCCGTGGCGCGGGTCCATGAAGCACGGGGGCCGCCGCTCGGGCAGCGGGCGCTTGTCGCGCCGGGCGGCCAGGGTGGCCAGCGCGAAGCGGCCGGCCTCGATGGTCTCCGTGACGACCTTGACGTCCTCGGGCTTCTTGGCCTCGTCCATCAGGCGCTTGGCCTTCTCGTACGAGTCCAGCGCGTGGCTGTAGTCGGTGCGCTGGACGTCGTCCGCGTCGGTGGCCCGCGGGTTGAAGTCCAGCCGCTCCAGCTCGACGCCGTAGGCGGTGATGTCCTCGTCCACCACGCGGCGCAGCTGCTCCAGCTCGGCCCGGGCCTGGGCCTCCTTGCGCTGCTTGGCACGGCGGAAGAGGAAGAAGACGCCGGCGCCGGCCAGCGCCACCAGCACGACCGGGATGACCACCCAGGCGATCGAGGTGCTGTGGTTGACCCCGGTGCCCTTGGCCTGCGGGGCGGCGTTGTCGACGAAGTCGTTCAGGGTCGCGTCGATGTCGCCGTCGTGGGAGTGCAGGGCCGCGCTGGCGAGCTTCTCGGCGGAGCCGGCGGGCATGGCGCCGCGGTCGGCGCGGGCCGCGAACTGGTCGCCGCGCCAGATCGCGTAGACCCCGTCGATGCCGACCTTGGTGCGCACGTCCTGGAAGACGCTCTGCTTGTTGTAGGCGGGCGAGTCGGGGACGACCGCGACGAAGATCGGCTTGTCGGCCTTCTCGATCTTCTTGGTCAGGGCGTCCGCCTGGCTCTGGCTGAAGCGGCTGGTCATCGCCGGGTCGACGTAGACCTTGCCGGCCTTGAGGGCGGTGGTGGCATCGCTCAGCCCACCGGCGGCGGAGGCCGCCGGCGCGAACAGGAGCAGCAGCCCGAGCACCGCCGCCACCAGGGCAAGCGGCCCGGTGCCCCGGGAACGTCGTGCAAGGGTTCTCATAACCCCCGACGCTACCGTGACCGGCGGCCGGGCACGGCATACCCTTCGCATACTGGTTATGACAGGAATCCCCGCCGTCCGCCGGGGCGGCTCCCCTTCTCGCGGATGAGATTTCCCCCAGTCACCCCTGAGACGGGTGGGGCGCGGGAACCGCGGGAGGCGGCCGGACGTACGTCCCGGCGGGCCCGGGGAGGTTCCGGGGCGGTCCTGGGGGGCGTTCCGACCGTACCGCGCGAGCGGGCACACTGTTTCCGGACCGCTGGTCCCATTACCTTTTCTTGACCCAACTTCCGATCGGAGCACTCGGTGATCATCGGCCTCGTCACGGCCGTGGCGGCATCCGCCTGCTACGGCACCGGCTCGGTCCTGCAGGCCGTCGGTTCCCGCCGCTCGGCCCGCGAGGAGGCGGCCAAGGGCGCCACCACCTCGACCACCGAGCACGGCGGGCCGAGCCTGTCCTCCACCGCGAAGGCCGCCGTCACCTGGGAGTTCATCACCGGTACGGTGCTGGACCTGATCGGCTTCGGTCTCGGCGCGCTGGCCGCCCGGCTGCTGCCGCTGTTCCTCTCCCAGACCATCATCAGCGCCAACCTGGTGATCACCGCGGTGCTGAGCATCAAGCTGCTGGGGATCCGGCTGAAGCAGCTGGAGTGGGCCTCGATCGGCGTGCTCTGCTCGGCGCTGGTGCTGCTGGCCGTCTCGGCCGGTCCCGAGGGCGGCCACCACGCGGCGATGGCCTTCCACTGGTGGCTGCTGATCATCATCACCGTGCTGCTGGCCGGCGGCGGCCTGCTGGTGCGCCGGATGGGCTCCAAGGGCGCGATCGTCGCCGGTCTGCTCTCCGGCCTCGGCTTCGGCGCCCTGGGCGTCGGCGTGCGCATCCTGAACGGCGTGGAGCCGTTCGACCTGGTCCGGCTGGTCTCCGACCCGGCGCTGTACGCGATCCTGATCGGCGGCCTCGGCGGCATGTACGTGCACACCGTGGCGCTGCAGATCGGCTCGGTGAACGGCGCCACCGCCGCGCTGGTGGTCGGTGAGACGGTGCTGCCCGGCGCGGTCGGCGTGCTCTGGCTCGGTGACTCCTCCAAGGCCGGCCTGGGCTGGCTCGGCGTGGCCGGCTTCCTGCTCGCGGTGGTCTCCGCGGTCGGCGTCGCCTACTTCGGCCAGGACACCCACGGCGCCTCCGGCGGGACGCCCGCCGACCAGCCGGAACTCGCCCACAAGTAGCGGCCGTCAGCCCCCGTCGGCGGCGCGCGGCACGCGCTGGCAGCGGGGGCAGAAGTAGCTGGACCGGTTCATCCAGGGGGCCCGCCGGATCGCGGTGCCGCAGCGGCGGCAGGGCTCGTGCTCGCGGCCGTAGGCGTCGAGGTCCCGGGAGAAGTAGCCGCTCTCGCCGTTCACGTTGACGTACAGGCTGTCGAAGCTGGTGCCGCCCACGGCCAGCGCCGCCGTCATCACGCCCCGGGCGCTGGCCAGCAGCAGCGCGGCCTGCGGGCGGGTGAGGGTAGCGGTCGGGCGCTCGTAGTGCAGCTTGGAGCGCCACAGGGCCTCGTCGGCGTAGATGTTGCCGACGCCGCTGATCAGGGTCTGGTCGAGCAGCGCGCGCTTGACCGTGGTGCGCTTGGCGCGCAGCGCGGCCACGAAGGCCCCGTCGTCGAAGCGCGGGTCGAGCGGGTCGCGGGCGATGTGCGCGATGGAGAGCGGGGTGCCCTCCGGGTCGTCCTCCTCGGCCTCCTCGACGGCCAGGCCGCCGAAGGTCCGCTGGTCGACGAAGCGCAGCTCGCGCCCGCCGTCGGCGAAGCGCAGCCGGACCCGCAGATGGGTCTCGTCCGGTACCGACGGGTCCTGGACGAGGAGTTGGCCGCTCATCCCGAGGTGGCCGATCAGCGAGAAACCCGCCCCGGCACCGCCCAGCGGCACCCAGAGGTACTTGCCGCGGCGCTGCGCGGCGCCGAGGGTGGTGCCGGTCAGCCGGGCCGCGAAGTCGGCGGCCCCGGCCGGCTGGCGGCGCACCGCGCGCGGGTGCAGCACCTGGACGTCGGCGACGGTCCGCCCGGCGACCCAGTTCGCCAGACCGCGGCGGACGACCTCGACCTCGGGGAGTTCGGGCACGGGAGCAGGCCTCCTGCTTCGAAGGGATCGGCAGGAGGCCAGGCTACTTCGGGCTCACGCCCCGGCGGGCAGCCGGTCGGCGTACTTCTCCTTGATCGCGCGCCAGGCGCTCTCGGCGGCCTTCTGCTCGGCTTCCTTCTTCGAGCGGCCGACGCCGCTGCCGAAGTCCTCGCCGGCCACCCGGGCCGCCGCGGTGAAGGTCTTCTCGTGGTCCGGGCCGGACTCCATGACCACGTACTCGGGCACTCCGATGCCCGCCGACGCGGTCAGCTCCTGGAGGCTGGTCTTCCAGTCCAGGCCGGCTCCCAGCTGAGAGGACTCCTCGATCAGCGGGTCGAACAGCCGGTGGACGAACTCGGTCGCCGCCTCCAGACCGCGGTCCAGGTAGACGGCCCCGATCACGGCCTCGACGGTGTCGGCGAGGATCGACGACTTGTCGCGGCCGCCGGTGCCCTCCTCACCCTTGCCGAGCCGGATGAAGGTGCCCAGTTCGAGGCCCCGGCCGACGTCCGCGAGCGCGCGGGAGTTGACCACCGCGGCGCGCAGCTTGGCGAGCGTGCCCTCCGGGACGTCCGGGTGGACGCGGTAGAGGGTGTCGGTCACCACCAGGCCCAGCACCGAGTCGCCGAGGAACTCCAGGCGCTCGTTGGTGGGCAGACCACCGTTCTCGTACGCGTACGAGCGATGGGTGAGGGCACGTACCAGAAGGGCGCGCTCGAGCGTGTACCCGAGGCGCCCTTCCAGGACGTCGTATTCGGTCGAAGCCGGCCCGCCGGCCTTGCCGCTGCCCGAAGAACCCTTCGTGACAGAGGACGACTTGCGGGTGGAGTTACCGTCCGACATCGATCCGTGCACCCCGCCGATCAGACCGAGAGGACCTGGCGACGGTTGTACGTGCCGCAGCTGGGGCACGCGATGTGGCCCAGCTTCGGCTCGTGGCAGCTGTCGCACGCCACGAGGGCCGGAACGACGGCCTTCCAGTTGGACCGGCGGTGGCGCGTGTTGCTGCGCGACATCTTCCGCTTCGGAACAGCCACGGCTACTTCTCCTGGTTCTCGGCGAGACCCTCACGGGTGTCGCTGTTCTTGATCCCGTCACCCTCGTCGCCGGGGGTGGCGGAGAGTCCCTGCAGAGCCGCCCACCGGGGGTCGGCGGCGTCGTGGTGGTGCGCCGGGTCGTCGCTCAGGCGCGCTCCGCACTCGGAGCACAGGCCCAGGCAGTCTTCCTGGCACACCGGCTGCAGCGGCAGTGCGAGCACCACCGCGTCACGCAGCACCGGCTGGAGGTCGAAGAAATCGCCCTCCAGGCGGTAAGTCTCGTCTTCCGAGTCCTCGTCGAGGTCCTCGGTCCCGGTGGTCCGGGCGCGGTGACGCTCGTCGGACTCCGGGTAGTAGTACAGCTCCTGGAAGTCCACGTCGATGTCGAAGTCGACGGGCTCCAGGCACCGGACGCACTCGCCTTCCACGCGGGCGTCGGCGGTGCCGGTGACCAGCACGCCCTCGACCACGGACTCCAGGCGGAGCTCCAGCTCGATCGGGCTCTTCTCCGGGACGCCGATCACGTCGATGATCCCGAAGCCCTCGGGGGCCTCCAGGGTCCGGCTCACCTTCCGCATGGCGCCCGGACGACGTCCCAGCTCGTGCGTGTCGAACACGAGGGGGTCGCGGTGGTCGAGGCGGTTCAAGGTGTCCTGACTTCCATAGGGATCAACGCTGTGTTCCCCATTGCGAGTCGGCGTTGCGAGGGCAAGCCGACAGCCGGGCATGGGGATGCCGGAGTGGTCAGACTACCGGAGTCTCCCGCCAGGCCCAACTTCGGCCCCGTCAGGAGACTCCGCGGAGGTCCTCAGCGGCCGCCGAGCTCCCGCAGCCTGGTCATGTCGATCATGCTGGTGTCGAAGAAGCTGGTCTCGTCCAGGTTCTGCTGCTGCTGGTGCGGCACCGCCGGGGGCAGGGCGGGCTGCTGCGGGTAGTTATAGCCGTCGTACGGCTGGGCCGCGTAGCCGTCCTGCTGCTGGGGATAGCCGTAGGCGCCCTGCTGCTGGCCCTGGTAGTCGGGCTGCTGCTGCTGATGCTGCGGGTAGCCGCCCTGCTGGTGGCCCCACTGGGTGTGGTACGGGTCGCCCTGGCCGGCCGGGTCGAAGCCGCCGCCGTACACCTCGGCGTACTGCCCGCCCTGGGGCTGGCCGGCGTGCTGCTGGCCGTCCTGGTGCTGGGCGGTGGCCGCGTACTGGTCGGTGCCGGGGGCCTGCCAGCCGGCTGCGGCCGGGGTCTGCTCGGGCCAGGTCTGCTGCTGGGGGACGTCCTCGCGGTACCAGGCGAGTTCGGCGCCGTCGGCGTCCGCGGCGAAGCCGGCGGCCACCGCCTCGGCGCGCTCCTTGGCCTGCTGGGCCTCGTCGGCGGCGGCCAGGTAGGCACCCAGCTCGTCGATCGGCTTCTTGCCGAGCAGCTTGTCGCGGCCCTTGCCGACCGCCTCCAGGGTGGCCCTGAGTACGTTCTCCAGGGTGGCGAGCTTCACATCGACGTACTCGTCGACCTCGGGGCTCGGGCTGATCCGCTGCGGCTGGAACTCCTCGCCGTCACTCTCGCCCTCGGTCTCGAAGACGGAGTCGCCGCGGAGCTTGGTACGGCCGCGGCCGACCGCGCCGAGCGTCTTGGTCAGCACGACCTCGAAGTTGGCGAGCTTGCTGTCCACGTAGTCGTCGGCCTCGACGCGCTTGGTGTCGACGTCGGCACGGGCCTCGGCCAGGATCCGGTCGGCCTCGGACTGGGCCCGGCGGACCACCTCGGTGTCGGAGATCAGCGAACCGCGCTCGGAGTGCGCGCCCTGGATGATCCGGTCCGCCTCGGCCTGGGCGTCCGCCACCACCAGCTCGTGGTCGGCCATCACCGACTGCGCCTGGGCGAGTTCGGCGGGCAGGGCCGCCTTGAGGTCGTTGAGCAGGCCGATCAGCTCGGCCCGGTTCACCACGCAGGAGGCCGACATCGGCATCGAGCGGGCGTTCTCGACCGCCGCCACGATCTCGTCGACCTTGTTCTGCACGTCCACGGGGGCTTCGTCTTTCCGTGTGCCGCCGACGGTCCGGCGGAGGCAGGCCCGGCGCGGTGGACCTCACCGCAGGGCAGGACTACAGACTGTACGGCCCCCGTGCGGCGAGCTCACAACGCCTGAGTCGACGCGGCCTCCGCCGTCCCGGACAAGCCATGACGAACCGGCAGAAAGGGACCGGCCCCCGCGCGGTCCCCCTGCGCGGCCCTCCCGCACGGCTACTGCGCGGCCTTGCGCTCCGCGATCCGCTCGACCAGGCGGTCGTGCACCGTCTCCGGCAGCAGGTGCGAGACGTCGCCACCGTACGAGGCGACCTCCTTGACCAGCGTCGAGGAGAGGAAGCTGTACGTCGGCGAGGTCGGCACGAACAGCGTCTCCACGCCGGTCAGGCCGTGGTTCATCTGGGCCATCTGCAGCTCGTAGTCGAAGTCGCTGACCGCGCGCAGGCCCTTGATGATCGCGGGGATGCCGCGCTCCCGGCAGAAGTCCACCAGCAGGCCCTGGTGCGACTCGACCACCACGTTCCCGAACCGGGCGGTGACCTCCTCGATCAGGCCGATCCGCTCCTCGACGGTGAACATGCCCTGCTTGTTCCGGTTGATCAGGACCGCGACATGCACCACGTCGTACAGCTTCGAGGCCCGCTCGATGATGTCGAGGTGACCGTTGGTGATCGGGTCGAACGAACCGGGGCAGACGGCTCGGCGCATGGCGTGTGTGCTCCCTCGTGGGGTGACGGCTGCTGCGGGCCGCGGCCCGCTACTCCTGCTCGCTGGCCTCGGCGGCGGCGCGACCGTACCAGAGCGTGCCCTCGCCGTAGCGGCGGGAGCGCAGCACCTCGAAGCCCTCGGGCCAGCCGAACTCGCCGCCACGGGTGCTGCGCTCCACGGTGACGAGTACGTCCGCCGCGAGCCAGCCCCCAGCCAACAGTGTGATCAGCATCTCGCGCACCTCCTCGTCCGTCACCACGTAGGGCGGATCGAGGAAGACCAGGTCGTACGGGGCCTGCGGGGGCGGCCCGGCGATCACCTTCTCCGCCCTGGCGGCCCGCACCTCGGCGCCCGGCAGGCCGACCGTGCGGACGTTCTCCCGGATCACCCGGGCCGCCTGGCCGTCCGCCTCGACCAGCAGGACGTGCTCGGCGCCGCGCGACAGCGCCTCCAGGCCGACCGCGCCGGATCCGCCGAACAGGTCCAGCATCCGGATCCCGTGCAGGGTGCCGCGCAGCGCCTCCAGGGTGGAGAACATCGCCTCGCGGGCCTTGTCGGAGGTCGGCCGGGTGCCCCGGCCGGGCGGTACGGCCAGTCGGCGGCCGCCGGCCGCCCCGGCGATCACGCGGGTCATGGTGGGGGAAGGTCCTTTCGTCGCTGCCCGACCACGCTATCCCGATCTCCGCCGGCCCGATCTCCGCCGGTCTGATCTCCGCTGGTCCGATCTCCACACTGTCCGCACGAACGCCGGACCGGCGCGGCCCGGTGGGACGCCCCCCACCGGGCCGCGCCCGCGCACTCAGGCGGTCAGCTCGCCTCGGAGCCCGCGCCCTGGCCCGCGCCCTGGCCCGGGACCGCCGCGCCGAGCAGTGCCGGCGAGGCGTAGCGGGACCAGGACAGGCAGCCGTCGGGCGGGCAGAACTCGGGGCGGCGCGGGTCGTGCCCGAGCTCGCGCAGCTTGGTCCGGACGGAGTCGGGCGTGCGGCCGAAGCGGGCGGCGATCCGGGCGACGGTCTCGCCGTCGTGGAAGCGCCGGACCAGCTCCTCCTCGTGCTGGGGCACCCAGGGGGCACCGTGGCCGGGGTACAGCTCGCGCAGCACGTCGCGGTCGGGGATGGGCTCGGAGACGTCGGCGACGATCGCCAGCGCCCGCAGCGCGCGGTTGAGCGCGATCCGCAGCGAGGCGACGTCCTCGACCGGCAGGCGGAGCTTGCCCGAGGCGAGCGGCGCGGCGGCCGCCCCCTCACGCCAGCCGGTCAGGGTGAGGGTGACCTCTCGGTCGTCGTCGCTGGCGAGTTCGATCCGGAAGACCTTGTCGCCCAGCGGGAGCTCGTTGAGATGACGGAATGCCATGGCAGGACCCCCAAGTGTCGTGCCAGGTACGCACCTTGAGGGTGCGCCCTGAACAACTACATTCTCTCCCGGGGGTCTGACAATCCGGCCTGCCCGAGGGCCCGCTCAGCCCTTCTCCATGTAGGCCGCGCGGTCCTCGTCGAGCAGGCTCTCCAGCGCGGTGCGCAGCTCCGGGTGGGCGGCCAGCTCCGGGTCCTCGGCGACCAGCCGGGTGGCCTCGGTCCGGGCGGTGAGGATGACCTCCTCGTCCTCCAGCACCGAGAGCACCTTGAGCGAGGACTTCACCCCGGACTGCGCCTGGCCCAGCACATCGCCTTCGCGGCGCTGTTCGAGGTCGATCCGGGACAGCTCGAAGCCGTCCAGGGTGCCGGCCACCGCGTCCAGCCGGCCCCGGGCGGCACTGCCCCCGGGCATCTCGCTGACCAGCAGGCACAGGCCCGCCGCGCTGCCCCGGCCGACCCGGCCGCGCAGCTGGTGGAGCTGGGAGACGCCGAAGCGGTCGGCGTCCATGATGACCATCACGGTGGAGTTGGGGACGTTGACGCCGACCTCGATGACGGTGGTGGCGACCAGCACGTCCACCTCCCCGGCCGCGAACCGGCGCATCACGTCGTCCTTGGCCTCCGGGGCGAGCCGACCGTGCAGGATCTCCACCCGCAGGCCGCTCAGCGGGCCCTTCACCAGCTGGTCGGCGGTCTCCACCACCGAGAGCGGGGGCCGCCGTTCCTCACTCCCGGCGCCGGCGTCGGCGTCGGTGATGTCCTCGAAGTCCTCCTCGGCCGCCTTGCGCCTCTTCTTCGCGGCCTTCGGGTCGGCGGCGGGCTCCTCGTCCCCGATCCGGGGGCAGACCACGTACGCCTGGTGGCCCTTGCCGACCTCCTCGCGGACCCGTTCCCAGGCCCGGGTGAGGAAGTTGGGCTTCTCCAGCGCCGGGACGACGTGGGTGGAGATCGGCGAGCGGCCGGCCGGGAGCTGGTCCAGGACGGAGGTCTCCAAGTCCCCGAAGACGGTCATCGCGACGGTGCGCGGGATCGGGGTGGCGGTCATCACCAGCAGGTGCGGTGGCTGCTCCCCCTTGGCGCGCAGCGCGTCCCGCTGCTCGACGCCGAAGCGGTGCTGCTCGTCCACCACCACCAGGCCGAGGTCCTGGAACTGGACCTTGTCCTCGATCAGCGCATGGGTGCCGATGGCGATCCCGGCGTCCCCGCAGGCCATGTCCAGCATCGCCTGGCGGCGGGCGGCGGTCCCCATCGAGCCGGTCAGCAGCACCACCCGGGTGCCCTGGTCGGAGCCGCCGAGCATGCCGCCCTCGGCGAGGTCGCCCATCATCTCGACGATCGAGCGGTGGTGCTGCTGGGCCAGTACCTCGGTGGGCGCGAGCAGGACGGCCTGGCCACCGGCGTCCACCACGGCGAGCATGGCGCGCAGCGCGACCAAGGTCTTGCCGGAGCCGACCTCGCCCTGGAGCAGCCGGTGCATCGGGTGCTCGGTCGCCAGGTCGGCGGCGATCTCGGCGGACACCTTCCGCTGGCCCTCGGTGAGGGTGAACGGCAGCCGGGCGTCGAAGGCGTCCAGCAGCCCGCCCGCCCGGGCCTCGCGCGGCTTGGCTGGCAGCGCGGAGTCGGCGGCCCGGCGCTGGGCCAGGGCGACCTGCAGCACGAAGGCCTCGTCCCAGCGCAGCCGGCTCTGGGCGCGCTCGCGGTCGGCCTGGCTGCGCGGCCGGTGGATCAGCTCCAGCGCCTCGGGCAGCGGGATCAGGTCGTGCCGTTCGCGCAGTTCGGCGGGCAGTGGCTCCCCGACGTCGCCGAGGTGCTTGGTGAGCGCGGTCTCGACGCAGATCGACAGCTTCCAGCTGGGCATCTGCGCGCTGGCGCCGTACACCGGGATGAGCCGGCCGGCGAACTGCTCGGCGGCGTCCGACCCCGCGTCCTCGTCGAGCAGCTGGTAGTCGGGCGAGACCAGTTGGCGGCTGCGGTTGAAGACGCCGACCTTGCCGGCGAACAGGCCCTGGGCGCCGGCCCTGAGCTCCTTCTGCCGCCAGCCCTGGTTGAAGAAGACCAGTGAGAGCCGGCTGCGGCCGTCGGTGACCACGACCTCCAGCCGGTCGCCCTTGCGGCCGCGGAACGGGATCAGGGTGACCTTCTCGATCCGGGCCAGCACGGTGACGTGCTCGTCGATGTCCAGCTCGTCCAGGCTGGTGAGCTGGCCGCGTTCGACGTAGCGGCGCGGGTAGTGGTGCAGCAGGTCCCCGACCGTGCGCAGCTTGAGGCTGTCGGCGAGCACCTTCGCGGTGCGGTCGCCGACGAGCTTGGTCAGTGGTTCATCGAGAGCGCCCATCAGGCCCCTGTTTACACCAAGGCACCGACGAACCGGACTGCTACTCGCCCGCTCGCCTCCGGGGCGCTCGGACCCGGTGCCGACGGTCGGCCCTCCGGCACTCGTACCTCGCTGGTCGCTTCTCCCTTTCGCCACCGGCGCGCCCCTTCGACTCGGGGCGGGTGCTCGCCCGCCCGCCCCCGGGGCGCTCGGACCCGGTGCCGACGGTCGGCCCTCCGGCACTCGTACCTCGCTGGTCGCTTCTCCCTTTCGCCACCGGCGCGCCCCTTCGACTCGGGGCGGATGCTCGCCCGCCCGCCCCCGAACCGAACGGGCGCCTCACTCCACCCCGATGAGCAGCGGCGTGAACCCCTGCCCGCCGTGGAAGACCACCGAGTCCACCTCCGGCCGCTGCTGGCGGACGTGTGCCACCAGCCGGTCGGCGAGCATCCGGTCGGCGCCCTCGCCGAGGATCAGGGTGACGAGTTCGCCGCCCGCGCCGAGCATCCGGTCCAGCACGCTCTCGCCGACCTCGGCCAGTCCGGCGCCGATCACCGCGACGTCGCCGTCGATCAGGCCGAGCACGTCGCCGGCCTGGCAGACCCCGGCCATGGTCCAGGACTCCCCCTCGGCGACGGCGAGTTCGGCGTACCGGGTGGCCCCGGCGGCGGAGGTCATGGCGACCACGTCCTCGTCGAAGCGGCGCCCGCCCTCGTGCACCGCGAGGGCCGCCAGACCCTGCACCGGCGAGCGGGTGGGCAGGACGGCGATCCGCACCCCCTCCTCGCGCAGCTGGTCGGCGGCGGCCCCGGCGGCGGCGCGCAGTTCGGGGTCGTTGAGCAGCAGCACCACTTCGCGGGCGGCCGAGCGGCGGACGGCGTCGGCGAGTTCGGCGCTGGCCGGGCGGCGGTCCGGGTCGGCGTGCAGGACGACGGCGCCGGCCTGCTCGCACAGCTCGGCCAGTCCGTCGCCGGACACCACGGAGAGCACCGCGCGGGTCCGCTCCTCGCGTTCGCCGCGCTCGGCTGCGGTGCCGGCCCGGGCGGCGGCCTCCGCGAAGTGGGTGATCCGGATCTGGTGCGGGCGCCCGGCCCCGATCCCGGCCTCCACGGCGGCGCCCGCGTCGTCCACGTGGACGTGCACGTTCCACAGGCCGTCGCCGCCGCCGATCACCAGCGAGTCGCCGAGCCGGCCGAGCCGCTCGCGCAGCGCGGGCAGCGCCTCGTCCGGCGCGTCCAGCAGGTAGATGACCTCGAAGGCGGGGTGGCCGGGGCCGGGCGGCCGCAGGTGCACCTCGCAGCTCTCCACCGCCCGGACGTCCCCGCGCAGCGCGACCGGCCCCATCGGCTGCTGCCCGGCGACGGCGTCGGCGAGCGCCCCGAGGACGGCCACCAGGCCGCGCCCGCCGGCGTCCACCACCCCGTTCTCGGCCAGCACGGCGAGCTGCTCGGGGGTGTGCCGCAGCGCGTCCCGGGCGGCCCGGTAGGCGGTGTCGGCGACCTGGGCGAGGCCGTCCCCGGCCCGGACCGCCTCCCGGGCGGCGACCCGGGCGACGGTGAGCAGGGTGCCCTCGACGGGCTCCGCGACGGCCTGGTAGGCGGAGTCGGCGGCCCGTTGGAGGGCGGCCCGCAGCTGTTCGCCGCCGCCGCCCTCGGCGAGCGTCTCGGCGGTGCCGCGCAGCCACTGGGCGAGGATCACCCCGGAGTTGCCGCGGGCGCCGATCAGCGCGCCGCGTGCCATCGCCCGGACGGCGTCGGCCAGTCCGGGCGCCGGGCTGGCGGCGGGGTCGGCGAAGCGGCTCTCCACCTCGGCGGCGGCGGACTCGACGGTCAGGTAGAGGTTGGTGCCGGTGTCGCCGTCCGCGACGGGATAGACGTTGAGCGCGTCGATCTCCTCGCGGGCCTGGCCGAGCGCGCGCAGGGCGAGCTGGCACCAGGTGCGCACGGCCGGGGCGTCGAGCGTGTGCAGCACCAGGTCTCCTCCGGAACGGGACGCCGACATGGCCGGGGGGCGACGGCGAGGGGTGATACCGGCAGGTTATCGGGGGCCGGGGAGGGTCACCGGGGTCGGCGACCGGAGCGATCACTCGGCCGGTCATGGTAGTTTCGTGGGACGGAAGCAAGCGTTGTATGCTCTTCCGGTTGCCTGGAACCGTCCAGGCTCACCCCCTTGTCCGGTCCGGTTCACGCGAGTGTTCTGGTGGGTGAGTGGGTTTTCGAAAGTATCTGATCTGAAGTCTTGGAGTGACTCCTGTGGCTGCCAACTGCGACGTCTGCGGCAAGGGGCCGGGCTTCGGCAACAGCATCTCCCACTCTCACCGCCGCACCCCCCGTCGTTGGAACCCCAACATTCAGACGGTGCGCGCTGTGATTGGGCGTACGCCGAAGCGGCTCAACGTCTGCACCTCGTGCATCAAGGCCGGTAAGGTCTCGCGCTGACGCGCAGACCGGCATGCCGGTCCTCCAGTGAGTCGGTTCATCCCCGGATGAACCGGCTTCGCTGTTTCCGGGGCCGGTCACGTTCTTCCGGACGCACCGGTGATGGGCGGGTTCCCCTGGGAGCCCGCCCATCATCCGTTTCCGGCTAGCGCCAGCGCCAGGCGTGGTCGACCGGGCCGATCCCGGCGCCCAGCGCGAAGCCCCCTGCGATCGCGCCGGTGATGTACTCCTTGGCCGAGCCCACCGCCTCCGGCACCGACTCGCCCTTGGCCAGGCCGGCCGCGATCGAGCTGGCCAGGGTGCAGCCGGTGCCGTGGGTGTGCCGGTTGTCGTAGCGCGGCGCGCGGTACCAGTGCACCTCGCCGGGCCCGCCGTACAGCAGGTCGGCGGCCTCGCCCGCCAGGTGGCCGCCCTTGACCAGCACCCAGCGCGGTCCGAGGTCCAGCAGCGCCTCGGCGGCGGCCCGCATCTGCGACTCGTCCTCGACGGTGCGGCCGGTGAGCTGCGTCACCTCGTGCAGGTTGGGGGTGACCACGGTGGCGACCGGCAGCAGCCGCTCGCGGACGGTGGCCACCGCCTCGGCGGCCAGCAGCGCGTCCCCGTGCTTGGAGACTCCGACCGGGTCGACCACCACCGGGGCGTCCACCCCGGCGAGCAGGGCGGCGACGGTCTCGACCAGTTCGACCGAGGCGAGCATCCCGGTCTTCACGGCCTGCACCCCGATGTCGTCCACCACACTGCGGAACTGCGCCCGGACGGCCTCGGCGGGCAGTTCCCAGTAGCCCTGGACGCCGAGCGAGTTCTGCGCGGTGACGGCGGTGATCACGCTCATGCCGTGGACGCCGAGGGCGAGCATCGCCTTGAGGTCGGCCTGGATGCCGGCGCCGCCGCCGGAGTCGGAGCCGGCGACGGTGAGCACGCGGGGAGGTGCGGTGGAGGACATGGACCCAACCTACCCGCGACGGTTCAGAGCACCGCCTCGGACTCCGCCCAGCGGTCCTCCGGCACCGTCTTCAGCCGGGTGATCGCGTCGCCGATCGGCAGCAGCTCGATACCGGTCCGGCGCAGCGCGGTGAAGTGCCCGAAAGCGCCCAGGTGGACGGCCTCCACCGCGTGCCAGCCGAAGCGGGTGGCGAGCACCCGGTCCCGGGCGGTCGGGGTGCCGCCGCGCTGGGTGTGGCCGAGGATGACCGGGCGGGCCTCCTTGCCGAGCAGGTTCTCCAGCTCGTGGGCGAGCCGGTTGCCGATCCCGCCGAAGGTCCGGTGGCCGTACTGGTCGACCTCGCCGTGGTCGAAGCGCATGGTGCCGGGCATCGGGCCGGCGCCCTCGGCGACGGCGATGATGGCGAACTTCTTGCCGCGGGCGAAGCGGTCCTCGACCATCCGGGCCACCGCCTCGATGTCGAACGGCTTCTCCGGGATCAGGATGCCGTGCGCGCCGCCGGCCATGCCCGCGGTGAGGGTGATCCAGCCGGTGTGCCGGCCCATCAACTCCACGACCATGACGCGCTGGTGGGACTCGGCGGTGGTCTTCAGCCGGTCGATCGCCTCGGTCGCCACGTGCACCGCGGTGTCGAAGCCGAAGGTGACGTCGGTGGCGTCGATGTCGTTGTCGATGGTCTTGGGCACCCCGACCACCGGCAGTCCGGCGTCGCTGAACAGCTTGGCGGCGGTCAGCGTCCCCTCGCCGCCGATCGCGATCAGCGCGTCGATGCCGATGTCCCGGGCCAGCGTCTTGGCGTTCTCCACCGCCCAGGCGATCCGCTCGCGCCGCACCCGGGCCGAGCCCAGGATGGTGCCGCCGAGGGTGAGCAGACCGGTGACGTCGTCGTGCGAGACCGGCCGGGCGCGGCCCTCGATCAGGCCGAGGAAGCCGTCCTCGATGCCCACGATCTCGTCGCCGTGGACGTCCGTTCCCCGGTGCACCACCGAGCGGATCACCGCGTTGAGACCGGGGCAGTCGCCGCCGCTGGTCAGTACACCGATGCGCATGTGTGGTGTGCTCCCGCTCGCAGTGGTTCAGACCACCCGCGCCGGACGGCGGGCGGGCTCGGATGGCGCAAGCCTACGCAAAACGCACCACCGAATCCCGCCCGCCGCACATCCGGAGCGTCACGCGCCGTACCGGCGTCCACTCCGGATCGTCATCGCGCCGTAGCTCACTCGGCGAAGTGGTCCCAGCCGCCGACCCGGTCCCAGGGTGCGCCGTCCACCGTCACCCGGCCGCTGCGCGAGCCCCGCGGGCGACCGGTCACCTCGCCCACCACCCGCCAGCGGGACGGGAGTTGGACTCCGCGCGGGAAGGTCGCCACGATCGCGTGGTCCTCACCACCGGACAGCACCCAGACCAGCGGGTCCACCCCGACCGCCTGGCCGATGTCGGCCATCTGCGTCGGCACGTCGAAGTCGGCGGCCTTGAGGTCGATGTCCACCTCGCTGGCCCGGGCCACGTGGCCGAGGTCGGCGACCAGCCCGTCGCTCACGTCGATCATCGAGGTCGCGCCCAACTCGGCCGCGGCCGGCCCCGCGTGGTACGGCGGCTCGGGCCGGCGGTGCGCCTCGACGAAGGCGCGCGGGGAGCGGAAGCCGCGCTGCAGCACGGTCAGTCCGGCCGCAGACCAGCCCAGCCAGCCGCACACCGCGATCACGTCGCCGACCTGGGCGCCGGAGCGCTTCACCGGCGCGCGCCCCTGGAGGTCGCCGAGTGCCGTGATCGCCAGCGTGACGGTGTCGCCGCGCACCACGTCACCGCCGACCACCGTGGCCCCGGCGACCTGGCACTCGTCGCGCAGCCCGTCCATCAGCTCGGTGGCCCAGGTGGTCGGCAGGTCGGCGGGGGCGACCAGCCCGAGCAGTATCGCGGTCGGCACGGCGCCCATCGCCGCCACGTCGGCGAGGTTCTGGGCGGCGGCCTTGCGGCCCACGTCGTAGGCGGTGGACCAGTCCCGGCGGAAGTGCCGGTTCTCGATCAGGACGTCCGTGGTGGCCACCACCCGGCCGTCCGGGGCCTTCACCACCGCGGCGTCGTCCCCGGGGCCGAGGTCGACCGCGTCGGTGAGCGGTACCCGGGCGGTCAGCTCCCTGATGAGGCCGAACTCGCCGAGCTCGCCCACGGTCCCCTGCATCTGCCGTCCTCTGCCTTTCCTTCCCGGATGGCGCTGCCATCCGGAATCCGGTCCCCGTCGCTCCCCCGCGCGCAGCGTACGCCCTTCGGGAGCACGGAAGTCTCCCCTCCCCGGCCCGCTGCGCGGTAGCGTGGTGATCAGCCTGCCGGTGAGCCCGCATCCACCACTGCGCCAGACCGGGCGATCACGGCGGCGATCCCCCCAACCGGCCGCCGGGAGGTCACCCGTGGTACAGGCATACATCCTGATCCAGACCGAGGTAGGAAAGGCCACCGCGGTGGCCGAGACGATCGCGAAGATCCCCGGTGTCCTCACCGCCGAGGACGTCACCGGTCCGTACGACGTGATCGTCAAGGCCGAGGCCGAGACGGTGGACGACCTCGGACGCATGGTGGTCGCCAAGGTCCAGAAGGTGGACGGCATCACCCGCACCCTCACCTGTCCGGTGGTCCACCTGTAGGGCCCGGCTACCATCGGCGGGTGGCCAGAGAACTCCGCATCCCCGAGGCGCTGACCGGGCTCCCCGCACCGGTCCGCTGGCTGGCCCTACCCGCCGCACTGACCTGCACGGTCGTGCTGCTGGTCGGCAGTTGGGGCTCGGCCGACCAGGACGTCGAGGTGCCGCGGCCGAGCGGGAAGGCCGCGGACTACTGCCGGACGCTGGCCGCCGCGCTGCCGGCGCGGTTGCTCGGTCACGCCCGCAAGGACCCGTCGCCGGCCTCGCCGTACACCGCCGCCTGGGGCGACTCGCCCCGGGTGGTGCTGCGGTGCGGCGTCGACCGGCCGGAGGAGCTGGACGGCGAGCACGCCAAGGACTGGTCCCCGACCGTCGACGACGTCACCTGGTGGTCGCAGCAGCTCGGCGACGGCGGCTACCGCTTCGTGACGACCATGCGGGCCGCCTACGTCGAGGTGACCGTCCCGGCCGGCGCGGCGCAGAACCCCTTCGACCCGGCGGCCGCCCTGACCGGCGCGGTCAAGGCCAGCGTCCCGGGCTGAGCACGTGCGAGGGGCGGGCCGGAAGCCTCCGGCCCGCCCCCGCGACGCGTACGGCTCCGCTACCGCAGCCCGGTCGAGCGGCGCAGCGCGGTCTGCAGCAGCCGGTCGATCAGCTCCGCGTAGGAGATCCCGCTGGCCTCCCACATCTTCGGGTAGGCGGAGATCGGGGTGAAGCCCGGCATGGTGTTGATCTCGTTGATCATCCAGGAGCCGTCCTCCAGCAGGAAGAAGTCCACCCGGGCCAGGCCCTCGCAGCCGAAGGCCTCGAACGCGGCCACCGCCTGGCGCTGGATCTCCGCGACCTCCCCGGCGGTCAGCTCGGCCGGGATCCGGACCTCGGAGGAGTCGATGTACTTGGCCTCGAAGTCGTAGAAGTCGAAGCCCTCGCCGACCAGCACCTCGGCCGGGACGCTGGCCCGCGGGCCGTCCTCGAACTCCAGCACCCCGCACTCGATCTCGCGGCCGGACACGCCCGCCTCGATGATCAGCTTGGGGTCGTGCCGGCGGGCCTCCTCGATCGCGGCGTCCAGCTCGGCCAGGTCCTTGACCTTGGTGATGCCGATGCTGGAGCCGGCCCGGCAGGGCTTCACGAACACCGGCAGGCCGAGCTCGGCGACCCGCTCGCGCACGGCGGCCCGGCCCTGCTCGGTCTCCCAGTCGCGCGGCCGCACGATCGTGTAGTGGCCGACGCCCAGGCCGTGCGAGGCCAGGATCCGCTTGGCGAACTCCTTGTCCATGCCGGCCGCGCTGGCCAGCACGCCGTTGCCGACGTACGGGACGCCGGAGAGCTCCAGCAGGCCCTGCAGGGTGCCGTCCTCGCCCCACGGGCCGTGCAGCAGCGGAAACACCACGTCGACCTGGCCGAGGGCCTTGGGCGCGCTTCCCGGCTCGCTCAGCAGCACCTCCCGGCTGCCCGGCGAGACCGGCAGCGCGACCTGCCCGTCGACGGCCTCGGCGACGTGCGCCACGTCCGGCAGCCTGCCGTCGGTGATCGCCATCCGGGCCGGCTCGTCGCTGGTCAGCGCCCAGCGGCCCTCGTGGGTGATGCCGATCGGCAGCACGTCGTACCTGTCACGGTCGATCGCCCGGAGAACGCTGCCCGCGGTGGAGACCGAGATCGCGTGCTCGGAGCTGCGCCCGCCGAAGACCAGCGCCACGCGCGGCTTCGGAGCGGACGGGTTCGGGGAGGTCTGTTCGATGCTCATATCGGGTTTGAGACTACCGTGCGAGCTGTTTCCGGGAAGTCAACGCCGGCCCGCGGGGCGCCGGGGTGTCCCGGCCCGGGGCCCGGGCGGGGACGGGCGGGGACGGGCGGGCAGCGCCTCAGCGCCGCTCCGCCTTCGCCGAGCGGGACATCAGCGCCTGGAGCGCCTCCTGGGTCGGCCGCCCGTTGTGCACCACGTCCACCACGGCCTCGACGATCGGCATGTCGACCCCGCTGCGCCGAGCCAGGTCCAGCACCGACTCGCAGGACTTGACGCCCTCCGCGGTCTGCCGGGTGGCCGCGATGGTCTCGGCCAGCGACATGCCCCGGCCCAGGTTCATCCCGAAGGTGTTGTTGCGCGACAGCGGCGAGGAGCAGGTGGCGACCAGGTCGCCCATCCCGGCCAGTCCCGCGAAGGTGTGCGGGTCGGCGCCCAGCACCTCGCCGAGCCGGGTGGTCTCGGCCAGTCCGCGGGTGATCAGGGTCGCCTTGGTGTTGTCGCCGAGCCCCATGCCGGCCGCCATGCCGACGGCCAGGCCGATCACGTTCTTGACGGCGCCGCCGAGTTCGCAGCCGATCACGTCGGTGTTGGTGTACGGCCGGAAGTACGGCGTGTGGCAGGCCGCCTGGAGCCGCTTGGCGACGGCCTCGTCGGTGCAGGCCACCACGCTGGCGGCGGGCTGCCGGTTGGCGATCTCCTTGGCCAGGTTGGGCCCGCTGACCACCGCGACGCGATCCGGGCCGACCTTGGTGACCTCGTCGATCACCTCGCTCATCCGCTTGGCGGTGCCGAGTTCGATGCCCTTCATCAGGCTCACCAGCACGGTCTGCGGCTCGATCAGCGGCGTCCAGGCCGCCAGGTTGTCGCGCAGCGTCTGCGAGGGCACCACCAGCACCGCGAAGTCGGCGCCGGCCAGCGCCTCGGCGGCGTCGGTGGTGGCCCGGACGGTGTCGGGCAGCCGGACGCCCGGCAGGTAGTCGGGGTTCTCGTGGGTGGTGTTGACGGCGTCCACCAGTTCCTGGCGGCGGGCCCACAGCACGACCTCGCAGCCGGCGTCGGCCAGCACCATCGCGAACGCGGTGCCCCAGGAGCCCGTCCCCATCACGGCGCAGCGGGTCACCGGCCCGCCCCCTGACCGTCGTTGCCGTCCTTGGGGCCCTTGGCCCGGCGGCGTTCGGCGATCGCGACGGCGGCCCGCTCGCGGGCGGCCTTGCGCATGTCGTAGCGCTCGGCCGGCGGCTGCTCGCCGCGGACTTCGGCCAGGACGTCGGTGATGGCCGCCATGATGTCCTCGGTGGCGTCGTTGAGCACCTGGGCGGTGAGTTCCATGCCCTGGTACTTGCTCAGGTCCACCGCGGGCCCTGCGGTCACCGTCACCCGGTGGCGCGGGAACAGGTTGAACCTGCCCTTGCCGAAACCGGCCCGGCCGTACGGCGGGATGATCTCGTGGGCGCCCCAGTGCGCGACCGGGATGACCGGCGCACCGGTCATCAGCGCGACCCGGGCGACCCCGTTCTTGCCGGTCATCGGCCACAGGTCCGGATCCCGGGTGAGCGTTCCCTCCGGGTAGAACTGCACGCACTGGCCGTTGTTGACGGCGTCGATCGCGGCCCGGAAGGCCTGGGCCGCGTCGGTGGACTCGCGGAACACCGGAATCTGGCCGGTCTTGCGCAGCATGAATCCGATGAAGGGGATCGAGAACAACGAGGACTTGCCGAGGATCCGCGGCGGGCGCCCGCTGTTGTACTGCCAGTGCGCGTAGATCACCGGATCGATGATCGAATTGTGGTTCACCGCGGCGATGAAGCCGCCCTTCCTGGGAATGTGCTCCCAGCCCCGCCAGTCGGGCTTCACCAGGGCGGTCGTCACCGGCTTCACCAGCACGGCCGCGAAGCGGTACCAGATGCCGTAGTCGGCGTTGCCGAACTTGGCGTACGAGCGGCGGGCCACCCCAGCTCCTTCTCATCCGATGCGGCACGTGGGGTGCCGCGGTCATGGCCTCCGGTGCCGCGCACCGCTGCGACCTGCGAGCGGCGCCCGGGTGCCGGGCGCGGAACAGTGTCGCCCGCCTGCTCACCGGCTGTCGAGCGGCCGCGCCAACCCACCGGGCGGGCGTGATCAAACGCACGTCCGCACAGCTCGGACGGCCTGGCGAGGGCTCCGGCACCGACGACACAATGACGCCGATGACCCAGGACACCGTACGCCCCACCGGGCCCGTCGCGCCCGCCGCACCCGCCGCCGACTGGTCGCTGGTGCTGCCGCTCAAGCCGCTCGCCCTGGCGAAGAGCCGACTGGCCCCGTACGCGGGGCCGCACCGGGCCGAGCTGGCCCTGTCCTTCGCCCTCGACACGGTCAGCGCCGCGCTGGCCACCCCGGGCGTCGCCCGCGTCCTGGTGGTCACCCCGGACGCCACCGCGGGTGCGCGGCTGGCCGAGCTCGGCGCCGTGGTGGTCGCGGACGAGCCCGGCGGCGGCCTCAACCGGGCGCTGGCGCACGGC
>NZ_MECK01000037.1 GCF_014596465.1 Streptomyces sp. CBMA123 | reverse complement strand
CGTACCGCGCGGGGGCGCACCGCCCGGGCCATGCACGCGGCCGCCGCCGCGCTGCTGGTGCTCGCGCTCGGCGCGGTCGTGGTGCGCGGGGTCGCCGAGCCGAGGGTCGCGCTGGCGTTCTCCGCGCTGATCGCGCTCGGCGAATGCGTCAGGATCACCCTTCCGGGCGATCGGGAGCAGGCGCCTATCGGCGCGGCCGGTGCGCTGGCGTACGCCCTGCTCGGGCCGCTGCGCGGGGTGCCGACCGCGCACGGCACGCTCCAGGTCGTCGCGGTGACCGGCGTCGGCCTGCTGCTGGGCTGGCTGCCCGGCCTCGCCCTGCCGCACGGACCGGCGCGCCCGCACCGGCGCCCGCCCTGGGCCGACCCGGCCCGCCGGGACAGCGCCGCCCGCCGGCTGCTCGCGGTCGGCTTCGCCGCGGCCGTCTTCCAGCCGCTCTACAACGGCGGCCTGGTCGACCGCTTCTCGCCCGAGGGCCCGGCCTACGGGGCGTTCCTGACCGCCGTCGCCGCGCTGGCCGCGCTCTGCGACGCCACCCTGGCGGCGCTGCTGCGCGCCTCGGCCACCGGGCTGCGCCTCCCGGCCGCGCTGGAGGACGAGCTGCGCTCGCTGTTCGGGATCGGCTCGGCGATCGTCGCCACCGGGATGCTGGTCAGCCTCGCGGCCGGCGAGGTCGGGCTGTGGGCGCTGCCGCTGTTCTGCACCCCGCTGCTGCTCGCCCAGATCTCCTTCCGGCGGGCCGCGGCGGTGCGGGCCACCACCGGGCAGACCATCGCAAGCCTGGCCCGGGCCACCGAAGTCGCCGGGTACACCCCGCACGGGCACGCGCGCCGGGTCGCGGACACGGCGTGCGCGCTCGGGCGCGAGCTGGGGCTGGGCACCCGCGAGCTCGCCCTGCTGGAGTATGCGGCGCTGATGCACGACGTCGGCCAGCTGTCCCTGGTCGAGCCGGTGCCGGACGGCGCCACCGCGCTGCTGCCCTGCGACGAGCAGCAGCGCATCGCCCGCCTGGGCAGCGAGGTGATCAGCCGTACCGGGGTGCCCCGGCAGGTGGCCGAGCAGGTCGCCCGACTGGCCGACCCCTGCCCCGGGCCGGTGGGCGGCGAGGGGCCGGTGCCGCTCGCCGCCCGGATCATCCGGGTCGCCAACGCCCACGACGACCTGCTCACCGCCGCCCGCGGCCGGGGCCTCGGCGAGGCGGTGGGGCGGCTGGAGGCGCTGGAGGTGCTGCGGCTGGGGCGCGGGCGGGTCTACGACGCCAGGGTGGTGGACGCGCTCGCCCGGGTCGGCGGGCAGGGGCGCGGCTGAACCGGGGCCGGGGCGTGGCGGGCCGTTCGGGGCAGGGCTGAAGCGGGGCCGAACCGGGGCTGAACCGGGGTCGAGGCGTGGCGGGCCGGTCGAGGAGCGACGTCAGGGGTTGAGGAGGCGCGCCGCGGCGGGCAGGCTGGGGAGGGGCGGTCCCCAACCTCGGCGGTGGGGAGCGCGGGCGGGGGCGGGCGTGGTTGGATGCGGTCGTAGCGTGGAACACCGACCCGGAGCACCGGGACCCGGGCCCCGTCGAGGACGGGACGGGCCCGGCGGTACGGGACTTGAGCGGACGACGACGGCAGGGACGAACGTGAGGATCTTCCACCGGGCACGGCACCGGCCGTCCGCCACCTGGCGGCAGACGACCGACCGGGCCTTCACGCTGATCGGCGACGGCCGCTACGAGGACGCCGGCGCCCTGCTGGTGATGGCCGCCGACCTGGAGCCGTGGCTCTCCGACTCCTGGTTCAACCTCGCCCTGCTGCACAAGTTCCGCCGCGACTGGGAACAGGCCCGCTCGGCCGGCCTGCGCGCCGTCGCCCTGCTGGACCGCGAGCACGGCGCCCCCGACTGGTGGAACCTCGGCATCACCGCCACCGCCCTCCAGGACTGGCCGCTGGCCCGCCGCGCCTGGCAGGCCTACGGGCTGAAGGTGCCCGGCGGCCCCGGCGGGGACGGCCCGGTCAGCCTGGACCTCGGCACCACCCCGGTGCGGCTGTCCCCGGACGGCGAGTCCGAGGTGGTGTGGGGCCGGCGCCTGGACCCGGCCCGGATCGAGGTGCTGTCCATCCCGCTGCCCTCCTCCGGCCGGCGCTGGGGCGAGGTGGTGCTGCACGACGGCGCCCCGCACGGCGAGCGGGTCACCGAGGGCGTCGCCTACCCCGTCTTCGACGAGATCGAGCTGTGGGCGCCCTCCCCGGTGCCGACCTACGTGGTGCTGCTGCAGGCCGCCACCGCCGGTGACCGGGACGCGCTGGAGCGGCTGGTCGCCGAGGCCGGGTACGCGGCCGAGGACTGGACCTCCTCGGTGCGGCTGCTGTGCCGCGCCTGCTCGGAGAGCCGGATGGCCTCCGACGACGGGGTCGTCGCCCACCACGACCCCCACGACGACGGCGACGCCGCCCACCCCGGCCACCTCAGCCACCTCAGCCAGGGCGGCGCGGCCGGGATGTCCTGGCTGGTCGAGCGCGAGTGCGGGCTGGCCGCCCCGGCGCACCTGGTCCGCACGCTGCTGGACCGCTGGGTCGCGGCCGCCCCCGGGACCCGGGCTTACCGGGATCTCGAAGAAGTGTGCTGAGTACCCTGGTGAGGTACGCGTAGACCTATGGAAGCGGAAGACATGGCGGAGCAGCACGACCACGAGCACGAGCACGACGTGGAGGGGGCGGCGCCCGAGGCCCCCGCGAAGGTGATCGGTGAGGAGCCCGACCTCTCCAAGGGCACCGCGCGCCCGATCACCGTGGTCGGCAATCCCGTCCTGCACCGCGAGGTCAAGGACGTCACCGTGTTCGACGCCGAACTGTCCACGCTGATCGAAGACATGTTCCAGTCGATGTACGCCGCCGAGGGCGTGGGCCTGGCCGCGAACCAGATCGGTGTCGACCTCAAGGTCTTCGTCTACGACTGCCCGGACGACGAGGGCGTGCGCCACATCGGCCACGTGATCAACCCCAAGCTGGAGGAGTACCCGGCCGACCGTCGCCGGGAGCTCGACGACAGCAACGAGGGCTGCCTGTCCGTCCCCACCGCCTACGCCGAGCTGCCGCGCCCGGACTACGCGGCCGTGACCGGCGTCGACAAGGACGGTCAGCCGATCCGGGTGGAGGGCACCGGCTTCTTCGCCCGCTGCCTGCTGCACGAGACCGACCACCTGTACGGCACCCTCTACATCGACAAGCTGTCGAAGCGGGACCGCAAGGACGCCCTGAAGCAGATGGCCGAGGGCACCCCGAAGTACGCGACGGTGCCGAACGTGTAAGGCTTGAAGGCGAGTTGAGGGCCGGTCCGGGCGATGCCCGGGCCGGCCCTCGCCCGTTTGTATCCGCCGGGTTTCAGTGAGCGCTCGGTCCGCCGTCGAAACGCTCCGCGCGGCCGGTGCGCCCGGTATCTGCCGTATCGTTCCCTTGTCCGCCGCCGTGCGAAGTGGAGCCCGCCGCCCGTGTCCTCGCCCGTACCGCCCCCGCGCCCCGTCCGCGTGCTGCTGGTGGAGGACGACGACCTGATGCGCCGCTCCTTCACCGTCGCGCTGGAGCGCTACGGCTACGAGCTGCGGGCCGCGGCCGACGGCCTCACCGGGCTGGAGCTGTTCCGGGACGAGCCGTTCGACCTGCTGATCCTGGACGTGATGCTGCCCGGCCTGGACGGGATCGGCCTGTGCCGCAGGGTCCGGGAGACCAGCCTGGTGCCGGTGCTGATGATGTCCGCGCGCGGCGACGGGCTCGACGTCGTCGCCGGGCTGGAGGCCGGGGCGGACGACTACGTGGTCAAGCCGGTCGACACGTTCGTGCTGGTCGCGCGCATCCGCTCGCTGCTGCGGCGCGCGACGTACACCGCTGCCGCCGCGCCCTCGCCCGGGGAGGCCGACGGGGAGGTGCTGGTCTTCGGGGACCTGGCCGTCGACACCGCCGGCATGGAGGTGTCCGTCGGCGGGCAGCCGGTGGCGCTGACCCCGACCGAGCTCAAGCTGCTGTTGGAGTTCGCCGCCCGCCCGGGCGTGGTGCTGGAGCGGCACACCCTGCTGCGCAACGTCTGGGAGTACGGCTGGGACGGCGACAGCCGGGTCGTCGACCTGTGCGTGCAGCGGCTGCGCCGCAAGCTCGGGAGGGAGCGGATCGAGACGGTCCGCGGCTTCGGCTACAAGCTCAGGCGCTGATCGTGCCGCTCGGATTCCCCCGGCGCCGGGCCTCGCTGCGCTGGAAGATCGCCGCGCTGGCCGCCGCCACCGCCTGCCTGGTCGCGGTGGCGGTCGGCGTGCTGGTGCACCTGTGGACCGCGCAGGACATCCGCGGCCGGGCCGAGGCGCGGGCCTTCAACGGGGTGTACTCGGCGATGGACGTCTACCGGCGCACGGGCACCCTGGCCGACGGCGCCGAGCTGGACCCGGCGGAACTGCCCGCCGGGCTGCGCCGGCCGGCCGACGGCGCCCGGCACACCGCCTACGACGGGCGGGTCGTGGGCAACGACGGGCCGAGCGTCTGGGCCGCCCAGCGGACCGGCGGGCCGGGCAGCCCGCTGCTGGCCGTCCGGATCAACATGGGCCCGGAGCTGTCCGACCTGCCCCGGCTGGACGTGGCGATGGGGGTCGCCTCGCTGCTCGCACTGGCGGTGGCCGTGCCGCTGGCCGGGTACGGGGCCGGGCTGCTCGCCCGTCGGCTGGGACGGGTCGCCGAGACGGCGGGGCGGATCTCCGCCGGGGACCTCGACGCCCGCACCGGGCCGACCGGCGGGCACGACGAGGTGGCGGAGATCGCGGCGACGGTGGACGCGATGGCCGACAGCCTGGGCCGACGGCTGCGCACCGAACGGCAGTTCACGGCCGATGTGGCGCACGAGTTGCGCACCCCGGTGGGCGGGCTGCTGGCTGCCGTCGACCTGCTGCCGGAGGGCGAGGCCGAGGACCTGATCCGGGCGCGGGTGCGGGATCTGCGGGCACTGGTCGAGGACCTGCTGGAGATCTCCCGGCTGGACGCCGGGGCGGAGCGGCCGGTGCGCGCCCGGGTGCCGCTCGGGGAGGTGGTCCGGGAGGCGGTGACGCGGACCGGGTGCGAGGCCGAGGTCTCGGTGGGGACGGTGGCGTCGGTGGAGACGGATCCGCGGCGGCTGGAGCGGATCGTCGGGAACCTGGTCGTCAACGCGCACCGGCACGGGGCCGCGCCGGTGCTGGTCGGCGTCGAGGGCCGTACCGTCGTCGTGCGCGACCACGGCCCCGGCTTCCCGGCGGACCTGCTGCGGCACGGCCCGCGCCGCTTCCGGACCGGGGCCGCGGAACGGGGCTCGGGGCACGGGCTGGGGCTGACCATCGCGGTGGGGCAGGCCCGGGTGCTCGGCGCGGAGTTGAGCTTCGCCAACGCCGGGGACGGCGGGGCGGTGGCCACGCTGCGGCTGCCGGACTGACCGGTGCGGGCCGCTGCCGGGCCGGCCTGAAGCGGGGTTGACCGGTGCGGGCCGCCCGCCGGGCCGCCGCCGGGTTGACCGGTCCGGACTGCTACCGGACTGCTGCCGACTGGCGCGGGCGCTGATACACGGCGGGCCGGGGCGCTGATACACGGCTCGGACACCATCCGAAGTGCACTGATTCGCATGCCGGATGGGAGACCCCCTCGTGATCGCCACTTCGCTCGCCCCGCACACGACGCCGGGGATCGCCGCCGCCACCGCCGACCTGACGAAGGTCTACGGCGGCGGCGACACCCGGGTCACCGCGCTGGACCGGGTCAGCCTCGCCTTCCGGGAGGGCGAGTTCACCGCGATCATGGGGCCGTCCGGCTGCGGCAAGTCCACCCTGATGCACTGCGCCGCCGGGCTCGACACCCCCACCTCGGGGTCCGTACGGATCGGCACCACCGAGCTGGGCGCCCTCGGCGACCGGCAGCTCACCCAACTGCGGCGGGACCGGGTCGGGTTCATCTTCCAGGCGTTCAACCTGCTGCCCACGCTGACCGCGCTGGAGAACATCACGCTCCCGCTGTCGCTGGCCGGGCGGCGGCCGGACCGGCAGTGGCTGGACCGGGTGGTGTCGATGGTCGGCCTCTCCCCGCGCCTCGGCCACCGGCCGGCCGAGCTGTCCGGCGGGCAACAGCAGCGCGTCGCGGTGGCCCGGGCGCTGGTCACGCGCCCCGCGATCGTGTTCGGCGACGAGCCGACCGGCAACCTGGACTCCCGGGCCGGGGGCGAGGTGCTCGGCTTCCTGCGGGACTCCGTACGGGAGTTGGGGCAGACGGTGGTCATGGTGACGCACGACCCGGTGGCCGCCGGGTACGCGGACCGGGTGGTGTTCCTGGCGGACGGACGGCTGGTCGACGAGATGGCGCACCCGACGCCGGACCGGGTGCTGGACGTCATGAAGACCCTCGCGGGCTGAAACCACTCCTCCTTCCGAAAGCTGCTCATGCTGACCACAGCCCTGCGCAACGTGCTGGCGCACAAAGCGCGTCTGTTGATGACCGTCCTCGCGGTCTGCCTCGGTGTCGCCTTCGTCTCCGGAACCCTGGTCTTCGCGGACTCGACCGCCGCCGCGTACCGGGCCGCCGCGTCGAAGAACTTCGCCGACGTCGCGGTGAGCGTCACCGCCAAGGAGTCCCCCACCGCCCCCGAGCAGCCGAACGTGCTGACGGACGCGCTCGCACGCCGGTTGGCAGACGTGCCCGGGGTGGCGGCGGTACGGCCCTCCGCCGACGGGAGTGCCGTGCTGAACTCGGCCGACGGCACGCCGCTGCGGGTCAGGCAGGGGACGAACCTGGCGTCCGCGTACGACCCGGGGCGGTACCCGCTGGTCGAGGGGCGCGCCCCCGCCGCCGAGGGCGAGATCGCCGTCGACCGGGGGACGGCGGACGCGGGCCGCTTCCACCCGGGCGACACGGTCACGCTGGCCACGGACGGCCCGGCGTTCACGGCCCGCCTGGTCGGCGTGGTGACCACCCGGGACACCCGGGTCACGGCCGGCGGCACCCTCACCCTGTTCGACCGGGCCACCGCACAGCAGCTGTTCGCAACTCCCGGTCACTACACCGGCCTTGAGATCGCGGCCGGGTCGGGGGCCGACCAGTACGAGCTGGCGCGGCGGATCGAGGGGCTGCTCCCGGCCGGCCGGGCCGAGGTCACCACCGGGCAGGCGCAGGCCGCCCAACAGGCGATCTACGTCGGCACGTTGACCCGGGGCTACCAGAAGATGCCGCTGGTCTTCGCGGGGGTGGCGCTGTTCATCGGCTCGTTCCTGGTGGTCAACACCTTCACCATGCTGGTCTCCCGGCGGCGGCGGGAGATCGCCCTGCTGCGGGCGGTCGGCGCGACCCGGCGCCAGGTGGTGCGCTCGCTGCTGGCCGAGGCCGTGGTGATCGGCGTCGTCGCGTCGGCGGTGGGGTTCGTGCTCGGGCTCGGTGTCGCGGCCGTGCTGCCGGACCTGCTGAGCGGGGACGGGAACCGGCTGCCGACGGGCCCACTGGTGATCGGGGCCCGGCCGGTGGCGGCGGTGCTGTTCGTCGGGGTGGGGGTGACGGTGCCGGCCGCATGGCTCCCCTCGCGCCGGGCGGCGCGGATCGCGCCGATCGAGGCGCTGCGTTCGGCCGGGCAGCCGGACGGGCGGTCGCGGCCGCGTACGGTCGTCGGGGCGGGGCTGCTGGTGCTCGGGGTCGGCCTGCTGGTCTCGCTGGCGGGCTCGGCGAAGGACGCCTCGGAGGAGAACCTGCGCAGTGCGATGCTCGGTTGCGGGGTCCTGGTCGTCGCCCTGGTCGTGCTGGCGCCGGCGCTCGCCGTTCCCGTGATCCGGGTGACCGGGCGCCTGACCCGCCGGTTCGGGATCACCGGCCACCTGGCCCGGGAGAACGCGCTGCGCGACCCCCGGCGGACGGCGGCGACCGCCGCCACCCTGCTGATCAGTACGGCGCTGGTCAGCGGCCTCGCCACGATCGGCAGCTCCACCGGGCGGGCGCTCGACCGGCAGGTGGCGGCCGGCCTCGGGGCCGACTACGTGATCAGCACCGGCAGCACCATGACCGGCATCGACCCGGCGGCCGTCCAGCGGCTGGCCGGTGCCCCGGGGGTGCGGACGGCGAGTGCGGTCGCGGACTCCACGATGGTGGTCGGCGGCCGGGTCCGGGAGGTCTCCGGCGTCGATCCGGCCGGGGTCGGGCAGGTCATGAAGCTCGACTTCGTCAGTGGCTCGCTCAAGGACCTCGGGCCCGGCCGGATCGCCGTCTCCGACAGCGTCGCCCGGGAGACCCGGGTGGGCACGGGCGGGCAGCTCAAGGCCCGGATGGGCCGGGGCGAGGAGTTCACCGGGTACACCGTGGTGGGCGTCTACCGGGACAACCCGACCGCCCACGACGTGCTCGGCGCCCGGGACGAGGTGCAGCGCGGCAGCTTCAAGCCCGGCTCCGTGCAGCGGGTGCTGGTCAAGGGCGATGGCGCGACGGAGGGCGGGCTGCGGACGGCGGTGGGCGACAACCCGCTGCTCAAGGTGCAGGACCGGGCCGCCCTGGTGCGCCAGTCCGCCGGGACGATGAGCGATCTGCTGACCCTGATGTACGGGCTGCTCGCGATCGGGGTGGTGATCTCGGCTCTCGGCATCGTGAACACCCTGGCCATGTCGGTCGCCGAGCGGACGCGGGAGATCGGCGCGCTGCGGACGCTCGGCATGGAGCGGGCCGGCATCCGTCGGATGATCCGTCTGGAGGCCGTGACGGTGGCCGCGTTCGGCACACTGCTGGGCCTGGCGGGCGGAGTGTTCGGCGCCTGGGCGGTCGGGGCGCTGGCGGGTGGCGCGATGGCGCAGTACGCGCTGGTGTTGCCGTGGGGGACGCTCGCCCTGGTGTGCCTGGCCTCCCTGGCGCTCGGCGCGGTCGCGGCGGCCGTCCCGGCCCGTCGGGCGGCGGCGCTGAGCCCGCTGGAGGCCGTCGCGGAGGCGTGAGCGACTCGCCTGCCCCACGTCCGGCGTGGGGCAGGCGGCTGTTCAGCCGGTGATGAGGAGCCACGCCGGGCCGTAGGTGAAGCCTGGATGCGGGTCGGAGTCCATGGTGTCGGGTGGTCGGTGAAGGGGCGTGGCCGGACGCGGTGTGCCAGGCCCGTACTGGTGACCCGTCAGTAGGACACCCGTATAGTCCAGGGTCTGACAATCAGTTCAATCACAAAATCGGGGTTTCCTTGACCAGCACCTCCATGAAGCGGCGCGGCGCGTTCCTGTTCGCGACTGCCGCCCTTGTCACCGTCGGCACCCTGGGCGGCACCGCCCAGGCCGTGCCCAACTCCGGCTCCCTTTGGGTCGGCTACGGCAAGAGCAACACGTATGCCAGCGTCAAGTGCGTCCAGGAGATCTCCAACGACCTGCAGTACCAGACCGGTTACCACGGGATCGCCGTGGACGGCTCGTTCGGCCCCGACACCTACGGGGCGATCGTGGCCATCCAGGCGTGGGCGAGCCTGCAGCAGGACGGCGTCGTCGGCCCGAGGACCGGCGACGTCATGGTCGAGGCCACCAAGGACTACTACGGTTGCTACCCCTACCTGCCCACTCTCAAGTGACGTTCGGCGCTCGGCGCCGGTAGGCGTCGGTGTTGGTGGGCCCGGCCGGGAGGCCGGGCCCTTCGCGTAGGGCCCGCACCACGGCGGGGGCCGGCCGCGCCGCCGGAATCCTCGTCGCCGAGGACGTCATGCGGCCCTAGTCGCCATACTGGCAGGACCCGCCGCACTGGCAGGGCCCACCGCTCTGGCAGCCGCAGGAGCAGCCGGGGCCGCACTGGCAGCCCGAAGAGACCGTGCCTTCTGTTGAGTTCTCCATGGCAACTTCCTTCCGGGGATGCCCGGTTGAGCGGGCGGTGCGGCTTGATCGCCATGGTCGAGCTTGCCCGTAGCCGGAGTCGGTATGCCCACGTTCACGCGAAGGGGTCGTATCCGCTCGTTCGCGTTGACGGGTGGGTCCAGGTCGCGGGACTTCCCTCCCCGCCCGGCGTGGACGCCGGGCTCCGGCCGCTGCGGCGCGGATGACCGGGAGCGCCACGGCTGAGGTGTGCACGGGAAGTCGGCTGGGGCCGACTTCCCGCACACCGGGCCCGAACGCGGAAGGGTTACTTGACCGCGAGGATGTCGACCAGGCGGATGTCCGGGTCGGCGGCGAGGAGGTCCGGGCCGACCTGGGCGAGGGCGGCGGGGATGCGACCGGTCAGGTGGGCCTGGCGGCCCGCGTCGTCGGCGAAGGCGTCGAAGATGCCGAAGGTGGAGCCGTCGACCTGGAAGGCGTACCAGACCTGGGTGCCGGCCTCCTCGGCGGCGATGGCGCGGGCGGTGTCCAGCAGCGCCGCCACCTCGGACTCCTTGCCGGGCTTGGCGGTGAGCAGGGCCAGCACACCCAGCTTGAGCGTCATGTCGGTCTCCCTCGTACGTGTCGTGAAGCCCCTTGCGGGATGGGCCCCGTTCGGCCCGAATCACAAGCTACGGGGCCGAAAACCGACCCACGAGTGGCGGAAACGACGTGTCGGCTACCGTTTCCGACATGCAGATCGCCCTGGTGGCCGTCGACGGCATCTTCGACTCCGGACTCTCCGCCCTCCTCGACGTGCTCGGCACGGCGAACGCCGTACGCCTCCAGGGCGAGGAGACGCCGCCGTTCACGGTGACCGTGGTCGGGGCCGGCACCGAGGTGCGCACCGGCAACGGCCTCACCCTGGCGACCGTGCCCGCCGACGAACTGCCCCACCGGCCGGACCTGCTGCTGATGCCCGCGACCGGGTTCAAGACACCCGACGCGGTGCTGGCGGCCGTCCGCTCACCCGCCAACGCCTGGGCCACGGAACTCGGCGGCAGGCTGGCCGAGGCCGGCACCCCGGTCGGCGCCGCCTGCACGGGCACGTTCTTCCTGGCCGAGGCCGGCGCGCTCGACCAGCTGCGGGCCACCACCAGCTGGTGGCTGGGCCCGTTCTTCCGCACCCGCTACCCCGGGGTGCTGCTGGACGAGTCCCGCACCCTCGTCCAGGACGGCCGGGCGACCACCGCCGGCGCCGCCTTCGCCCACATCGACCTCGCGCTCTGGGTGGTGCGCCGCCACAGCCCGGAACTGGCGGACACGGTCGCCCGCTACCTGCTGATCGGCGACCGGCCCTCCCAGGCCGCGTTCGCCGTACCGACCCTGCTGGCCCAGGCCGACCCGACGATGGCCGCGTTCGAACGCTGGGTGCGCGCCCGGATCGCCGACCCGCCGCCGCTCACCGAGGCCGCCCGGGAACTGGGCGTCAGCGAACGGACCCTCCAGCGCACCGCCCAGGCCGTCCTCGGGATGACGCCGCTGGCCTTCGTCCAGGAAGTCCGGCTCGACCAGGCCACCTTCCTGCTGCGCACCACCCCGCTCAGCGCCGAGGCGATAGCGACCAGGGTCGGCTACCGCAACGTGGGCACCCTGCGCGCGCTGGTCCGGCGCAAGCGCGGCACCACGCTGGACGCGCTGCGCCAGGGCGGCTCGGGCGCGGACTGACGGGCCGCGGGCTCCGGGCATCCCCGCCCGGTGTGCACCACGGGCGGGGACAGGGCCGACCGCCTCAGCCGTGCGAGGCGGCGGGCGCGAGGACCGCCGTCAGCAGGCGGTTGGCGAGGGGGGTCGGGGCGCCGAAGTCGAGGCCCAGGTTGGAGACCGAGTACACGGCGTGGACGGACAGGTCGCGGGTGGCGAACATGCCGTTGGCGTAGCCGTCGTCGTGACCGGTCTTGCCCCAGAGCACGGCCCCGTTCGGCAGCGGGGTGGACATCAGGCCGGCGCCGAAGCAGGCCACCTGGTTGCAGGAGGTGCCGCCGACGAACGGGACGAGCTTGCCCGCGTCGTCCTTGGGCAGGGTGAACAGCTCGTTCTGCTGCGCGGCGGGCAGCAGGCCGCCCTGGAGCAGCGTGGTCAGGAAGTGGTCCAGGTCGGCGGTCGTGGAGATCATGTTGGACGGGTCGCCGCCCTGTTCGCTGGTGTCGACGGCCCGGCCGCGGTCGTCGGCCATGTAGCCGTGCAGGTAGGGGCGGGGCATCCGCGGGTCGTCCTCCGGCACCGAGGTCTGGCTCAGGTGCAGGGGCTCCAGGATGCGGGCGGTGACCTCGTCCTTGAAGGAGTCACCGGTGATCTGCTCGATGAGCTTGCCCGCAATGCGGAAGCCGAGGGAGTTGTACTCCTGCTTGCTCCCGGGCGCGAAGTGCGGGCCGGGCCACGGGCGGTCGTCCGGGCGCAGGGTGCCCTGGATGATCTCGTCGAAGGTGCGGTAGTCGTAGCGGTCGGCGATCGTCTCGTCGGCGCTCTCGGCGGGCTTGCCCTCGTCCACGTTCGGCAGACCGCTGGTGTAGTTGACGAGCTGGCGGACGGTGATCGGGTCGAAGGTGTCCGGGAGCAGGCCCGGCAGGTAGTGCTGGACGGTCTGGTCGAGGTCGATCCGCCCCTCGGCCGCGAGCTGCAGGACGACGGTGGTCTCGAACACCTTGGAGATGCTGCCGGCGTGGAAGTGCGCGTTCTCCGGGATCTTCCGGCCGGTCTGGCTGTCCACCGTGGACCCCTTCCACGACTGGCCCGGCTCGGCGACCAGGGCGACCGCGCCGGCGGCATTGTCGGAGGGCCGGGTCTCAAGGGCGGCCTGGAGCGCGGCGGGGTCCAGCGCCGGGAAGGCCGTCGCGGCGGTGGAGTTGCCGCCGCTCGCGGCGAAGGCCTGGGCACCCGACACGGCGGTGAGGCCGACGACGGCGGAACAGGCCAGACCGAGCGCGGCGGCACGACGGGCGAACGGCTTCATGTGGGGCACCCCGTGAGATCGATACGGCTGAGTGGGCCTCAGCGACGTCATCCATCCTGCTCGGCGGCAGGCCCGCCCGGTATCGGGACCAACCCCGATCCGCCCCTGACCCACCCCTGAGGGCACGTCAGGACTGCTACTGGCGTTCGAGCCGTCCCCGCCCGGCGTGAATGCCGGGCGGGGACGGTGAGTTCGGGTGGTGGCTCCACTGCTCCGGCAAAGTCGCGAGACCGCTGTCGGCAGGTGATGCGAGACTCGGCCCATGAAGCCCAATGATCCCAAGGATGACCTGCACCGTTACCTCAAGGCAGCCCGCCAAGCCGTCGTCTGGAAGCTGGACGGATTGTCCGAGTACGACATCCGCCGCCCCCTGACACCGACCGGCACCAATCTCCTCGGCCTCGTCAAACACCTCGCCAGCGTCGAGCTCGGGTACTTCGGCCCGACCTTCGGCCGCCCGCACAACGAATCCCTCCCCTGGCACGAGGAGGACGCCGAGCCCAACTCGGACATGTGGGCACCCGCCGACGAGTCGCGCGAGGACGTTCTCAGCCTCTACCACCGCGCCTGGGCGCACGCGGACGCGACGATCGAGGCGCTACCGCTCGACGCGATGGGCCACGTCGCCTGGTGGGGCGACAACGGAGACGTGACGCTTCAGCGGATCATGCTGCACATGACGGCCGAGACGAACCGGCACGCCGGCCACGCCGACATTGTCCGCGAGCTGATCGACGGCAAGGCCGGTATGCGGGAGGACAACGGCAACATGGATGGCGGCGACGAGGCCTGGTACCAGGACTACCGGAACCGACTGGAGGCGTCCGCCAAGGAGGCCCAGGCCAAGCAGCGCTGAGGTCGCCCCGACGCCGCCCCTGTGCGGCAGTAGTCCCAGCTCTGCGTCTCGGATTGGGAGGAGCACGGCTGACACGGTGCGCCGGAAGTCGGCAGGGTCGACTTCCGGCGCACCAGTGCCCTGTCCCGCCCGGCGTGAATGCCGGGCGGGGACGGGGGAGTTCAGAGCTGGTGGGTGGTGATGGTGATCGGGTGGGCGGTCCAGTCGGTCATGTCGCCGACGTAGAGGGTGACGCTCCAGCGGCCGCTGCGGGAGAGGCAGTGGGCGACGCCGTCGCCGCCGCCCGGGCCGATGCAGAGGCGGATGAAGTCCCGGTGGGCCGCGCGGATCGGGCGCCGGCGGACGTGGTCCCACAGCACGGGCAGCGCGTGGTCGAGGCTCGGGAACACGGTGGGCAGCATGATGCCGGTGATCCGTGCCTGGACGGCGCTCATGCGGCGGCCGCCTCGGAGCCGGTGGAGAGGTGGAACCAGACGAACTTGCCGATGCCGCCCCGGCGCGGGCAGCACCCCCACTCGGAGGCCAGTTCCCGGACGAGGAGCAGGCCCCGGCCGGTCTCGGAGGTGGTGGAGGCGGTTCGGAGCGAGGGCTTCTCGCTGTCGGCGTCGTGCACCTCGATGCGGAGGGTGGTGGGGGAGGGGAGCTGGAGGCGGACGAAGATCAGGCGGTCGCGCGGGGCGCGGGCGTGCTGGACGGCGTTGGTGACCAGCTCGGAGAGGAGCAACTCGCCGGTGGGGAGGAGGGGTTCGGCGGCGGGGTGGGGGAGGAGGAACTCGCGGAGCTCCTGGCGGGCGTTGCGGGGGGACTTGGGGTGTCGGGGGAGCCAGCGGGTCTGTTCGCGCATGGCAGGGCCACCTCTGGAGTGTGCAGGTGAGAGCGGCTGGAGAAGGCATGGGGATGCCCGGTGAAAGCCCGCCATGATCACGATGTGTCGACTAGTGGACTACGGTAAGTAGCATGCGCCTCATGTCTTCTGGAGTGCAAGTCCATACTTTGGAACTGGTCAAAGATTGTTGTCCCGAGCGGAGGGCGGCAGACTGGCAGCGCACATACGGCTGGGAGGTCAACGCGTGCCCGTGAACAGGAATCCGACGGTTCGACAGCGACGGCTCGCTCGAACGCTCAAGGAGTTGCGGGTTGCTGCGCGGATGACGATGGTTCAGGCCGCCAGGCAGCTGGACTGCGCCGAGAGCAAGATCAGCCGGATCGAAGCCGCGCAGTCCGGTATCAGACTCGTGGACCTCAGGCTGCTGCTTGACCTCTACGGTGTGACGGACCATGCGGTGCGTAGCCGACTTGAGGAGTTGTCCCGGGAGGGACGCCTGCGCGGCTGGTGGGACAGGTATTCGGACGCGCTGTCGCCGCTCTACGCCGACTACATCTCGCTGGAGGCTGATGCCTCGGATGCCTACAGCGTGGAGACCTTCCTTGTCCCCGGGCTCCTGCAAACGGAGGACTACACCCGGGCTGTCGTTCGGGCGCAGATAGAGGACGCCAGCGTCGAGCAGGTTGAGCAACTGACGAAGGTCCGGCTGGAGCGGCGATCGGTCCTGACGCGCGAATCGCCGCTTCGGCTCTGGGTCGTGCTGTCGGAGTCCGTGTTGAAGCACCAGATCGGTGGGCGGGCGGTGATGAGAGAGCAGCTCGACTATCTGGTCGCCATGGCGGGCCGGCCCAATATCAACATCCAGGTGCTGCCGGAGGAATCGGATGTTCATGCGGCGCTGTTCGGTCCGCTCGTCATCCTGAGCTTCCCCGAGAGTACGGAGACGGACGTGGTGTACGTGGACAGTCTCCTCAGCACGCTCTACATCGAAGAGCCAGGCGAGGTCTTCAAGTACTCCAGCCTGTTCCGGCGGGGTCTGGCCGAGTCGCTGCCCCGCAAGGAGTCGATTGCGTTCATCGAGCGCATTGCGAAAGGAAATGACAGCGATGAGTAGCGTCCCCCAGGGTGCGGCCGTTGAGCTCATCTGGAGAAAATCATCGTTCTCAGGTGCGCAGAGCAACTGTGTGGAGATAGCCATAGGCGTGGTCGGGGTTGTGCCCGTCCGGGACTCGAAGGACCTGGGTGGGCCGGTTCTGCTCTTCCCGGCTGATGCCTGGGCGTCCTTCGTGGCCGGGGTCAAGTCCGGGGAGTTTCCGACCGACTGAAACAACAGGGGTGCCCCGCACGGGCTGTGGCCGTGCGGGGCACCCCTGTCTGTTTGCTCAGCTGAGGTTGTCGTACCAGAAGAAGATGGTCCTCAGAACCACGCCCGGGGCGCCGGCGCCGAAGCCGATGACCATGGACTGGCCTACAGCCACATCCGTGGGGTCGATGCCGTGGGACCACGTCACCTTGGCGTCCAGGCCGGGAATCGAGCGGCCGGGGGCGTACGATCTGTACGTGCCGCGCGCGTGGGCGATGAGCACCCCGTTGCGGCGCAGCTCCGCCCGGCGCAGGCTGGTGGACCGCAGCTCGTAGGTGCGGTCGCCGACCACGGCAGTGCGGGTGCGGGACTTCCGGCTCATCGGCACGTTGTGGCCGCCGATGTTCATCGCGCCGTGGTCGCGGTCGGGCACCACCGTGACGGTGGGCATCCCCGCCCCCTGCACCCGGGCCACGACGGACGGCCAGCGGTCATGACTGACCTGTATCGGCCCGAACGGGCCGTCGATCACACGCTGTTGGAGCTTGGGCATGTCTGGGCTACCCCCGTATACCGAGAACTGACAGCGGAGCTGCCGTGGGACGGCAGCTCCGCTGTCTTGCTGAACGCTGTTGACTTAGAAGTCGTCGTCGAAGGCGACGGTGCCCTCGACCGCGACCTGGTACGCCGACACGCGGCGCTCGAAGAAGTTGGTCAGCTCCTGCACGTTCTGGAGCTCCATGAACCCGAACGGGTTGGTGGACCCGTAGCGGATCGGCATCCCGAGCCGGGCCAGGCGCTGGTCCGCCACGGCCTCCAGGTACTGGCGCATGGAGTCGGTGTTCATGCCGGCGAGACCGTCACCGCACAGGTCCTGGGCGAACTGGAGCTCGGCCTCGACGGCCTCCTCCAGCATCTCGGTGACCTGCTTGGCCATCTCGTCGTCGAAGAGGTCGGGCTCCTCCTCGCGGACGGTGTCGACGACCGACATCGCGAAGTCCATGTGCATGGACTCGTCGCGGAACACCCAGTTGGTGCCGGTGGCCAGGCCGTGCAGCAGGCCGCGCGAGCGGAACCAGTACACGTACGCGAACGCGCCGTAGAAGAACAGACCCTCCACGCACGCCGCGAAGCAGATCAGGTTCAGGAGGAACGCGCGGCGGTCCTCCTTGGTCTGCAGCGAGTCGATGTGGTCGACGGCGTTCATGTACTTGAAGCAGAACTGGGCCTTCTGGTGGATGGAGGGGATGTTCTCCACCGCGGCGAAGGCCGCGTTGCGGTCCTCCGGGTCCGGAAGGTAGGTGTCCAGCAGTGTCAGGTAGAACTGGACGTGCACGGCCTCTTCGAACAGCTGCCGCGAGAGGTACAGCCGCGCCTCGGGCGAGTTGATGTGCTTGTAGAGGCTCAGCACGACGTTGTTGGCGACGATCGAGTCACCGGTCGCGAAGAAGGCGACCAGGCGGCCGATCAGGTGGCGCTCGCCCTCGCTGAGCTTCGCCAGGTCGGCGACGTCGGAGTGCAGGTCCACCTCCTCGACGGTCCAGGTGTTCTTGATCGCGTCGCGGTACCGGTCGTAGAACGACGGGTAGCGCATCGGGCGCAGGGTCAGCTCGAAGCCGGGGTCGAGCAGCATCTTGCGGTCGTCGGCAGTCATTACTGGCAGGCCTCGCAGGACTCGGGGTTCTCCAGGGAGCAGGCCAGTGCGGCTTCCTGCTCCGGGGTGAGGGCGGGGGTGCCGACGGGAATCGTGTCGGTCGGCACGGGCGCGGCGGCACGGGCGGTGCCGGAGGCGGCCTGGGCGATGCGGGTCGCCGGGCGCGAGCGCAGGTAGTAGGTGGTCTTGAGACCGACCTTCCACGCGTAGGCGTACATCGAGCTGAGCTTGCCGATGGTCGGCGCCGCCATGAAGAGGTTCAGCGACTGGCTCTGGTCCAGGTACGGCATGCGGGCCGCGGCCAGGTCGATCAGCGCGCGCTGCGGCAGCTCCCACGCGGTGCGGTAGAGCGACCGGACCTCGGCGGGCAGCCAACCCAGCTCCTGCACCGAGCCGTTGGCGTCGCGCAGCGAATCGCGGGTCTGCTGGTCCCAGACGCCGAGCTCCTTGAGCTCGCGCACCAGGTACGGGTTGACCTGGAGGAACTCGCCGGACAGGGTCTCGCGCTTGAACAGGTTGGACACCTGCGGCTCGATGCACTCGTACACGCCGGCGATGGAGGCGATGGTCGCGGTCGGGGCGATCGCGAGCAGCAGCGAGTTGCGCAGGCCGGTCTCGGCGATGCGGGCGCGCAGCGCCGTCCAGCGGTCGGCCCACTGGGGGGCGGCCGTCGGGAAGTGGTCGATGTGCAGTTCGCCGCGGGCGGCGCGGGTCTCGCCGTAGGCCTCGTGGCGGCCCAGCTGCTCGGCGAGGTCGGCGGAGCGCTCGTAGGCGGTGAGCATGATGCGCTCGGAGATCATCGTGGACAGCTGCTTCGCGACGGCGGAGTCGAAGTCGATCCGCAGCTTGAAGAAGACGTCCTGGAGGCCCATCACGCCGAGGCCGACCGGGCGCCAGCGGGAGTTGGACGTCCCGGCCTCGGTGGTCGGGTAGAAGTTGATGTCCACCACGCGGTCGAGGAAGGTGACGGCCGTGCGCACGGTGGCGTCGAGGCGCTCCCAGTCCATGGCGCCCAGCAGGTCGTCGGCGGAGGCGCCGGGGGCCACGTGGGCGCCGAGGTTGACGGAGCCGAGGTTGCAGACGGCGGTCTCGGAGTCGTCCGTGACCTCCAGGATCTCGGTGCACAGGTTGGAGGAGTGCACCGTGCGGCCCGGCAGCGCGGTCTGGTTGGCGGCGCGGTTGGAGGCGTCCTTGAAGGTCATCCAGCCGTTGCCGGTCTGCGCCAGGGTGCGCATCATGCGGGCGTAGAGGGTCTGCGCCGGGATGGTGCGGACGGCCTTGCCGGCCAGCTCGGCCTTGCGGTAGGCCTCGTCGAAGTCGGCGCCCCAGAGGTCGACCAGCTCGGGGACGTCGGCGGGGGAGAACAGCGACCAGTCGGCGTTGGCGTTCACCCGGCGCATGAACTCGTCCGGGATCCAGTGCGCCAGGTTGAGGTTGTGGGTACGCCGCGCCTCCTCACCGGTGTTGTCGCGGAGCTCCAGGAACTCCTCGATGTCGGCGTGCCAGGTCTCCAGGTAGACGCAGGCCGCGCCCTTGCGGCGGCCGCCCTGGTTGACGGCGGCGACCGAGGAGTCGAGGGTGCGCAGGAACGGCACGATGCCGTTGGACTTGCCGTTGGTGCCGCGGATCAGGCTGCCGCGCGAGCGGATGCGCGAGTAGGACAGGCCGATGCCGCCGGCGTGCTTGGAGAGGCGGGCGATCTGCGCGTAGCGGTTGTAGATCGAGTCCAGGTTGTCCAGCGGCGAGTCCAGCAGGTAGCAGCTGGACATCTGCGGGTGCCGGGTACCGGAGTTGAAGAGCGTCGGCGAGGAGGTCAGGTACTCCAGGCGGCTCATCAGGCCGTACAGCTCGGCGACCTCGCGCACGGACTGCTCGGAGTCGCCGACCGCCAGGCCGCAGGCGACGCGGAGCAGGAAGTGCTGCGGGGTCTCGATGACCTTGCGGGTGATCGGGTGGCGCAGCAGGTAGCGGGACTGGACGGTGCGCAGGCCGAAGTACTCGAAGCGGTCGTCGCCCGCGGTGTCGATCAGCGCGTCCAGGGCGGGGGCGTGCTTGGCGACGAAGGCGGCGGTGGTGTCGCCGATCAGGCCCTCGGCGTGGCCGACGGCGATCGAGGCGGAGAAGGAGACCGAGCCCTGACTGTTCGCCTCGTCGACGATCTCCAGGGCGAGCAGACGGGCCGCCAGCTTCGAGTACTGGGGGTCCTCGGCGATCATCGACGCGGCGGCGTCCACGGCCAGCCCGCGCAGCTCGGCGAAGTCCGAGCCGGCGTGGCGGCCGCGCAGCGCGGCGGCGGCGACATGGCCGGGGTCGACCTCGGGGAGGTCGGTGCTGCGGTCGGTGAGCACCCTCAGCAGCGCGCCCCCGGGGTCGGAGACCGTCGGGTCGGTGAAGGCGGTACCGGTGCCCTGAGCGGGCAGGGTGACTGAGGCAGCGGTGGTCAAGGCGCTCTCTCCTGGCGGCGATCGGCGGCGTGATCGGGGGGTACCGGACCGATCTGGGCAGGGGAGCACGGCGCGAACGCGGAAAGCGTCGCGCGAGGTGTCTCCCCGGCCCGCCCGCGAGGCCCGGAGGTGTGGTGCTGGTGCTTGTGCGGCCTCTGCGGGAGGGCCGTGGGCACGCTGTTCGGCAGGTACTCGGACTCGCGGTACGGCTGCTCCAGCCGTCCGCATACCGCTGCGGGGCAGTCCCGGACTCCCACCGGGTTCCCCTGCATCGACAGCAGAAGCGAGCATACATGTAGTGGTGTCTCCTCGATGCGACACCACATGTAGTGCGGCGTGGCGTGTTGGCGTGATGACCGGCGGTGCCCGGGCGGGTGACGGTTCGTGGTCGTCCGAGGGCCGGAGCGGCGCCCGGGGGGCGATGCGGCGGCGCCCCGGACGCCCCGGATCCGCGCGTCGGATGCCCCCGGATCCGCGCGTCGGGCGCCCCCGATCCGCGCGCCGCGCGTCCTGGTTTCGCCACGGAACGGTCACCGGGCCTAGGGGTGCTCAGGGGGATGCCCTACGATCTGGGCGCATGAGCGACGGAACTGGCGTACCTGGGCACGGGCCGCAGGGGACGCCTCCCGCCGGGCCGGGGGGCGCACAGAATCAGCAGCCGGCGGTACCGGGCCCGGTGCCGCCGCCGAGCGGCGGCTTCGGCCCGCCGCCGGCTTCCTACGGGCCGGTGGCGCCGCCCGGGCAGCCGTTCTCGCAGCCCGTCCCGCCGGTGCCCCAGCCGGCCCCGCCGATTGCCCAGCCGGTTCAGCCGGTTCAGCCGGTTCAGCCGGTTCAGCCGCCGGCCCCGCAGCCGCAGTGGCAGCAGCAGCCTCCCCAGCAGCCGGTTCCGCCGCAGCCCGGCCCGCCGCAGCCGGTTCCGCCGCAGCCCGGCCCGCCGCAGCTGGTTCCGCCGCAGCCCGGCCCGCCGCAGCGCGTCGAGCCGGACTGGGAGGCGTTGGCGAACCGCAACGAGGCCGCCGGCAAGCGCAAGCGCCGGGTGAAGGTCATCGGCATCGTGGCCGCCGTCGTCCTGGTGGGCGGCGCGGTCGCGGGCGGCGTGCTGCTCCTCGGCAAGAAGGACGACCCGAAGAAGGTCGGCGGCGGCGCGGTCTCCACCGCCTCGACCAAGCCGACCCCCGGCCCGTCGAGCGCGAGCGGGACCCCGGGCGGTCAGCCGGACGACCCGTCGAAGCCGATCTGGGAGGCCGCCACCGACCCGGCGCCGCAGGACGCGGGGGCGCTGTTCTCCGCCCTGCAGGTGACGATCAACGGCGCGACCTGGAACCGGACCGTGGTCTCGCTGGACCAGCCCTGCTGGGACGGCAACTCCACCACCGGCGGGCTCGGCAAGATCCTCGGCGACCAGGGCTGCCAGAAGGTGCTCCGGGCGACGTACGTCTCCGGCGACAGCGCGGTGACCGTCGGCGTGGCCGTCTTCGACCACAAGATCCAGGCCGAGACCGCGATGAAGAACTTCGCCGGTCAGCTCAAGGGCCTCCCCGCGGCGGGCGCGCCGGCGTTCTGCGCCAACCCCGGTTGCACCGGCACCCACGCCAGCCTGGGCCGGTACGCCTACTTCACCGTCGACGGCGCGGCGAAGGGCGGCAACACCTCCGACGCCACCGCGACCGCGGCATCCTCCGGGTTCGCCGAACACGTGAAGGGCCAGCTGCTCCAGCGGGCCAAGGCGGCGGGCACCGCCACGCCCGGTTCGCAGGGCACGTCGGCGGCCACCCCGACCGGCTGACCTGTCGTGACACCCCGGCGGCGGAGCCGTTCGCCGGGGCCGGGGGAGTGTGGCAGGCTCTCGTCGGAGTGAGTCGTACGCGTGTTCCGGTTGCGTCCGTGGGGGTCGGTACCGGCGAGCAACCGGAGGAGCGGTCGTGGCCCTGCCCAGAGCCCTGCGCGGCAAGTCGGCCGTCCTGGCCGCGGCCGGCACCGTGGTCGTCGCGGGCAGCCTCGTGCTGCTGGACCGCGACGACCGGAGCGTGGTCGAACAGCCCGTCCGGGTACCGGTGTCGGTCGGCGCCCCCGGCCGGACCCTGCCGCCGGACGTGGGCCGGGACCTGCTGGCCCGGGACCCGCAGGCCTCGCCGAACGCCCGCGCCGTCCAGCAGTTCCTCGCGGACCTGGAGGCCCAGGCCCGCACCGGGCACAGCGGCGGCACGGTGATCGGCCAGCACGTCGAGGCGCACAACGAGCGCGACAACCCCGGCTACGGCGACTACCGGGGCACCAAGCAGGTCGGCTACTACTACAAGAAGGCCGCCGACATCACCGGCCGGCTGCCCGGCTTCATGGAGACCGACCTCGGCCCCGGCTACGGCCAGAACGCCTGGGGCGTCGGCAACCCGCGCTCCTACTCGGCCGGCCGCTGGCCCACCTGCCGGGCCGGCTGGCAGTACACCGACGACGCCGTCGACCTGATGGCCGCCGTCTGGTCCGGCCACCCGCGCGCCGACGACGGCTCCTACGACAGCGCCGGCGTCCAGCACAACTGCGACGGCAGCACCACCGAACTGCCGGACAACGGCGGCGCCCCGGCCGGGATCGTCGGCATGTCCTTCCACGAGCCCTACCCCGGATCCGACGTCAAGTCCTTCGACCGGGTGCTCTGTTCGAAATCCCCGGCGGCCACCGACCCGGGCTGGTTCGGCCGGGTCGTGGACGCCGCGGGCGACACCCCGGAGTACCGCGCGCTGATCACCGACCTGTCCTACCTGGCCGACCACCTGGAGTACCTGGCCGCCCAGGACGTGCCGGTGCTGCTGCGTCCGTACCACGAGATGAACGTCAAGGACTGCTCCAGCCGGTTCTGGTGGGCGGGCCAGAAGCCGGCCGACTACCAGGCGCTGTGGCGGATCACCTACAAGTACCTGGTGGAGACCAGGGGCCTGCACAACCTGCTGTTCGCCTGGACGCCGGTGTCCTGGGACGGCGCCCCGGGGACGGACCCGTGGGACTACTACCCGGGCAGCCAGTACGTCGACGTGGTCGGGGTGGACGACTACAGCGGCAGCCCGGCGCACCCGATCGGCACCGGCGAGGTGTGGACCAAGCGCTACTACGACGGGCTCGCCGCCTACGGCAAGCCGCGGATGCTCGCCGAGTCCTTCGCCGTGCCCGTCAACTCCCGCCAGCCGGACACCCTGCGGCGCACCCCCTGGACGATCTGGACGGTCTGGGGACAGGCGCTCACCGCCGACAACCTGGCCCCGGACCAGCCGGGCAACTCCAGCGCGGACGTCAACGCCACCTACCACAGCCCGCTGGCGATCACCGGCGGCTCCGGCCAGTCCGGCGGAAGCATCGACTGGAGCGGGCTGCACGTCCGCTGAGCCGCCGGGATCCGTCGGCGGGATCCGTTGAACGGGCTGGATTCCGGGTCCGTTGCGCCGTGTGGCATCCTGTGGCGGCGAAACCGAGGGCGGGCGGACGGACGGTCGGAGAAGGCCGAAGGGGTGGGGGTGCGGGGATGACACAGACGCGTCCGATGCGTGGGGCCGGTGGCCTGGCGATCGGCTGGGGCGTGGTGCTGCTCGGCTGGGCGGCCTACAACTGCTTCGGGCAGGTCGGCTTCGCGACCTACCTCAAGGGCATCTTCTACTACGGCGGGACCTCGGTGGACGCCGAGACCGGAAGCCTCAACTACGGCCTGCTGTACCTGCTCTCGGGCCTCCTGCTGCTGCGCGGGCGCAACTGGGCGCTCGGCGTCGCGGCGGGCGTGGCCCTGGTCGAGGGCTACAACCGGGTGCGCAGCCTGACCGGTGCGCTGCTGGACAGGCCGCAGCGGGAGTGGTTCACCGGGACGACCGAGGGCGAGCTGAAGCTCGCGACCTTCGCGCTCGGCGTGGTCGTCACCGCGGCGCTGATCGTGCTGCTCGCCCGCTCCTCGTGGCGGGAGCGGCCGGAGGCCGCGTCGGCCGGGGTGCCCTGGCCGGTCATGCAGACCGCCCCGTCCGCACCGCAGCCCGCGCCGTACGGCCCGCCGCAGCCCGGATGGCAGCAGCAGCCGGCCCAGCCGGCGTGGTACCAGCAGCCGACCGCACCCCAGCAGCCCCAGCCCCAGCAGCCCCAGCCCCAGCCTCAGCAGCCCCAGCCCGGCGCATGGCCGCCGGCCCAGCCCCTGCCGCAGCAGGTGCCGCCGCCGGGTGGGTACGCCCAGCAGCCGCCGCCCCAGGCGGCTCCGGCGTACCAGCCGACCGTGGCCCAGCAGCAGTGG
>NZ_MECK01000036.1 GCF_014596465.1 Streptomyces sp. CBMA123 | reverse complement strand
CCCGGCCCGCGACCTGCGCGAACTGCGCCGCGCCACCGAGGCGGTGACCGACCTGTGCGGCGCCCGCCCGCACTGGTACCGACCGCCGTACGGCGTGCTGACGGCCGGTGCCGCGCTGGCCGCCCGCCGCCTCGGCCTGCGCAGCGTGCTGTGGACCGCGTGGGGCCGCGACTGGACGGCCGAGGCCACCGGCGACTCCGTCTACGCGACCGCCCGCCCCGGCCTCACCGCCGGCGCCACCCTCCTGCTGCACGACTCCGACTGCACCTCCGCCCCCGACTCCTGGCGCGCCACCGTGGCCGCCCTCCCGCTGATCGCCGCCCACTGCCGCACCCAGGCCCTCACCCTCGGCCCCCTGCGCGACCACGCCGTCCCGTCCCGCCCCTCGCCCGCGGCGCACGCCAGCCGGTCTTCTGCTGCCCGGTGACCCCAGGTCCGCAGCGGCTGACGACCCCGGCTACCCCAGCCCGACCCGCTCCAGCGCCGCCCCGAACCCCTTCTGCCAGGCCTCCGGGGTGGCACCGGGCGAGGGTTCGGGTGCCGGCCTGCCCAGCGCCGCGAGGGCGTTGCGGACCACCTCGGCCGGGCGGGCGGTGGCGACGTCGGCGTGGCCGAGCTCCAGTTCGTGCTGGAGGTTGTCCCGGCCGTGGCCCTGGACGACGTCGAGCAGCAGCAGCCGGCGTCCGATCGCCCGGGCCTCGCTGCAGGTGTCGCCGGAGCTGGTGACGACCAGGTCGGCGGCGGCCATCAGGGCCGGGATCCGGTCGGTGTAGCCGAAGGCGTGCAGTCGCGGCTGGTGGCGGGCGGCCGCCCGCAGCCGGCGTTCGAGTTCCTGGTTGCGCCCGGCCACGGCGAGCACGTGCGGCCCCGCGGCGGCCAGCGAGGCGGCGGTGTGCGCGATCGGCCCGAGCCCCCAGGAGCCGGACATCAGCAGCACGCACCCGGCATCCGGCGGCACGCCGAATTCGGCGCGGGCCGCGGCCCGCGCCGGTGGCCGGTAGAACGGCCGGCGCAGCGGCGCGGGGAGGACGCACACGGAGGCGTCGGGCCGGTAGCGGCGCACGGCGCAGGCGGCGACCTCCGAGGTGACCAGGAACAGGTCGGTGCCCTCCTGCACCCACAGCCGGTGCGGGGTGACGTCCGTGCAGAACACGAAATGCCGGAAGTCCCGCCGAGGCAGCCGGTTGACCGCCGAGGTGGCGGTGGCGAACACCGAGACCACCAGCTGCGGCCGCTGCGCCCGCACCAGTTCGCCCAGCGCCGGGACGAGCCGGCTGCGGGCGGCCGCGTCGGCGAGCAGCGCGAGCCGGGCACCGGGGCGCAGCGCGGCGAAGTGGAAGGCGTCGTAGACCCCGGGCAGGTCGAGCAGCCGCCGGAAGACGGCCTCCCCGGCGGCGCCCGACCGCTGCCCGAGCAGGGCCATGGCGTCCACGGTGCCGGTGGTCCAGCCGCGTTCCCGCAGGGTGTCCGCGCACGCCTGGGCCATCACGTCGTGGCCCTGGCCGAGCGAGCCGGAGACCAGCAGGGCGTGCGGCATCGGGCGGCCCGGTCAGCCGGCGGCGGGTGTGGCGGCGGCGGCCCGGTACCAGTCGGCGTAGCGGTGCACGCCGTCGGCGAAGTTGGTCTTCGGCGACCAGCCGAGCAGCCGTTTGGCCTGGGCGGAGGAGATCCGCCGCCCGGTGTAGTCGGCCTTGCGCCCGTCGATGTGCTCGATGCTGACCGGTCCGAGCAGCCGGTCGACGGTGTCGGCGATGTCGCGCACCGAGACGGCGGTGGAGCCCTCCAGGGCGAAGGTCTGGTCCTCGGCGGCCGGGGAGAGGGCCCGGACGTGGGCGTCGGCGAGGTCCTCGACGTAGACGAAGTTGCGGCTCTGCCGGCCGTCGCCGGCGATGGTGATCGGCCGCCCGGCCAGGGCCGCCTGGACGAACCGGGCGACGACCAGTTCGTCGCGCATCCGCGGCCCGTACGGGATGCCGTAGCGCAGGATGGTGAAGTGCTGTCCGTACAGCTCGCGGTAGCTGTGCACGAGCATCTCGGCGGCGAGCTTGGTGGCCACGTACAGGTGCCCGCTGTGTTCCAGCTCGATCGGCACGTGTTCGTCCAACTCCTGTTCCCCGCCGTCGAGTTGCTCGTCGGTGAGGGCGGCGCCGTAGACCCACACGGTGCTCGCCAGGACGGTGCGGCTCAGTCCGCTGCGCCGGGCGGCCTCGAGCACCGCCTCGGTGCCGTCGATGTTGGTCCGCACGGCCCGGACGGGGTCGGCGGAGACCTGTTCGACGTCGGCCATCGCGGCGAGGTGGTAGACGACCTCGCTGCCGGCCAGCGCGGAGGTCAGCGCGGGCAGGTCGAGGACGTCGATCCGGGCGTGTTCGGCGTCGGGGTTGAGGTACTTGTCGGTGGTGTCCACGGCGAGGACCTCGTGGCCGGCCGCGATCAGGTGGTCCACGACGTGTGAGCCGATGAACCCGCAGCCCCCGGTGACGGCTATCCGCACGGTCTTGCTCCTTTCGCTCCGGCTACCCGGCCATCCGCCGGTGCACCGTCGAGACGGCCTCGATCACCAGCTCCGTCTCGTCCTCGGTCATGTCGGAGTGCACCGGCAGGCAGACCTGTCGGGCGCAGACGTCCTCGGCCACCGGCAGCGGCCCGCCCCGGTAGGGGGCGAGCACCGGCTGCAGGTGCAGCGGCAGGTCGTACACCTCGCCGGACAGCCGCACCCCGTACTCCTCGGCCACCGCCCGCTTGAAGGCGGGGCGGTCGACGCCGGGCGCCAGCAGCGCCACGTACTTGTAGTAGTTGCCGCGGCTGCCGGGCGGTTCGAGCACCGGCCGCAGCCCGTCGACGCCGGCCAGGGCGTCGTCGTAGCGGCGGGCGACGGCCCGGCGGGTCTCGATGAACTCCTTGAGCCGGCGCAGGTGCACCGTGCCGACGGCCGCGTGCAGCTCACTCATCCGCCAGGAGTAGCCGAGCCGGACGTGGTGGTTGGCGCCGAAGGAGCCCTTGCCCTGGTCGCGGTGGATCCGGGCCTCGTCGCGCAGCTCCGGCGACTCGGTGAGGATCATGCCGCCCTCGCCGCTGGTGGTGACCTTGGTCGGGTAGAAGGAGAAGGCCCCGGCCAGGCCGAAGGTCCCGGCGGCGCGCCCGCCCAGGCTGCTGCCGTGGGCGTGCGCCGCGTCCTCGACGAGCGGGACGCCGTGCCGGTCGCAGAGCGCGCGCAGGGCGTCCACCTCCGGGGTGACCAGTCCGCCGATGTGGACGAGTACGACGGCTGCGGTATCCGGGGTGAGGGCCGCGGCGAGGGTCTCGGGGGAGAGCGCGAGGGTGGCCGGGTCGACGTCGGCGATCACCGGGCGACCGCCCGCGTGGATCACCGCGCCGGCCGTGGCGTAGAAGGTGACGGCGGGGACGACCACGTCGCGGCCGCGGACGTCGACGGTGCGCAGGATCACCTCCAGCGCCGCCGTGCCGCTGCTCACCGCGATGGCGTGGGAGGCGCCGTGCTCGGCGGCGAAGGCCTGCTCGAAGCGCTCGGTCCACGGGCCGAGGGTCAGGGCGCCGGTGGTGAGCATCTCGGTCACGGCGTCGGCGACGGCCGCGCGGTCGTTCTCGTCGAACACGATGCGGGCGGCGGGCACGCCCATGGGGCACCTCCGGCGGCGGGCTGGAATCAGCACCGATCGGGACGGGTCGGCCCGGACCGGGTGGAAACGGTCAGGCCAGTGGCCCATCACGCTACTTCGCCGGGGCGGTCGCGGCCCGCCGTCACCCCCGCACGGGTGACCTGCGGCTGCTCCCGCCGCAGGCCACCGGCCGCCCCCGGCTGCTCCCGGGGGAGGCCGCGCGCTCCGCCGTACGGGGGAGGGGCGTACTGCGTCCGCAGTACGCAGACGGCCTGCGCAGAGATGACGACGGAGGAGGGGGTGCTGACCAAGGATTGGTCATGCTGCGAGCGGACCGCCTCCGTGCATCCGTGACCCGCACCCGTCCCCGTCCCGCATCTTCCGTCGAATCCGAAGGAGCCCGCTCTCCCGTGGCCACGTTCCTCTACCGCCTGGGCCGATGGGCCTTCGTCCGGCGCCGGCTGGTGACCCTGCTCTGGGTCGCCGTGCTGGCGCTCGCCGGAGTCCTGGCGGCCAAGGCGCCCGCCGCACCCGACGACGGATTCTCGATGCCCGGCACGGAGGCGCAGAAGGCCTTCGACCTGATGAACGAGCGCTTCCCCGGCGGTCACGCCGACGGCGCCTCGGCCCGCCTGGTGTTCGTCGCGCCCTCCGGGCAGAAGATCACCGCCGGGCCGAACCAGCAGGCCGTCGAGAAGACGGTCGCCGAACTCGCCCACGGCGAGCAGGTCACCGGCGCGGTGGACCCGTTCAAGATGCCGGGCGCCGTCTCCAAGGACGGCTCGACGGCCTACGCGACGGTCAACTACTCCGCCAAGGCGGGCGAGGTGTCCAAGGGCGCCACCGACGCCCTCCAGCAGGCCGCCCAGCACGGCCGGGACGCCGGGCTCAAGGTCGAGATCGGCGGCAACGCGCTGATGGCCAAGCCCGACGCGGGCGGCAGCAGCGAGGCGATCGGCATGGCGCTGTCCGCGGTCGTCCTGGTGATCACCTTCGGCTCGCTGGTCGCCGCCGGCCTGCCGCTGCTCACCGCCGTCATCGGCGTCGGCCTCGGCATGTCGCTGATCACCGCGTTCGGCAGCGCGCTCGGCCTCTCCTCGACCACCGGCACGCTCGCCATGATGCTGGGCCTCGCGGTCGGCATCGACTACGCCCTGTTCATCGTCTCCCGCTACCGGGCCGAGCTCGCCGAGGGCCGCACCCCGCAGGAGGCGGCCGGCCGGGCCATCGGCACCGCCGGCTCCGCGGTGGTCTTCGCCGGCCTCACCGTGGTGATCGCCCTGGCCGGGCTCTCCGTGGTCGGCATCCCGCTCCTCGCCAAGATGGGCATGGCCGCCGCCGGGACGGTCGTCATCGCCGTGCTGGTCGCGCTCACCCTGGTGCCCGCGCTGCTCGGCTTCATCGGCCGCAGGGCGCTGCCCCGCAAGGTCCGCAAGGCCAAGGGCGAGGCGCAGCCGGCCGGCACGAAGGAGAACGGCGGCGCCCGCTGGGCCCGGTTCATCGTGCGCCGCCCGCTCGGGGTGCTGCTGCTCGGCGTGGTCGGCCTCGGCGTGCTCGCCGCTCCCGCGCTCGACCTGCGGCTCGGCCTGCCCGGCGACGAGGCCAAGCCCACCTCCACCACCCAGCGGCGGGCCTACGACCTGCTGTCCGAGGGCTTCGGCCCGGGCTTCAACGGCCCGCTGACCGTCCTGGTGGACGTCAAGGGCACCGCGGACCCGAAGGCCGCCGCCGGCCAGGTCGAGAAGACCCTCTCCGGCGTGCCCGGGGTGGTCACCGTGACGCCGCCGATGTTCAACAAGGCGGGGGACACCGCCCTGGTCAGCGCCATCCCGGCCACCGGTCCGGCCGAGGCCGCGACCAAGGACCTGGTCCACACCATCCGCGGCCAGGCGGCCGGGCTCAAGGCCTCCACCGGGGCGACCGTCCTGGTCAGCGGTACGACGGCGATGAACATCGACGTCTCGCAGAAGATGACCGACGCACTGCTGCCCTACCTCGCGGTGGTCGTCGGCCTGGCCGTCCTGCTGCTGATGGTGGTCTTCCGCTCCGTCCTCGTCCCGATCAAGGCGGCGCTCGGCTTCCTGCTCTCGGTGGCCGCCGCGCTCGGCGCGGTCGTCGCGGTCTTCCAGTGGGGCTGGCTGGCCGACCTGATCGGCGTGGAGCAGACCGGCCCGGTGATGAGCATGATGCCGATCTTCCTGATCGGTGTGGTCTTCGGCCTCGCCATGGACTACGAGGTGTTCCTGGTCACCCGGATCCGCGAGGGCTTCGTCCACGGCGAGCAACCGAACGAGGCCATCGTCACCGGCTTCCGGCACAACGCCCGGGTGGTCACCGCGGCCGCCTTCATCATGATCGCCGTCTTCGCGGGCTTCATCGGGATGAGCGAGCCGATGATCAAGATGATGGGTCTGGGCCTCGCCGCCGCCGTCGCCTTCGACGCCTTCGTGGTCCGGATGACGATCGTCCCGGCCGTCCTCGCCCTGCTCGGCCGCCGCGCCTGGTGGCTGCCGGGCTGGCTCGACCGCCTGATACCCGACGTCGACGTCGAGGGCAGCAAGCTGCACACCGCCGCCCCCGAGCCGGCACCGGTCAAGGAGTCGGTCACCGTCTAGGCCCGGCACCGCCCGGTACCGCCCGACAGCCGTCGGCCCCGGTACCGGTACCGGTACCGGCACCGCCCGGCCCGGCCCCGGCACCCCTCGGGCCGGGCCCGGAGCCACCGGACCGGGCCTCCCACCAGGGCGGCCCGGTCCGGCGCAGGTCGGCTCGGACACCGGTTCAAGCCCCAACCGTTACCGTTGCTGTCAGGGCCGCCGCCCGCGCGGAGGCCCCCACTCGGCGCCCCGCACCCCACCGGGCGCGGCGCGACACCGACTGGCAGAACCCGGCGAGGGTGCGGCCAGGGCACCCCGACCCGGAGAGCAGGACCATGAGCGACACCTGGCAGCGCCTGCGCCGCGAGCACCCCCGGTTGCTCGACGTCGCCGGTGGCGTGGCCCTGATCGGGGTCACCGCCCTCGGCGCCACGGTCGACCAGACCAGCGGGCGCTTCGCCCCGGTCGACCCGGCCACCTGCCTCCTCGCCCTGATCGCCGCCGCCGCCGTGTTCTTCCACCGCCGCCACCCGCGCGCGGTGGTCGCCGTCACCCTGCTCTCCACCATGATGCTCACCTGGACCAGCCCCCGGCTCACCCCGATGCTGGCCACCCCGCTGCTGCTCGCGCTCTACTTCCTCGCCGTGCGCACCGACCGCGCCACCGCGCTGCGCGCCTCGATCCTCACCGCCGTCCTGCTCACCGGGATCTCGCTGGTCTTCGGCCCCGGCGGCCCGATCGGCGAGCGGATCAGCGTCCTCGCCTGGGCCCTGCTGCCCGGCGCCCTCGGCGACTCCATCCGCAACCGCCGCGCCCACCTCGCCGCGATCGAGGAACGCGCCGAGCGCGCCGAACGCACCCGCGAGGAGGAGGCCCGCCGCCGGGTCGCCGACGAGCGGATCCGGATCGCCCGCGACCTCCACGACGTGGTCGCCCACCACATCGCCCTGGCCAACGCCCAGGCCGGCATCGCCGTCCACCTCATGGACAACCACCCGGTGCAGGCCCGCGAGGTGCTCAGCCACATCACCGACGCCACCGGCTCCGCCCTCCAGGAGCTGCGGGCCACCGTCGGCCTGCTGCGCCGCGCGGAGGAGCCGGCCCCGCTCGAACCGGCCCCCGGCCTGGACCGGCTGCCCGAGCTGATCAACACCTTCGAGCGGGCCGGCCTGCCGGTCCGGCTCACCGTCGAGGGCGAGCCCCGCTCGCTGTCGCCCGGCGTCGACCTCACCGCCTTCCGGATCGTCCAGGAGTCGCTGACCAACGTCGCCAAGCACGCCCACGGCGCCGACGCCGAGGTCACCCTCTCCTACAGCGGCAGCCGGGTGGCCGTCAGCGTCGCCAACGGCCGCCCGAGCAGCCCCGGCCGCCCCCGCACCGCCCTGCTGCCCCCGCCCGCCCCGGGCGAGAGCGGCTTCGGCCTGATCGGCATGCGCGAGCGGGCCGGCGCGATCGGCGGCCGCCTCACCGCCGACCGGCGGCCCGACGGCGGCTTCCTGGTCACCGCCGAACTCCCGCTGCGCACCGGCGCCAGGGAGGACATCGGGCCGCGGTCGGAGGGCACCGCCCACCCCGACGGCGCGACGCCACCGGACGCCGCCGGCCGGCCGGACGGTACGGCCCGCCCCGACCACGTCGGCCGTTGGGGCTGCGTCGCCCGCTCCGGCGATTCCGCCCGCTCCGCCGATTCCGCCCGCCCCACCGGCTCCGCCCGACAAGATCGCGCCATCCGAAAGGACAAGGACCACGCATGACCATCCGCGTGCTGCTCGCCGATGACCAGGCCCTGCTGCGCGGCGCCTTCCGGATGCTGATCGACGCCGAGGAGGACATGGAGGTGGTCGGCGAGGCCGCCGACGGCCGGGAGGCGGTGGAACTGGCCCGCGCCACCAAGCCCGACATCGTGCTGATGGACATCCGGATGCCCGGCGCCGACGGCCTCGGTGCCACCGCCGAGATCTGCGCGGACGAGGAGCTGTCCGGTACCCGGGTGCTCATCCTGACCACCTTCGAGATCGACGAGTATGTGGCCCAGGCGCTGCGCGCGGGCGCCGGGGGCTTCCTCGGCAAGGGCGCCGACCCGAAGGAACTGCTCGCCGCCGTGCGCACCGTCGCGGCCGGTGATGCCCTGCTCTCGCCGGCCGCCACCCGGGCCGTGATCGAGCAGTTCCTCGCCCAGCCCGATCCGGCCGCCGCCGCGCCCGTCGAGCGGCTCGCCGTCCTCACCGCCCGTGAGCGCGAGGTGATGTCGATGGCCGCCACCGGGCTCACCAACGAGGAGATAGCCGAGCGGATGTTCGTCAGCCCGTTCACCGTCCGTACCCATGTGCACCGGGCGATGGCCAAGCTGGACGCCCGGGACCGGGCCCAACTGGTCGCGATCGCCTACCAGTCCGGCCTCGTCCCGCCCGGCCGTCCCTCCTGACGGGTGGTCATCCCGCGCCGTACCGCACCGACGCGCTCCGAACCGGCTGCCACGACCGTGAACTGAGGGGACGTCAAGCCTTCGTCCCGGAAGCCGTTCAAGATCCGGTCCTGGCTGAAAACCGACTCCGAACGGGTGTATCAGCGAGTAGTCTGCCGATGACTCAGAATGAGGAGGATGTTCGTGGAAACCAAGGACACGGCCGGCGAGGTGCGGATTCTCCAGCCGTTGCCCGAGCGCGCGGGGGACGGATCGCAGGCGTTCGAGCTGCGGCTTTCACGTCTGCTCCGCGTGCTCGGGGCCGAGGTCGCGTCGGGGGCGGACTACCCGAGCGCGGCCCGATGGGAGGTCCACAAGGCGCTCGCCGGGCGCTCCGAGCTGCCCGAGGAGTACTTCGAGCCGCTGCTGGAGGCGGCGGTCCACGACCCCAACCCGAGCTTCAACCGCCGCCTGGTCGAGCCCGCCCTGGTCGCCTTCGGCCAGCGCCGGGTCCGGCTGGCCCTGCTCGGCTACCTGCGGACCGGTACCAACCCGGAGCGCGCCGGTGCCGCCCGGGCCTGGTACTGGACGGCGCTGACGGTCGGCGGCGGCCGGAACGCGACGGCCGACGAGGGCGCGATCGTCCGCGACAGCTGGAACGAGGCCGCGCTGCGGGAGTTCGTCGGCAACGAGGACCTGGACGTCCGCCGCTGCATCCTGCCGGGTCTGCCGCTGGTGCCGCGCGCCTATCCGGCCGAGCTGCACGCCCTGGTGGAGGTGGCCGTCACCATCGCCCGGTCGCACCCCGACGAGTACATCCGCCACCGCGCCGAGCTCCAGACCGGCCTCTGACCTTCGGGCACACCCGCTCCGGGTACGCCCGTCGAGGTGCGTGCCCGGAGCGGCAGTCGCCGCGGGCCGTCCCGGTCAGCCGGTCTTGACGGTGATGTCGCCGATGTCCGTCCCCAGGTCGAGCTTGAACGTGCCGTTGGGGTCGTTCTGGACCCCGATGTGCTTCTCGCCGATGTCCGTGCCGGCGCTGACGTGGTAGGAGCCGGTCGGCACGGTGACGTGGATCTCGCCGTTGGAGGTGGTGGCCTTGATGTCCTGGGCCTTGCCGGGGGTGAGGTTGATCCCGCCGTTGTCCGTCTTGGCCTGGATCTTGTCGCCCTTGAGTGAAGTGCCCTTGATCTCACCGTTGTTGGTGCGCACGTCGACCGAGCCCGAGGCCTGGTCGACCGAGATGTCACCGGAGTCGGTGTGCACCGAGACCTCGCCGACCTGGGAGAGGTGGATCCCGCCGGCGGAGGTGCTGCCGCTGATCGAAAGCCCGGCGGGCAGCTCGACGGTGTAGTCCACCGAGCAGTTGTGGCCGCAGCCGCCGAGCACCAGGGTCCCGCCGTCTACCCGGGTGGTCGTTCCGGGCTTCCCGCTGTGGTAGGTGACCTTCCGGTGGACGGAGACGCCTCCGGCGCCGGACTTGCCGTGGACGGTGACGTCCCCGGAGGAGTTGTCGAGCTTGACGGCGGTGACCTTGTCCGAGACGGTCGCGTCGTCGCTGAAGGACGTCCCGACCGGATCGCAGGCGGTGAGCACCCCGATGGCGAGCCCGGCGACCACGACGGCCCCGGCGTAGCGGCGGTAGGTGTGGCGTCGGTGGGCGTAACGGCGGTAGTGGTCCATGGTGGTTCCCCCCAAGTCATGCGCGTTCATCGCGTGCTGACCCCGTGTCGACCGCCCCGGTCCGGGGCCGTCCCGACGACAGTAGCCGGGGCGTTGGCCCGGGTCGGTGGTAAAAACCCCCCAATCCGGGGTCCCGCCAGCACCACCCCGGGCCGCCCCCGGCCCGATGCGAGAGCCCGCCGTCGAGCCCGCCGCGAGCCCCCGCCGTAGGAGCCCGCCGCGAGCCCCCGCCGTAGGAGCCCGCCGTGAGCCCCCGCCGTCGAGCCCCGCCGTCAGGGCTTGCGCGCGACCGCGCCGTACATGCTCACCCGCTCCGCGCCCGGGGCCGGTGCCGCCCCGGGTCGCCAGAGCGGGACGGTGACCACCCCGGGGTCGAGCAGCTCCAGTCCGTCGAAGAAGGCCCGCACCTGCTCCCGGCTCCGGCCGACCAGCGGCGCGGTGGCCCTGTCGTAGACGCCGGTGACCCGGTCGCGCACGGCGGCGGGGATGAAGTCGGCCGTGCCGTGGGAGAGCACCAGGTGGCTGCCGGAGGGCAGTGCAGCCAGCAGGGTGGCCACCGCCCGGTACGGCTCGTCCTCGTCCCGCAGGAAGTGCAGCACGGCCGCCAGCACCAGCCCGACCGGCCGGGAGAAGTCCAGCAGCCCCTCGGCTCGGACGGCGTCCAGCACCGCCGCAGGGTCCCGCAGGTCGGCCTGCAGCACGGTGGTGCGGCCCGGTCCGGCGCCGGCCATCAGGGCGCGGGCGTGGCTGAGCACGATCGGGTCGTTGTCGACGTAGACGACCCGGGCGGCCGGGTCCGCGGCCTGGGCGATCTCGTGGGTGTTGCCGGCGGTGGGGATGCCGGTGCCGATGTCGAGGTACTGGTCGATGCCCAGCCCGGCGACGCAGCCCACCGCCCGGGTCAGGAAGCCCCGGTTGGCCCGGGCCGTGGCGCGGAACTCGGGGTTGGCGGCGAGCGCCTTCTCGGCGGCGGCGCGGTCGGCGGGGAAGTTGTCCTTCCCGCCCAGGTAGTAGTCGTACATCCGGGCCGGGTGGGGGATCTCGGGCCGGAGGTCGGCCGCGACCTCCGGAGCGCCGGACTCCCACATGCTCTCGTACCCCACGGCTGCCGCCCCTCTGGCCGTCCCGGCCGGGGAGATCCCCGGGCGAGCTGTTCCCGAACGTTGGCGGACAGCCTAAAGCCCAGGTCAGCGCCCTGGTGGCGGTTGGCCGGCTCACCCCTGTATGTCCCTTTCGTCGCGCCCCGGCGTCCGTCCCGGCGCAGGATGGGAACTCCGGGGGTCGAAAGACGGCGGGGGACCATGGGGAGCGTCCGACACGGGAGGTCCGAGGCCATGGGAATCGCTATGGCAGACATCCGCGAGTGGCGGGGTCAGGACGTGGTCGACGAGAACGGCAAGCGGATCGGCACGCTGGAGTCGGTCTACGTCGAGACGTCCACCGACGAGCCCTTCTTCGCCACCGTCACGATCGGCGTGATCGCCAAGCGCCGGCTGGTCTTCGTCCCGTTGGAGGGGGCGGTGGCCGGTCCGGCCTATCTGCGGGTGGCGTATCCGCGGAGCAAGGTCAAGGAGGCCCCGGCGATCGGCACCGACGACATCCTGCCGGCCACCGACGAGCCCGAGGTGTTCGCCTACTACGAGCTGCCGTACGCGACCGGCGCCGGGGGCGAGCGCCGGCTGGCCCGCCGCTGATCGACGGCCCTGCGCGACGATCTCCGCGACGAACTTCGCGACGAACTCCGCGAGCCGGGAATGAATACCCCTCCGGGTACACTTGTCCATCGACAGTCGATGTGAAAGGCGGCCCGGACATGCAGGTGGACGAGGAGGCGGTCGGCGCGGTCCTGAACCGACTGCGGCGGGCCCAGGGCCAGTTGGCCGGGGTGATCGCGATGATCGAGGCGGGCCGGGACTGCAAGGACGTGGTCACCCAGCTCGCCGCCGTCTCGCGTGCCCTGGACCGGGCCGGATTCAAGATCGTCGCGAGCGGTATGCGCCAGTGCATGGCCGCCGCCGACGAGGACGCGGCGCCGATGAGCGAGGCCGAACTGGAGAAGCTGTTCCTCGCCCTGGCCTGAGCCCTGCGCCAGGCCCCCGGCCTGGCCGGCCACACGCCCCCCGAGGGCCGCGACGGATCGTCCGTCGCGGCCCTCCGCGCATGTCCGGAAGTGCTTGCGCCACGGAGTTCCCGAACCGCCCGACGCTCCGTCACACGCCGTTCACGTTCCGGTCGCCGGCCTTCGGGTGAATGAGCCCGCCCACAGTTGTACAGCCAACTGTGGGCGTTCTCCCTCCCCGCCTCCATGACCAGCCGCGCGCGGCTCCGGCACCGTCCCCCGGCGGACCGGACCCGCGGCGGCGGACAGGACCACCGTGGCCGCAGGCAGCGCCCTGACCCTGACCTCATCCAGCAGCCCCGCCGAAGGCGACCGGCTCACCTTCCACTGGAGCACCGACGCCCCCGACGCCAAGAACTGGGTCGGCGTGTACGACGGCAGCCGCCGGCCCGGCACCGGCTCCTCGCTGGTGTGGAAGTACGTCCCCGGCACCTCCGGCGATGCCCAGCTCGACACCTCCGCGCTGACCGGCGGCCCGTACACCGCCTACCTGCTCGCCAAGGACGGCTACGGCATCCTGGCCCAGACCGCCCCGTTCAGCTTCCGGCCCAAGCCCGCGGTCGTCCCCCCGCATGCGGCCGTCGACTCCTTCACCGCCACCCCGGTCGCCCCCGGCGCCGCCGTGACGATCAAGCTCGGCGGGCTCTGGTCCCGCCCGGCCGGCAACGCCCCCGGCTCCGCCGCCTACCGCAAGCTCGGCGGCGCGGCCTGGGCCTCGGTCGCCGCCGACGGCACGCTCACCGGCACGGCGCCCGCCACCGCCGGCCGCAACCCCGAGCTGGTCGTGGTCGGCGTCAAGGACAGCACCGGCGCCACCGACACCGTCACCGTGCTCGTCCCCGTGGTGGCCCCGGCCGCCCCGCCGCGGCTCAAGGCCGCCAGCTGGAACCTGCACCAGGCCGGCTCCGGCTACACCGACGCGCTGGAGAAGCAGCTGCGCGTCGTCCTCGCCCAGGGCCTGGACGCGCTCGCCCTGCAGGAGACGGCCGGCGAGCGGGCCAGGACCCTGGCCGACGCCCTCGGCTGGTACGCCCACCAGAGCCCGGGCAGCGTCGGTATCCTCAGCCGCTACCCGCTCACCGAGCTGACCCAGGCCACCGCCGAGCTGCCCGCCGTCGCGGCCACCGTCCAGCTGCCCGGTGGCCGCGGCGTCCGGTTCTGGGCCGCGCACCTCGACGAGGCGGGCTACGGCCCGTACGCGATCCAGGACGGCGGCACCGCCGCCCAGGTGCTGGCGGCCGAGAACGCCTCGCCGCGCGTCAAGCAGGCCAAGGCGCTGGCCGCCGCCGTGCGCGCGGACCTCGCCCGGGGCGTCCCGGTGGTGCTGGCCGGCGCGCTGTCCTCGCCCTCCCACCTGGACTGGACGGCCGGCACCGCCGCCGCCCACCAGGGTGTCGGCCCGCTCGCCTGGCCGGTCACCACGGAGCTGCGGGCCGCCGGACTGACCGACACCTTCCGCGAGGAGAACCGCGACCCGGCGAAGGCCCCGGGCGTCACCTGGTCGCCCACCCGCAAGCGGCGCGGCGATCGCCCCGAGCCGCAGGACCGCATCGACTCCGTCCACTACGCCGGAGCGCTGAAGCTGGTCGAGGCGCACACCCTGGTCGCCGACTGGCCCCAGCCGGAGCCGAACACCGCCGCCAACGAGTGGCCCTCCGACACCGCCGCCGCCGTCGCCACCTTCCAGCTCTGAGAGGCCAGTTCGTGATGCCCGAGCTCTCCCGCCGCACCTTCGTCGGCGCCTCCGCGGCCGTCGGCGCCACCGCCCTGACCGGCCTGTCCGCCACCCGGGCCGACGCCGCCCCCGCTCCTGCCACCGAGGGCGCCACCGCCCTCACCGGCACCCTCAAGGACGTCCGGCACGTCGTCGTCCTGATGCAGGAGAACCGCAGCTTCGACCACTACTTCGGCACCCTGAACGGTGTGCGCGGCTTCGGCGACAAGCAGGCGCTCCAGTTCCCGGACGGCACCGACGTGTTCCGCCAGCCCGACGGCCGCCGCAGTGACGGCGGGGTGATGCTGCCGTACCGGATGGACACCTCGAAGTACAACGCGCAGAACGCCGGCGGCCTGCCCCATGACTGGGCGACCGGCCACCAGGCCATCAACAACGGCGCGATGAACAAGTGGATCGCCGCCAAGGGCGAGCGCACCATGGGCTACTTCACCCGGGACGACATCCCCTACCAGTACGCCCTGGCCGACGCGTTCACCCTCTGCGACGCCTACTTCACCTCGCTGGCCGGCCCCACCGACCCCAACCGGCTCTACCTGTGGACCGGTACCTCCGGCCCCGGGCGGGACGGCACCACCGGCCCCTGGATCGACAACACCCCGGTCACCGACAACCCCGTCGCCGACTGGACCACCTACGCCGAGCGCCTCCAGGCGGCCGGCGTCAGCTGGCGGGTCTACCACAACCCCAGCAAGGACGACCGCACCGGCGACTACGACGACAACGCGCTCTCCTACTTCAAGCAGTTCCACAACTTCCCGCAGGACGACCCGCGTTACCTCAACGCGATGACCAAGTTCGACCCCGCCGACTTCGACCGCCACTGCAAGGACGGCACCCTGCCGACCATCTCCTGGCTGGTCGCGCCCTACCTGTTCTCCGAGCACCCGGAGGCCGGCCCGGCCTACGGCGCCCACTGGGTCAACCAGGCGCTGCAGTCGCTGATGTCCAACCCGGACGTCTGGCAGCACACCGTCTTCCTGGTCATGTACGACGAGAACGACGGCTACTTCGACCACATGGTCCCGCCCACCCCCGAGCCCGGCACCCCCGAGGAGTTCACCCAGGGGCGCGCCATCGGCCTCGGCAACCGCGTCCCGCTCTGGGTGGCGTCCCCCTGGTCGCGCGGCGGCTGGGTCAACTCCCAGGTCTTCGACCACACTTCGGTGCTGCGCTTCATGGAGCTGGTCACCGGCGTGGCCGAGCCCAACATCTCCGCCTGGCGCCGGGCCGTCTGCGGCGACCTCACCAGCTGCTTCGACTTCGCCGCCCCGGACCTGTCGCTCCCGAAGCTGCCCGACACCAACGCCCTGATGGCCAGGGCCGACGCGGGCGCCAAGCTGCCCGGCGTCGCCCTCCCGGCCGCCGGCACCCAGTCGATGCCGGTCCAGGAGCGCGGCGAGCGCCCGCACCGCCCGCTGCCCTACCAGCCGTGGGCCGACGTCGCGGTGGACCGCCTGACCGGCAAGGTCACCTGCACCATGAGCAACGACGGCTCGGTGGCCTTCCCGTACACCGTCTACCCGAACATCCTGCTCCCCTTCGCGGGCACCCCCTACACCGTCGCCCCCGGCGCGAACGCCACCTACGTCTGGGACGCCGCCGCCACCGACGGCCGCTACGACTTCACCGTCCACGGCCCGGACGGCTTCGTGCGCCGCTTCGCCGGGACGGTCGTCCGGGACGGACAGGACGGCCAGAACGACATCGGCGTGCCGATCGTCACCGCCGACCTGCACGGCAGCCTCAAGCTCACCCTCCAGGTGGCCAACGACGGTCTGACGGACGTGGCCTTCACCGCCGCGCCCAACGACTTCGCGGGCAGCGCCCAGACCGTGTGGGTCAAGCCCGGCAAGCAGTTCAACCTGGACTGGCCGCTGGACAAGCAGGGCCGCTACGACGTCGTCGTCACCGCCCACACCGGCCAGCGCTTCGTGCAGCGCTACGCGGGCTGGGTGCACTGACCCGGAGCGCACGGACCGGAGGCCGGTCCGGCCGGGGGCGCCGATCCGGTGACCCCCGGCCGTGGCTCGGCCACCGCGACCGGGCTCGCCGTTACCGTCGGGCGCATGCAGAAGATCACCACCTTCCTCTGGTTCGACGACCAGGCCGAAGCGGCCGCCGCCCTCTACACCTCGTTGTTCCCCGACTCCCGGATCACCAGGGTCACCCGCTACGGCGAGGGCGCCCCCGTCCAGGCCGGCTCGGTGATGACCGTCGAGTTCGAACTCGCCGGCCGGCCCTACACGGCTCTCAACGGCGGCCCCGAGTACCGCTTCACCGAGGCGATCTCGCTCCAGGTCGAGTGCGACGACCAGCGGGAGGTCGACGAACTCTGGGCGAAGCTCACCGCCGACGGCGGCCAGGAGGGTCCGTGCGGCTGGCTCAAGGACCGCTTCGGCCTTTCCTGGCAGATCACCCCGCGGGTCCTGCTCGACCTGATCGGCGACGAGGACCGGGCCAGGGCCGACCGCGTGATGGCGGTCATGCTGCGGATGCGGAAGATCGAGATCCAGCCGCTGCTCGACGCGGCCAGGGGCTGAGCCCGTGACCGCCTTCAGCCACCGCGGCATCGTCTATCTGCGCGCCACCCCGGAGCGGGTCTGGCACGCGCTCACCAACGCCGACGAGTCCGGCCTGTACTGGGGCCACCGCAACGTCTCCACCTGGCTGCCCGGCGCGCCCTGGGAGCACCAGCGCGCCGACGACTCCGGGATCGCCGACGTGATCGGCATCGTCGAGGTGTCCGACCGCCCGCACCGCCTGGTCACCACCTGGGCCGGGCCGGAGGGACGGCGCCCCGGCGGGCCCTCCCGGGTCACCTTCGACCTCCGGCACTGGCAGGACCTGACCCGGCTCACCGTCACCCACGAGAACCTCGCGGACGAGCCCGAGCGGGCGGACGCCGAACGGGGTTGGTCGGCGGTGCTGTCCAACCTCAAGACCTACCTGGAGACCGGCCACCCGCTGCCGCAGCAGCCCTGGCTGATGCCCTGATGCCCTGATGCGCTGGCGCCCAGATGCGCTGAAGTCCTGAAGTCCTGAAGTCCTGATGGCCTGGTGCGTCGATGTCCTGATGCCGTGGTCTCCGGATGCCCCGGCGCCCCGGATCAGCGCCCGGCCCCCGCCGCCGGGCGCTCCCGTTCGCCCCGGCGTCCGACCCGCACCGCGCGGCGCAGCCGGGGCAGCGGGGAGAACCGCTCCCGGTTCGCCAGCGAGGCCCGGTCCAGCTCCTCCATCAGCCGCCGACTGCGGTGCTCCAGATCCAGCTCGTCCAGGATCCGGTCGACCTCGGCCAGCATCGAGCCGTGCAGCTGCCAGGCCTCCGGGTGCTCCTGGACCTTGCGCAGCAGCACCTGGGCGACGTTCTCCCGGCAGGTCAAGGCCGCCGCCAGCTCGGCCGTCAGCCGCTCCTCGGCCTCTTCGGCGTTGCGGCTCACCTGGGTGGTGACCAGCACCGCGAAGCTGACCATCGCCCCGCCGACGTGCGCCAGCAGCTCCTCCAGCCCGACCGCGACCTCCGGCGGGAACAGCCGCTCCTCGGGCCCGCGCCGCTTGGCCAGGTCGGTCAGCGAGCGGGCCAGCACCCGGATCACCACCACGCAGATCTCCAGGGTGTCCAGCCCGGTGCGCAGCACCAGCCGGGAGAGCAGTCCCTCGCTGATCCGGGGGTTGAACCGCAGGCTGTCCTCGGCCTGGCGCAGCGCCGCGTCCACGTCCGTGATCGCCTGGTCCAGCCGGCGGGCCTCGTGCAGCCGCTCGGCGGCCCGCGCCACCGGCGTCGGCCGGCCCAGCTGCTCGGAGATGTCGAGCAGCAGCTGACGGGCCCGCCGGGCGAGGTCCTCGATCGACTCCCCGGCTGTCTCCACCCAGACCGGCGGGGCGAAGAGCAGGTTGAACAGCAGGCCGACGGCCGCGCCGATCAGTGTCTCCAGCACCCGGTCCCAGGCCTGGGAGGTCAGCTTGGTGACGCCCAGGATCAGCATCGCGCTGATCGCGACCTCCTGGACGAACTCCTCGACCCGGACGAACCGCCCGATCACCAGCGAGGCCAGGATGACCAGCCCCAGGCTCCACCAGGAGAGCCCGACCACGGCGCTGAAGCCGATCGCGATCAGCACCCCGACCACCACCGAGACGACCCGGCGGATGCTGGTCTTGAGCGTCGAGTAGACGGTGACCTGGACCACCAGCAGCGCGGTGAGCGGCGCCGTCAGCGGGGCGGGCTCGCTGCTGAGCCGGGTGGCCACCGCGTACGACAGGGTGGCGGCCACGGTGGCGCGCAGCGTCTGGACGGCGAACGGGTCTCGGGCGCCGCGGCGGACCAGGGCCGTCAGGGACTCCGGGAGAAGGGGCATGAGAGCCTTCTTTCCCCGTGACCGGGGCTCACACAGCCCGTTGCCGCAGGGACTACTCGTCCAGACCCGCTCGTGCGGAGCTGGGCCCGGCCGGAAGAGGCCTAGCCCTCGCGGTTGAAGCGCAGTTTCCAGGGGGCGAGGGCGGACTCCATCTGCACTCCGAGGCTCATCTTCGAGGCGCCCTCGATCCGCTCCTCGAAGCGGATCGGCACCTCGCGGATGGCCAGCCCGCGCTGGATCACCCGGTAGTTCATCTCGACCTGGAACGAGTAGCCGTTGCTCCGCACGGTCGGCAGGTCGATGGCCCGCAGGGCGCTCGCCCGCCAGGCCTTGAAGCCCGCGGTGGCGTCCCGGACGCCCAGGCCGAGGATCGCGTTGACGTAGAAGTTGGCCCAGGCGGAGAGCGCCTTGCGGTGCCACGGCCACTCCTCGGCGGTCGACCCGCCGGGCACGTAGCGGGAGCCGAGCACCACGGCGGTGTCCTGGTCGGCCAGCAGGGTGCCGACCATCGCGGGTATCGCCGAGGCCGGGTGCGAGAGGTCGGCGTCCATCTGGATCACCACGTCGGCGCCCTCGTCCAGGGCCCGGGCCATGCCGGCCAGGTAGGCGCGGCCGAGGCCGTCCTTCTCGGTGCGGTGCAGCACGCCGACGGTGCCCCCGGAGTCGGCGGCGAGCTTGTCGGCGATCTCGCCGGTGCCGTCGGGGGAGTTGTCGTCGACCACCAGCAGGTGCAGCTCGGGCACCGCGAGGTCCGCGAGGAGCCCGGCGAGGACCGGAAGGTTCTCCCGCTCGTTGTACGTGGGGACGACGACAACGACCTTCGGGGAGGCCTCGACCATGTTCTGTTCCCTCGTGCCCTCGCCGGCCGGCATCACTGCCATACCGGTCGGTTGTCCTGGACGACCTGCGCTGCTGTGAGACCGTGCGAGTGTAGCCGGATCAGCGGTCCCCGCCCGCCCGGGGGGCGCCCGGGGCGGGGCCTGGCCGGGGCAGGGAAGACCGGTTCGACCGCGATGGACCGCTACGCCGTGCCGTAGACGGCGGCCAGGTTGTCCTGGGCGGGGTGGGTGCGTCCGGCCGGGCCGACGGCGAAGGCGCGCAGGACGTTCTCGGTGACCTTGCGGACCACGTCCCCGGCGTGGGAGTCGATGCCGTGGTCGGCCTTGCCGCCGCCGGGGCCGCGCGCGTCCAGGGTCTCCACCCAGCGCATCGTCCCGCTGGCGAAGACGCCGGCGCCGCTCGGCACGGTGTAGTACGCGGTGTCGGAGTGGGAGCGCCGACCCTCGCAGACCACCGGGGAGTGGGCGATCACCTCGATCGGGCGCGGGGTGGGGAAGCCGGTGTCGACCCGGTCGTACTCGACGCCGACCAGGTGCGGGAAGGACGCCCCGGCCGTCACGCCCGTCCCCTCGAAGGCCCAGTGCCCGGGTGAGGTGACCACGTACGGGGCGTCCACCGGGTAGCCGTCGTAGATCACGCCGAGCATCGAGCTCTCCGGGTCGGCGCCGGGGCCGGCCCGGAAGTCGGTGGTCGCCGGGGAGCCCGCCTGGTAGCCCGGGTCCTGCGCCCAGGCGGCCTTGTAGCAGACCACCGTGCGGTCCGGCCCGAGCTCGGTGGGCTCGAAGCGGATCCGGCGGAAGCAGCAGTTGGCGCCGAGGATCGCCAGGTTGGTTCCGGCGTCGCGGGCCGTCACCACGTGGGCGCGCTGCTCGGGCGACCAGTACTCGTCGTGGCCGAGCGAGAGGACGGCGCTCGCCCCGCGCAGCAGCCCCGGTTCGCGGGCCACGTCGATCCCGGTGGTGTACGCGAGCGGCAGCCCGAGCCGCTCGGCCAGGGCGATCAGCGGCGCCTCGTAGACCAGGAACAGCCCGGCGCCGTGGTCGTAGTCGTACGGCCGGTCGAAGACCACCCGCAGCGAGCGGGTGGCCAGGCCGCCGGTCGGGCCGTTGTAGAGGCTGTAGCCGCCCCACTCGTTGTAGGCCTGCCAGGTCGCCGGGGCGCTCATCACCACGGTCTTCCCGGCGGTGCCCGCGGAGCGGACGGTGAGCGGGACGTAGCTGCGCCCGGAGCCGTCCTCGGCGTCCAGGCGCAGCAGGTAGGCGCCCTCGGGCCAGCCGGCGGTGTCCACGGTGAGGGTGCGCTGCCAGCCGGTCAGCACGGTACGGGTGACCTGGTCCACGTGCGCGGCCGCCTGCTTGGCGCCGGGGACGTGCTCCCGGCGCCAGACCAGCCGGGCCCGGGCGCCCCCGTACCAGCCCATCCGGTAGGCGGAGACGGTGAAGGCGGCGGCGGGGGTGGAGACGTGCAGGCCGAAGGACTCGCCGGGCAGCACGCTGACCCGGTCGGCGAAGCCCTCCACGGCACCGGCCCGGCCGGGGTCGGTGATCTCCCAGTCCGGGTTGCCGGGCAGGGACTGCTCGTTCGGGGGGTCGCCCTTCAGCCCGGTGTGCTGGGCGGCGGTGGGTGCGGCGCTGCCGGGGGTGCCCTGGGCGTGGGGTGTGGGGTCCGGGGCGGCGCCCGGCTGTCGGGCGCCGCAGGAGGTGGCGGTGGCCGCCAACAGGCCCAGGCCCAGGATTCCCCGCCGACTCGGTTCCGCCACCGCTGTCTCCCTGCCGTCCGTCGCCGGTCCATGGGCGCCTCGACCTCACGAGTCAACATCGCGGGTCAACGCGCGCGGACATCTATACCCCTTTCGGGTGGGGCTGGCGCACCGCCGCGCCGGAGCCGCGGGCCACGGCCGGGCGGCGGACGCCACCCGGGAGGGCCGGACGGGCGCATCCCGGCGTGTTGGCCCGCGCGATCGCCGGTCCGGCCCGGCCCGGTCCCCTAGCCTGACCAGGCCCGCCGTCCGGCGGCCTTGGGGGTCCGGAACCGTGCGGCGGCCGGCCGAAGTCATGGACAGGGGTGTACGTGGGATCGTCGGGTTCGGCCGCACCGGGAACAGCCTCTTCGGCTCCGTCGACGCGGGGTGCCAGGTTCCGGGCGTGGATGCTCGAAGGCCTCGCGGACATGGCCAAGCAGCACCCCGGTCCGCACGCGGAGGCGCCGGCCGAGAAGGGCGCGCACTGGTGGCGGGTCATGTGCCTGACCGGCCTCGACTACTTCTCCACCCTCGGCTACCAGCCCGGCATCGCCGCCCTCGCGGCCGGGCTGCTGTCGCCGATCGCCACGATCGTCCTGGTGCTCGTCACCCTGTGCGGCGCGCTGCCGGTCTACCGGCGGGTGGCCGTCGAGAGCCCGCACGGCGAGGGCTCGATCGCCATGCTGGAGCGGCTGCTGTCGTTCTGGCAGGGCAAGCTCTTCGTGCTGACCCTGCTCGGCTTCGCCGCCACCGACTTCATGATCACCATCACGCTGTCGGCCGCGGACGCTACCGCCCACCTGATCGAGAACCCGCACCTGCACAGCGCCCTGTCCGGCAAGCAGGTGCTGCTCACCCTCATCCTGGTGGCCATGCTCGGCGCGGTGTTCCTGAAGGGCTTCGGCGAGGCCATCGGCCTGGCCGTCGTCCTGGTCGCGGTCTACCTCGCGCTCAACGTCGTCGTGGTGGCCAACGGCATCTGGCACGTCCTCAAGGAACCGCACCTGTTCGGCGACTGGACCGACGCGCTCACCGCCGAGCACGGCAACGCCTTCGCGATGATCGGCGTGGCGCTGATCGTCTTCCCCAAACTCGCGCTCGGCCTCTCCGGCTTCGAGACCGGCGTCGCCGTGATGCCCCACATCGAGGGCGACCCGGACGACACCGAGGACAAGCCCACCGGCCGCATCCGCGGCGCCCGGCACCTGCTCACCACCGCCGCCGTGATCATGAGCGTCTTCCTGATCGCCACCAGCTTCATCACGACCCTGCTCATCCCCCCGGACGCGTTCAAGAGCGGCGGTCCGGCCAACGGGCGAGCCCTCGCCTACCTCGCCCACGAGAACCTGGGCAGCGCCTTCGGCAGCATCTACGACCTGTCGACCATCGCCATCCTCTGGTTCGCGGGCGCCTCCGCCATGGCCGGACTGCTCAACCTGATGCCCCGCTACCTGCCCCGCTACGGCATGGCCCCGCACTGGGCCCGGGCGGTGCGGCCGACGGTGATCGTGCTGACCCTGATCGCCTTCCTGGTCACCTGGCTGTTCGACGCCAACGTCGATGCCCAGGGCGGTGCCTACGCCACCGGCGTGCTGGTGCTGATCAGCTCCGCCGCGGTCGCCGTCACCATCGCCGCCCGCAAGGCCCAGGAACGTCGCTGGGCGATCACCTTCGCGGTGATCGCCGCCGTGTTCCTCTACACCACCGCCGTGAACATCGCCGAGCGGCCGGACGGCGTCAAGATCGGCGCCTGCTTCATCGCGGGCATCATGCTGGTCTCCTTCCTCTCCCGGCTCAAGCGCGCCTTCGAACTGCGCGTCACCGACGTGGTCCTGGACGACGTCGCGGAGCGCTTCGTCCGGGACTACACCCACCGCCCGCTGCGCCTGATCGCCAACGAGCCCAACGGCCGCGACCTCGCCGAGTACCGGGACAAGATCCACCAGATGCGCAAGGACAACGACATCCCGGCCGAGGACGACCTGGTCTTCGTCGAGGTCACCGTGCTCGACCCGTCCGACTTCGAGGCCGAACTGACCGTGCGCGGCGAGGTGCTGCACGACCGCTACCGGGTGCTCGCACTGCAGAGCTCCAGCGTGCCCAACGCGCTGGCCGCGCTGCTGCTGCAGGTGCGCGACCTCACCGGGCAGCGGCCGCACATCTACTTCGAGTGGACCGAGGGCAACCCCTTCGCCCAGTTCCTGCGGTTCTTCCTGTTCGGGCAGGGCGAGATCGCGCCGGTCACCCGCGAGGTGCTCCGCGAGGCCGAGCCCGACCGCGGGCGCCGGCCCGCGGTGCACGTGGGCTGACCCGGGCCGACGCCTGGTCAGCGGCTTCGGCTCTTGCTCCAGGCGGGTGCGACGAAGGCCACCAGGGCGACGGCGAAGCCGAGTTGGAGGAGGTGACGGATCCAGTCGATGCCGGAGGTGTGGCGGACGCCGATCCAGCCGGAGACGGCGTTGCCCAGCAAGGCCCCGGCGGCGCCGAGCAGCATGGTCAGCCACCAGGGGATCGACTGCGGCCCGCGCAGGATCAGCTTGGCGAGCACGCCGAGCACGAAGCCGATGAGCAGAATCCACAGGAGCTGGAACATCGCGGTCCACCTTCCCGGCGCGGTCGGAGTGGACCGGCGCGCCGAATCGCCGAAGACACGGTTCGTCCCATGATCACCCGGTTCGGCCGTTCGGGCACCTCGGGTGCCGGGTGCGCGTCTCCTGGGGGTCCCCGGCGGATTCAGGGCTCCCGGACGTCCGCGACGGCCTCGCGGACGTCCGGGTGCGGATCCTCGGCGAGAGTGTCCAGCAGTTCGGCGACGCCGGGGGAGGACCAGCCCTGGACGGCCCAGACCAGCTCCCCGCGGACGGTCGGGTCGGGGTGCGCGGCCAGCGGGGCGAGGCGCTCCACCGGGCCGCGGCGGCGCAGGCCGAACCAGCGCAGGGCGGCCCGCAGCGCGTCCGGATCGCCGGGTTCCCCCGCCGCCTCGATCCGGGCGAGCAGGACGGGTACGGGCGGCGGCGGGCCGTCCAGCGGGTGCGGATGGCGCTCGCGCAGCCGCCGCCCGCCGTACCC
>NZ_MECK01000035.1 GCF_014596465.1 Streptomyces sp. CBMA123 | reverse complement strand
CTCGCGCGGCCCGTCCAGCAGGGCCTCGGCGACGGCCAGGCCCCAGCCGATGAACCGCGGGGCCCGCCCGGCCAGTGCGCCGACGATGCCGAGGGCGCGTTCGGCGGCGGTGCGGTGCCGGTCGGAGCCGGTGTACGCGGCGTAGCCGAGGAGGGCTCCGGCGGCGGCGGTCCAGCCGGAGGGGGTGGCGTTGTCGGTCGGGTCCTGGGGGCGGCGGATGAGTTCCTCGGCGTCGTCGGCGGTGTCGTACAGGGCGCCGGAGGTCTCGTCGGTGAAGTGCTTGAGCACGGTGTCGAGCAGGCCGCCGGCCAGTTGGAGCCACTCGGCCGCGCCGGTGACGGCGTACAGCGCGAGGAAGCCCTCGGCGGTGTCCGCGTAGTCCTCCAGGACGCCGGCGTTGGTGCCGGGCCGGCCGTCCCGGGAGGTGCGCAGCAGCCGTCCGTCGGGGGTGAGGTGGACGGCGAGCAGCAGGTCGGCGGCGCGTTCGGCGGCCTCGATGAGGTCGGGGCGCTCAAGCAGGGCGCCGGTCTCGGCGAGTGCGGCGATGGCGAGGCCGTTCCAGGCGGCGACCACCTTGTCGTCCCGGGCGGGTGCGGGCCGGGCCGCCCGCGCCTCGAACATCCGCCGCCGGATCTCCTCGTACTCGGCGAAGGCCCCGAACTCGGCAACGGCCCCGGACTCGGACTCGGGCTCGGTGAGGAGTTGGAGAACGGATGTCCCGTGCTCGAAGGTCCCCTCCGCCGTCACCGTGAACAGCCGGGCCGCGGTGGCCGCGTCGGCCGGGCCGAGCAGGTCGACCAACTGGCCCGGCTCCCAGACGTAGTAGGCGCCCTCGGCCGTCGCCCCGGTCTCCTCGTCGAGGCTGTCCGCGTCCAGCGCGGAGGCGAACGCACCCTCGGGCGTACGGAGTTCGCGCAGCAGGAAGTCGGCCGTGGACAGCGCGACCCGCTGCCACAGCCCGGACCCGGTGGCCCGCCACAGGTGCAGGTAGGCGCGCAGCAGCAGGGCGTTGTCGTACAGCATCTTCTCGAAGTGCGGCACCACCCAGCCGGCATCCACCGCGTACCGGGCGAAGCCGCCGCCGAGCTGGTCGTGGATGCCGCCGCGGGCCATCGCCTCGCCGGTGCGGACGGCCATCTCCAGCGCCGCCTCGGAGCCGGTCCGGGCGTGGTGGCGCAGCAGGAACTCGATCACCATGGCCGGCGGGAACTTGGGCGCCCCACCGAAGCCGCCGTGGGCCTGGTCGAAGTCCCGGCTGAGCGCGACCAGCGCCTGGTGCAGGTCGGCGTCGGCCGGCGGGTGGTGGGAGCCGGCCGAGTAGACGGCGGCCCGCTCGGCCAGGTCGGCCCTGATCCGCGCGGCGACCTCGCCGACCTCCTGCCGCCGGTCCCGCCAGGCCGCGTCCACGCCTTCCAGCACCTGCCGGAAGGACGGCATCCCGTGCCGGGGGCTGGGCGGGAAGTAGGTGCCGAAGTAGAACGGCTCCTTGTCGGGTGTGAGGAAGACCGTCATCGGCCAACCGCCCTGCCCGGTCGCGGCCTGCACGGCCTCCATGTACACCGCGTCGACGTCCGGCCGCTCCTCCCGGTCCACCTTGACCGCGACGAACCGCTCGTTCAGGTACCCGGCCAGCCCGGCATCCTCGAAACTCTCGTGCGCCATCACATGACACCAGTAAACTTACAGAAGCATAAGTGACAGGACGCATACCCCACCGAGAGAAGGATGGGTACGTCCCGTCGCTTAGCTTCATTGATCGCCTCCTCTCCCCATGGCCACCAATCCACCGGATTGGAGGCGTGCTGGAGCAGGTACGGCGACGTCGCGTTCGCGAGTCGGTTCATACCGTCATCGTCGCATGATCCAGACCGTCCGGCGCAGCTTTCAAGCGGCCCGGCCAGGAGTAAGAACTTGAGCACACCACGTAACCAGGCACCCACGGACGACGCTCCTCCCGAGGAGACAGGGCCGAACGATCTTGAGCTTCGCGGCAGGCCCGCCGGTCTCGCACCCCCGGACGAGCTAGCACGCTTGCACCCGGGCGAGCCCTTCCTCATCGCGTACTCCCGCATCTCCGACGACTGGCGGAAGCACAACAAGAAGAAGGCCGCCACGTCTTCGTGGGCGGCGGGCAAGGGCGTAGCCAACCAGCACCGTCGCAACGACAGGAACGCGGCTCGGCACGGCGCTGTGATCGTCCACCGGTACACCGACAACGACCTGTCGGCCGCGAAGCGCGATGTGGTCCGCCCGGACTTCCAGGCGATGCTTCGGGATCTGCGCCGAGGGCTGACGCCGGAGGGCTACCCGGTTCACGGGATCATCGTCGTGGACCAGGACCGTGCTCAGCGCACGGACCGGGACTGGGAGGACCTCGTTGAGGCGCTGACCCTCGTTCCGAGCCGGCGCTTCTACACCCCGTCCGGACCCATGGATCTCACAGATGAGGCCGAGATCCTCAAGACCGGCGTCATGGCGGTGGTCAACAAGGTCGAGTCCTTGAAGAAGAAGCGTCGCATCCGCGACTGGCACCAAGACCGGATACTCGACGGCCTGCCTCACAGCGGCCCTCGCCCGTTCGGCTGGAAGGAAGACCGGGAGACGCTGGAGCCGGAAGAGGCCGAGTATCTGGGCTGGTCCATCGACGAGCGCATCAAAGGCAAGTCGATGACAACCCTGTGCGCAGAAGCCAAGAAGCGCGAGCTGACGGGTTCTCTCGGCGGTGAGATCGTTCCGACGACTCTCACGCAAATGATGACCGCTCCGCGTGTCTGCGGCTACCGAGCAAACCGTGGTGAACTCGTCCTGGATGACGATGGCTCCCCGATCGTCGGCGTATGGGAAACAGTCACCACTCCAGAGAAGTGGCGAGCAGTGTGTGCGACGTTTGGCGACGGCAGTACGTACCTGGCCCGCGGTTCCGGGACTCGCAGTATCACCGGCATACCGAAGACGGTCAAATATCTCGGCTCATCGCTGCTGCGCTGCCAGTACCGGATTCCGGAAGAGAAATCTGATGGAACGGTCACAACGAGGGTCTGCAACGCCCGCATAGCGGGCGTGAGGGCCAGCAGCAAGAGAAGCCCATACGTGTACAGCTGCTCCAAGTGCTCTCATAATGCAATCTCAGGCCCTATGGTCGACAAGCTGCTAGAGCGCTTGGTCTTGACCAAGCTCAAGCAAGCGGAGGCGACGTACATCAAGCCCGAGATGTCGTGGCCAAAAGAAAGTCAGCTCAGACAGAAAGCAGATAAGCTCGCCGGACTGGAAGCGCAGTGGAGCTCGGACGAAATCAGCGACGCGATGTTCTACCGACTCGCGCCGTCCCTGGAAAAGGAAGTCAGAAAGCTTCAACGGGAGCGCGCGCAGTTTGAATTGGCGGCAGAGTCAAAGCAGGAGGCGCCCAACGAGGTAGCCAGGAAGTGGCTATCCGGCGAGTATGACCTCTCGCAGAAGCGTCAGGTGTTGTTCGAGATGTTCGCCGCTGTCCAGGTCCTGCCTGGGCAGAGGGGGAACAAGACTCCGAACCCCAAGAGGCTCATCCCTGTGTGGAACTAGCGGGCCCGGTGCTGAACGGACTGGGCTCCATCGGCAAGTGGCGGTGACAGCGCCCCCAAGAGCGCCGTCACCGCCACTTGCCCGGATCGCTTGAGCCACGACGGAGGCCGCTCCGGCCGCCCGGCCCGACCTGGCCGACCTCACCTCGCGGGCGGTCTCGCTCGCAGGTCGCACGCCCGTACGGTCGAAGGGGACCGGGACCGCGAGCCGTCACCCCCCAGCCCGGGGCTGTGCGGCAGCAGAGGGCATTGAAGATCAATTAAGACGCCGTCATGTAATTTCGATCTTGGAATCATCACGCTGGGTAGCGTGACTTTCGCAACATTCTCTAAACGGACGTTTCGCCGTTCCTCCTTGTACGATTAGGGCTGGCCGCCGACCGGCCGGCCGCCGCGCACCTCAAGCACAGGCTCCTGACTACTAGCGCCTCGCGTATGAGTACCGGGGTGGAGCTGGCCGTGAACACCAGCATTTCAATGGAGCGACTATGCGTTGGCGCAGAGACTCTTCACAGCGCGCGCTCGTGAAGGAATGCGAAAGGCTGCTCGCCGACCTCCCTACCCCTTCTCCTTTCAGCGTCGAGGCGCTGGTGCGGAACATGGAGGGAGTGTTGGGTCGTCAGATTCAGCTAGTGCCGCTGGATGACCTCGATGGAGGGCTGGGCACGGCATGTGGTCTCCGGGTCAAAGCACCGAAGTTCACGCTCATTCTCTACCGTCGCCGTTCGAGCCGAAATCAAACCGAGCACATCATCCTGCATGAGCTCGCGCACGAATGGCTAGACCACGGAACCACGCTGACGCCTGCCGAGATCGAGCGATACGTTCCTCAGCGCGTCCGCGAGGAAGTGGTCCGACGTTTCCCGTCGACGGTGATCCAGGGACGCGTGGACTTTGACAGCCCCGAGGAGCAGCAGGCCGAGCTTTCGGCATCGCTGATAAAGCGGCTGGCACGCCGTCAGTCGATCGCGGGAGATGACATGGTCAGCCTCCTGGAGTCCTCGCTTGCCCACCCAGTTGCCCCGCCGCGGCGCATGCGTTAGCCCTGGTTGAAAGGCGACTGTCGAGGCGCTTTCCCCGCCTCACAACTCACTCCACAGCCCACCTAATTGCAATTAAGGCTGCGGCCAGCCGACCTTCGGGCCGGCGAATTGCAGTCTACTCAGATAGCCACTGGTCACGATGTCCGAATACTTTAAATACCTGACTGCGATAGTAATGACCGCAATCGCCGTATGGCGATTCCCCGCAGTTCGATACGGCGACGCCCACCGCCGTGCACTCTGGGGCGGCTACACGGGATTCGCTGTAGCCCTGTGGCTCTACACGCCGGCAGTAATGAGCATTGTGGATCGAATCCCAGTGGTGGACCTGGATGCCCTGCTGAGACACTTCGCCTCCACAGCAGCGACCATTGCAGCCCTGACTTATGTAGCCACCAGCTACGGGAAGAGCACAGAGATAGTTGTGCCCCGTCACGTGGCGGTCTCCCGCTGGATCGCCCGCGTCTCCTATCGGGCGGGGGCTGTAGGCGTCATTCTACTCACGGTTCTATTTTTCACCGTGGTGGACCGCAAGGCGCAAAGCGATGATTTCCTCGTCGACCACGCTGGACAGTGGGGAGTCGCGGTCTACATGACCGTGTTTTATTCTTTCCCACTCGTCACGGCCACGGTCTGCGGTTACCAGTGGACACGGGCAGCGCGACAGGCCGAGACCACGAGCATGCGCATCGGACTGCGTTTGATGGCGATGGCAATGTGGATGGGGCTGGTCCATTCGCTGGCCCGTCCCGGCCTCCTGTGGGTCGCGGTGGCCTTCCCTCTGAGCCCCTCCACAGTACGGTTTTTCGTGGGCGCTGAATCCATATGGATGGACCTGCTTTTTCTGATCGTCGCCGTCGGAGCAAGCATTCCGACTACCCGCGTGGTCGCAGCCCGGTGGAAGGCGTGGCGCACCCTGGCCAGGGTCTATCCACTCTGGTTTGACCTGGTGAAGACATTTCCAGGGACGAGCCTGTATCCACCTGAGGGGCGCCTCACAGAACTCTTGCAGATGCGCGTCCCCATCGACGTTCGCCTCGACCGGTGGACACAGGATATTGCCGACGCTTGCGAGAAGCTGCGCTATTACGCTCCACGAGACCTGATGTTCGCCGCAGAGGATGCCACCGCCTCGTATTCCGATCCCGAGCCGACCGCAGAGGCGTACTGGATCAAGGCCGCTCTCCGGGCCGTTGACGCCGCGCCAGCAAGTGCGGACGCTTCCGCCCCTCTGCGCGAGAAGCCTTTCGTTGATACCGACAGTGAAGCCGCGTGGCTCGCACGCATCAGCACTGCATATTCCAAGATCACCGATGATCAGGCGCAGGAGCTTCTCAAGTACGCGGCAGGAATTGGGCTCGAAGCGGATCGGTAGCCGCGATGAGTTCCGCAGGATTATTCCCGGGGTGGCGTCATTTTCGGAGCGCTGGGCCGAGGCGATCTTGAATGCGGGCCGACGAGTGACATTTGGCACCCTCCGCTGCATGAACTGGTTTGGTACCGTGGGTGTGCGGACAGATAGGTCTTGATCCGCCCGAAGGTGATCCCTGGCCTGCGACGCGCAGTTACTGTCGTCACCATATGTAGCCGGGGTCCTGACGCTGTCCCGTTTGGATGGGCGTCCGAAATCTCAGCAACCACTGGAGTTCCCGCATGTCCAACCGCACTGGCCTCATCCTCGATTTCGGCGGAGTGCTCACCACGCCGCTGCTGCCCGCGGTGTTGGCCTTCGAGCAGCGCGAGGGCCTGCCGCAGGGCGCCTGCCTCGCAGCCCTGTACAAGGACGAGGAAGGCGTCCGGATCACCAGCGACCTGGAGCGCGGAGCGGTCTCCCAGACCGAGTGGAACAACTTCGCCGGCAAGATGCTGGGTGTGTCCCCCGAGGGCCTGATGGGCCGCATCTTCGGCGACCTTCGCCCCGAACCGCTGATCATCAACGCGGCTGCTGCGGCACGGAAGGCCGGGATCAAGGTGGGCATTCTGTCCAACTCGGTGGGCTTGGCCCCGTGGGACCTGTACGACGGCTACGACCTGGAGCGGCTGTACGACGTCGTAGTGATCTCCGAGCAGCACCTCCTGCGCAAGCCTGACCCCGAGCTTTTCGAGATCACCCTCAAGCTCATGGACATGCCCGCGTCCGAGTGCATCTTCGTCGACGACACCGAGGCGTACGTCAAGGCGTCCGAGCAGCTCGGCTTCGCCGGGGTACACAACGTCGATCCCAAGGCGACGGTAGCCACCCTCTCCGACCTGCTCGGCGTGGACCTCAGCGCGGCGTAGGCCGGCGCCTCGGAGAGCCGAGGCCGATAACAGCGAACTGCGGCGTTGCCCCACCGGGCAACGCCGCAGTTCGCTGTTATCGGCAAGGTGGCGACAGCCCTCGTGCTGGCATGTCCATGCAGTGTTGGTCCATGTCAGCCGCAGCCCTCGCAGGCCGAGACTGAGGAGGACTGTGTGCCGATGGCGTCAGTCTCCGGCCGGCACATCGGGCAGCTTGTCTTTCAGCTCTCCGACGAGATCGTTGATCTTGGCCATCATCTCGGCGGACAGGCCCCCGCCGCTGCCACGTGCAGCCAGACCGAGGATCTGTCCCCGCTGAATCGAGCCGAGGAAGCGGACCGCCTCCAGAAACTCGCGGGCCGCAGGGTCGACCTCGGCATCGTCCTGGAAGAGGTCAACGTCGACCTGGAGCGCTTCGGCCAGGCCGGCGCGCACTACCTCGGAAACCTCGGCTGTCGTCCCCGCGCGGAGGGCCGCAACGTCATCGGCCGCAAGGACTGGCCCGCCCGCATGATCATTTACGAGCCGCGCGATTTCCTCGTTCGAGGGCGCCTCCTGGCCCACATACCCATGCTCCAGGAGATAGTTGATCTTCTCGCCGATCGTGCGGGGCGCCGATGCCGAATTGTCGCCCGAGGCACCGGGGCGAAGCCCGAACGAGCGGTCCTGGGCGGCCGAGAGCACCTCTTCGGTCACCCCGTACGCCTCGGCGAGCGGTTGCACATAGGCGTCGCTCAGCCGACGCCGACCCCTCTCCGCGTTGCTCACCGGCAGGCGACTCGCGCCGATGGCCTCCGCGGCCTGCGCGATGCTGAGGCCGGCATCGCATCGCAGGAGTTGCAGATCCGGCGGGCCATCGTGGGGGAAAAGATCATCGAGGGGCAGGCCGAGAGCCGCTGCAATCGCGGGCAACTTCTCGCCCTTGGGGAGGTCCTGCCCGCTCTCCCATTTCGCCACGGCGGGGGCGGTGACGCCCACCTTGGCGGCCAAGTCACCCTGGCTAAGCTCCTGGCCCCGTCGGGCAGCGCGCAAACGCTTGCCGTCGAACTGACGTGGGGGCACGTGAACTCCAGGGTGGGACGGGGCGGGCGGCGTCAGGGTAGCGACAACCCAAGGTTGATACTTCTAGGAAAATAATGTAAGTTTCTGTATCGAACCTGCTGGTCGGGCTCCGCCCTCTATGGTGCCATCCCCAGTGGACTCCTGTGCATGCTGCACTTCGATGCCTGCTTGCGCAACGGTCCGCCGGGGAGCCCGGCGCCGCAGGGAGTGGGCCCGGCAGGAAGCAGGGCGAAATGAGACCGGCGTCCTGGAGCTACTAACTCCTGGACGCCGGGCTGGCACCCGAGGGGTGCCAATTCACTACTACGCGGGCAACGGAACTTCTTTGGCGAGAGGCCGCTGCGCGCGTTCCTAGCAACCATGGAGTATCGCATGCGTGCCATGCCGAAGGGAACCCCTTCCCCAGCAGCTGACCCCAGTCAGCTGCGGCTCGCCCATGACGTCAGCGACGTCCGCTCTCTCTCTGTTCCGGGCGGTGGACAGGCCGCAGGCCGGCCAGCAGCGCGCTGCGCGTGCATGCCCCCGGCTCTCTTGGGGCCCTCGAACCTGGCTATGTCTATCCGGCTGGAAGCGTGAGGGCGGCCGTGGCCAACGCTGACGACCTCGACGCCTCCATTGACGCCTGGGTGAGCGAGCAGCTCGCCGCCTCGCCGGACTGGGGCCACGAGCGCTGGGAGACGTTGGGGAAGATCCTCGGTGTGGAGTTCTCGGTCCCGGGTGTTTCGCGTGTCTACACCTTCCCGAAGCCTGTTACCGACGGCTCGGTCGACAGCGAAGCCGCGTAGTTAACGCCTCCCCGCAATCGAGGGCTCCAATAGCTCTCAATTCCCTTTCATGCACCAGGCCGAATCCGGTACTGCGTGCCGCAAGCACCATGAGGCGAAATGAGAACCACAATATCCGACCTCTCCGAGGCGGCTTTGCGGGGCAACTGGGGCCCCCTTCTCAGGGAATCCGAGAAGGCTCGCGGAAAGCACTGGGCCGAGAATGCCCGGTGCGCCGGGCGGGATACCAACCTGTTCTTCCCCTGCGGGGACGGCCCGCACTCGGAACCCGTGGAGACCGTGGAACGGCTGGGCCTTTCCCTGTTCAGACCACTGAATCTGTGCGCGGCCTGTCCTCTGGCGACAGCCGCTCGTTGCTTGATCGAGTCCTTGCGGGACGACGAGTGGTTCGGCATCCGCGGCGGCCTGATCGCCTCGGAGCGTTCCGCTCTGCGCGCCAGCTGGAAGCAGCGGGTGGACGAGGGCGCAGTAGGACGGGCCCTCCGGGGCTCTACAGCGGCGCTGAGCAAGGCCGAGCGCAGGGCAGTGGTCGCCCGGTTCGCGGAAGCCCCTACGACGATGGACGCCGCTGCCGTGGCGAGGGGGCTGGGGATCACACACGAGAACCTGCTCAGGCTCGCCCGGACCTACCGGCAGAAGCGCCGGACCGAACCGGCCCCGACGCCGGCTCGAAGCACTGATGCTGCCTGACGGCGGCGAGGAAACGATTCTTCCCGCAAGGAATCCTTTGCGGCCCAGGAGCTTCTCCATGTCTCAGAACAATCTCACCTCCTCGACGCGGGAATGCCTCGGAGGTGCAATCAGGGAAATCGCGCCCACTGCCGTTCTCGTCCGGCTGTTTCCGGAGCCACGGGCCGCCACCTACCTGTTCGATCCGGATTTCTACCGCAGGTCCCTCGACCGGAAGGTCGAAGAAGGCGTGGCGCGGTTGATCCGCCGGACTTTCGACGGAGCAGACTGGCGGCTCGCCCACGACCTCTACCTTCCGACCGGGGAGCTTTATATCACCCCGGACCCGCGCCAGACCGGGTACATCCCGGAAGACGACCTGTCCTTCGGCCTCGCCCCGGCGCGGCTCGTAGCGATATTGGACGGAACCGGCGCATGAGCGATATAGCAACTGACCTGGTCTGGTCAGAATCCAAGGCATGCCGAGGTTCGCGGCTCGTCCTGCTCGCTCTCGCCCGGGAGGCGGACGATGGGGGCCGAGCGAACCTGACCCTGGAGGAGATATCGCGGCTGACCGGTCTAACGGTCCGCTCGATCACGACCTGCCTCGGTGACCTGATATCGCTCGGAGAAATCAGCCGCGAAAGCGGTGGCGGGCGCTCCAAGTCCAGCAGCTACTCGATCCTCCTCGTCGGCCAGGCCGGCGGCAGTGCGGGGATCACGGGGATGGATCTTCCCACTTCCGACTCCGGTGTACCGCAAGTCGGAAAGAGCTTCCAGGAAGGAGCTTCCAGGAAATCCCCGGCAGCCCCCTCCAAGCGGAAGTATCTTCGTGGCGAACCGGAAGTTTCTTCCTCGCGTGCGCGTGGTGGTAATACTCCCTACGGGAGTATTACCACCCAAAAGCAAGCTAGCTTTCCTGGTTCAAACCTCCGTGAAGTTCCAGCCGGTCAGGATTCGGTCGAGGTCCCGGAGGGCTCCAAGGAGCTGGTAGCGGCGATGACCGGGGCGGGGATGGTCGTCGGCTGGCGGCTGACCGAAGCGGAGTGGGGCCTGGTAACAGCTCTCTCGGCCCGTTGGGGGCACGAACGGCTGGTCGAGATGGTCGCCCGGCGCTGGAATGCCGACCGCCCTCCGCTGTCCGCCCGCTACCTGCTCCGCATCTGGGCGGACCTTCCGGACCAGGTCCCGGAACCGGCGGCACAGACCAACGTCGTCCCGCTGCGGCGGTCCGGAACCTGGGTTCCGTTTCAGAACACCGCCCAGCCCAGCGCTTACCAGAACGGATTTTGATCATGGCCCACCCAGAGCGCGTGGCCAGCGCCGCATCCCTGCGGGCCATGGAACGAATACTCGCAGCGAGAGGGCTACAGGCCGTGCCGGAAGCGAGGGACGACGACTCGCGCGAGGCGAACCCGGGTGATCGGCAGTGGCACCACCGGGCCCGCGCGGAGTACGCGCTGAACCGCTGGGATGCCGCGACGCCGCCCCGGTACCGCGACGCCGAAGCGACCCTCCCGGAGGTAGCGGCCTGGGCCGATCGTGCTCTGGCCGACAACGCCGCCGCCGGTGCCCTGCTCCTGACCGGCCAGACCGGCACGGGCAAGACGCACGAAGCGTACGGGGCGCTGCGGAGAATCGCGGCCGGCGGCCCGGACCGGTTCGAGGTGATCGCCATGAACTCCGCCGACATGTACGGCAGGCTCCGGCCCTCCCAGGTCATGGGCGCTGCCGAGCGTGAGCTGCGCAGGCTCAGCGAAGTGCAGTTCCTCCTGCTGGACGACCTCGGCACGGCGAAGGTGTCGGAGTGGACCGAGGAGGTGACGTACCGGCTCTTCAACTACCGGTACAACTTCTGCCTCCCGACGATCATCACATCGAACCTACCCGCCCGGGACGAGCACGGGCCGGACTTGACCGACTTCGTCGGGGCGAGGGTGGCGAGCCGCCTGGCCGAGATGGTGACCAGCCTCGTCCCGATGATCGGCACGGACCGTCGACGCGGCGGGAGGGCAGCCTGATGCCCGTTCGCCTGCGCGGAGCGGCGCCGGACGCCGCCGCCCTGTCCACAGCCTGTGCATACGTGGGGCCTCTCAGCCCGTACGCGAACCCGTTCACCGCCGGGGACCGAAGCCCTTCACCAACCGGGGCGGCGATGGACGCGGAGGAGGCGGTGGACCTGTTCGCCACCACACTCCGGGGCCCGGTCGGCCGCTTCTACGCCGACGAGTTCGCCCAGGCGCTCCGCGGCCTCGACCTCATGTGCACCTGCCCCCTCGACGTGCCGTGCCACGCGGACGTTCTCCTCCGTCTCGCCAACAGCAACACGATCTCCACCAGCTACTCCTTGGAAGGCCCTCCGATGCCCCACCCGATCATGGTCTCTGCGGCCGAACACCTCACGGCCGGCGAGAAGCGGCGGACCGCCGCACGGGAAGACGCCTTCCGAACCTGGGGTCCGCGGTCCGTCGAGGCGGCGGCGCGGTACGCCCTCCAGCTCCTCGGCGATGAAGCGGTCACGCTGGAGTGGGAGACGTTGGGCCTGCTGAGCTTCGAGGAGCACCACCAGGCGTTCGCCTCGCTCGACACCGTCGCTGGTCAGCACCTGGAGTTGTACTACTCCGACCAAGGCGGCACGGAGTCCATCACGCTGCGGGTGTCGTGCATGAGCTGCCCCAGCCAGCACGTGCGCGAGGTGACCTCCCTGGAGCAGCTCGGCCAACTGCTGTCGCAGACTCCGGCCTGGCAGTTCATCGCTCCGCAGGACGGGGGCAACCTCTGATGGCCCGCACGCACATAGAACCGACGGCCGAAGGTCAGCAGGTCACGCGCACCCAGCAGGGGATGACGGCCTGGGACCGTACCGCGATCATCATGCTCGGTGCGGCCGGCTTCGCGTTCTCCTTCGACGCGCTGCGGCAAGTCGCCATCGCGATCCACGCGAGCGAGACCATGAGCTACCTGTTCCCGATCTTCATCGACGGCTTCATCGGGTACAGCGTGCGGGCGATCCTGCTGCTTCGCCACCAGTCGTTCAGCGCGCGAGCGTACGTCTGGTTCCTCTTCCTGACGGCCACCGGAGCGAGCCTCGGGGTGAACGCCTTGCACGCCGTCACGATGAACCGTGGTCCGGAGTCCGGACGGTCCACACTGCATCTCGCAGACGGCGTCGTCGGAGTGCTGTCCACGCTCGCGCCACTGGCACTGGCGGGCTCCGTGCACCTCTACATCCTGATGGCGCGGACCGCCGAGCTGTCCGTCCGGGACGACGCGGACGGCGGTCCCGGACCGGTCCGCGAAGCCGTCCGGTCGCCTGCGGCGGGCGAGGAGACGCCGGAGCGCCACTCTGCGGAATCCGGCCCGGTGACCGAAGCGCTGGCCGTCCCGTCCACGCCGTCCGTTGCTGTCCCTGCCGTCGTTGACCTGCGAAAGTCCGGAACCCGTCATGTCGGAGCTCCTGGCCCGGGGAGTCCGGCTGTGCCCCCGTCCGCAGCGGCGGCCCCGGCGGACGAAGGTCAGGTCCTGGCGAACGGGCGGCCCGCCGGTGTCGCGGAAGGGGAGATGCTGACTCCATCCCCGGCGGCTGACGAGGCCCCGGCTGCGGAGCCGGTCCGCGACCGCGCGGACGGCAGCGAGCCGTCCGTCCCGGACGATGCCGAGCTTCCGCAGAACGGGGAGTCGCTACCGTCCCCGGCAGCGGCCGAGACGCCGGTTCCGGAGCCGGGCCGCGAGCACGCGGACGGCGGCGAGCCGCCCGTCCCGGACGACGCCGAACTCCCGCAGGACCGGGACGCCGCCGACGACGAGTGGCTTGAGGAGCTGCTGCCGGTCGCGTGGACCGCCTACCGGGAGAGCGGACGGATCAGCCGTGACGCGATCAAGGAGGCCGTCCGCGCACACCAGCCGATCAGCAACGACCGCATGGGGCTCCTCCTGGCCAGGTTGAAGGACGAGGTGGACCAGCGCGCCGCTGCCCCCGCCGGTGCCTCCGGCGCCCTTTGGTGATCTCATCGCATTGGTGTCGCGTGGTCGCTGCGGTCCCCCACCGCAGCGACCACGACCGGCCCCTTGACCAGGAAGGAAAGGCCATGTGGCGACGTCGGCAGAACCGCGCCGAGGAGACCGCCCGCGCCGAAGGAGTGCAGGCAGCGTCCGCGCTTGCGGTTCATCTCCAGAACGGCGGCCGGCTGGTGCCGGTCGAGACAGTGGACGTCCCGCTCACCGAAGGCGAGACGGTCTTCGCCGACGTGTGGTGTTCGGCTGCCCGGTTCTACGGGACCGACATCATGTACCCGCGGTCGACGGCAGGGTACTGGGAGAACCACCCGACGTTCGGCCAGCAGTGGGTGCCCAACCCGCTCGACGCCCGGCGCCAGCGGGAGGCCGAGGCCGCCGCCGAACCACAGTGGCGCGACCACACCCCGGCTCGCCTCGTCCTGACCTCCACGGGGGTGCGCCTCAGGCCGACCGGCTCGCCGACCTGGATGCCGTTCGACCACTGCCTCCTCACCGAGCTCACGGCAGGACCGGACCAGCTCGTGCTCTCGTACAGCGTGTGTGCCCCGCTGCTGGTCGCCGGACCCGTCGCCCCCTGGCTCGGGGTGGCGGTCGAGCACCTTCGCCAGGCTGGCTGAAACACCCTCGCGGCCAAGAAGCCGGAACCTAATTCCTGGAATTAGGTTCCGGCTTTTTTGCTGATTCGAGTTGTCCGCAGACCTCTGTGAGGATTTAGGCACGGCCAACGCCACAAGGCGATTTTCGGCCCGCCGGAGCCTGCTTGCCGGGCTTCCATTTTCCCGAGAGGGGCTGATGGCCTTGATATGAGTTACCGATTTGCGCGCAGCGCCCCCGACCTATGTCACAGGTCGGCAGGCGCTGGAATCGGCATCTGACCTGGACGAAGGTCTTCCGACAGCTCCCGTGAACAGCCTACGGAACGGAACGGCACGGCATGTAGCCGCCCTGTCCGCGAATTCTACGGCGTCGAACCGCCGATAAAGCCCGCAGAGGCAATCCCCCTCCTCTGCGAAGGGGTGTTGCGGCCCCCACCCCCCTGGGGCCGCAACACCCGATCTCTCAAAATCCCTCGCACCAAGATTGTGGATTCCGCATGCCCCGATCCAGCCGCTTCATACGCATATCCGCAGCCGTGGGCGTCGTCGGCACCCTGGCCGCGCTCTCCGCCGGCTGCTCCAGCGGACCGGGCGCTTCCCGCCCCTCCACCGCGCAGCCGAACACCGTCTCGGCGAGCAGCACGGAGGTGACCACGGTCCCGGCCGCACAGAGTTCGGCCACACCGCCGAGCACCTCCCTGCCGGCAAATGTCGAGCAGGCCGCGCGGGCGTTCACCACGGCCTACGCCGAGCACGACGCCCGCGACGGCAAGGACAGCTCGTTCGCCGATGCCGGGGCCCGCGCCTCCCAGCTCGCATCGGGCGACCTGGTGGCCATCCTCAGCCAGAAGCGACCCGGCCAGGACGCGGCGTGGGCCACGCTCCGCGCCGAGAAGGCCCGGCAGACGGTCGAGATCACCTCCAGCGCGGTTCCCGACGGCGCCCCGGCACCTACTCAGTCCGTCGCCCTGGTCCGGGTGGGCTACACCCTCACCACGGCCCCGGCCTCCGGACCCGAGCAGCGGAGCGGCGAACAGCTCGCCCTGCGGCTCGAACACACCTCCCAGGGCTGGCGGGTCACCGCCCTGCCCTGGGCGTGACGGGGCCGCGATGAACAAGGGCACTCAGTTCGGCCTGGGCCTCGTCTCAGCCATGTTCGTCGCGGGCGTCGCCCTGCTGACCACCTTCGGCGGCGCCGACAGCGCTTCCGCCAAGGAGACCGGCCCGGGCGGCGGAATCGCAACGGACGCACCCGTTCCCGGCTGGGTCCGCGACCTCGTCAACAAGAACGCGGGCCAGTGCCCGCAGGTGACGGCCTCGCTCCTGGCGGCACAGCTCTACACCGAGTCCAACTTCGACGCCAAGGCCGTGTCTCCGGCTGGCGCCCAAGGGATCGCGCAGTTCATGCCCGCGACCTGGGCCCAGTACGGCCAGGGCGGTGACGTCTTCAACCCGGGCGACGCCGTCGCCGCGCAGGCCCGCTACGACTGCGTCTTGGCCGACGAGGTCAAGGGCGTAGCGGGGGACTCCACGGAGAACATGCTCGCCGCGTACAACGCGGGCAGCGGGGCCGTGATCAAGTACGGCGGCATCCCTCCGTATCAGGAGACCCGCGACTACGTCCGCAACATCCGCGACCTGGCGGCGAAGTGGGCGGACGGTGTCTCGCCGAACGCCCCGGGCAGTGGTGGCGCCGCTCGGGCGGTGGCCGCCGCGAAGACGGCCTTGGGGACTTGGTACCAGTGGGGCGGCAACTGCGTCTCACCGTATGCGGGTTCGGACGGCTGCGACTGCTCCTCGCTCACCAAGATGGCCTGGGGCTCGGTCGGCGTGAATCTTCCGCGGACGACCTACGACCAGGTCAATTCCGGCACAGCCGTGGCGAGCGTGTCCCAACTCGCCCCGGGGGACCTGCTGTTCACTCCTGGCTCGGACGGAAGTGCGGCGTCTCCTGGACACGTCGGGATGTACGCCGGCGACGGCCAGGTCATCGAGGCGCCGCACACAGGAGCAGTCGTACGGCTCACTCCGCTCGCCCAGTGGACCGGCTCGGCGGGGCCAGCCAACACCATCACCGCGATGCGGCATATCGGCTGATCATCGCAAATTCCCTAATCCACCCCTCAAGCACCAAAGGGTCTGAAAATGTACAACCTCCTGTCTGCCGCTGCCGATCCGTCCCTGCACACCACCCTCGCCGCGGGTGCCGACGTCGTCTCGGGCGTCACCCCGGACTGGGGCCCCTTCGGGAAGCTGGGCACCACGGCGAAGGTGATCCTCGGGGTCATCGCCGCCGTCACCCTCGTCATCGGAGCCGGCGCGTTCCTCGCGGGCGTCGCGAAGTCCAAGGGGTGGTTCGGCGAGGGCCACTCCACGATGGAGAGTTCGCGCGGCAAGGGCATGATGGTCGGCGGCCTGACCGTCGTCTTCCTGGTGGCGTCCTTCGGCACGATCTTCGGCATCACCTACGGCATGGGCGTGTGACCTATGGCCTCCCGATCCCGTAGGAGAAACGATTCTTCACGAGCGGCCGGTCCGCCTCGGTCCGCCGCGAAGCTCTTGGGCCTTGCTGTCGGCGGGGTCGCGGTCGTCACCGTGGCCGGGGTGATCGTCAGCCTCACCACCGGCACCCCGTCCGCATCCGCTCCCTTGGCGTCTTCACCCGCCCACCCGGCCCCCCGGGTGAACGCGGAACGGGCCCGGGAGGTCGACGGTGTCCCCGTGGGCTACCCGCACACGCAGACCGGCGCGAAGGCAGCGGCGGCCAACTACACCGTCGTCAGCGGCAGCACCGCCTTCCTGACGAACAGCGAGCGGCGGCACAACGCCGTGGCGGCCATGGCCGCCCGGGACGCCGCCGACTCGGCCAGCAAGAAGGCAGATCTGGCCGCCACTCAGGCGGTCGCCTCCCTCCGGGGTGACACCCCGGAGGTCTCCGCCGATCAGACCATCGCCCGTACCGGCGTCCTCTCCGCCCGTGTCCTGGGCTACGACGACCAGGGGGCCATGGTCCGGCTGTGGACCACGACGGTCCGCGGCAGCGCGGCCGGGCACGCGACCCCGGTAGCGGGGTACCAGTCGGTGACGGTCACCCTGGTCTGGGAGTCCAACGACTGGAAGCTCAAGGACAGTTCGAGCTCGGCGGGGCTGGTCGCGCCGATCGACGCGCGGCAGGCGTCCAACGTAGCCGGAGACTTCTCCGGCTACGCGCCGGCCGCTGCGGACGATCCGGTCGTGACCGGCGCGATGCGGCCGGACGGCTTCCCCGCACCCTACGAGCAGAACGAGAGCGGGGCCCGGGCTGCTGCGGTCAGTGCCGTCATGCTGTACGGCGACGCGCGGTTCTTCACCGACAGCGACTGGCGGCGCCAGATGCTGGCGGCCACCGCAGCACCGAGCGTGCTGGGGTCGGTCACCTCGGACTCGGATGCCACGGCCCGCCTGGTCACGGAGAACCGTGGGGTCGGGACGGACGGCAAGTCGGCGGACGGCAGCGAGCTGATCACGCGGACGGCCGTCCTGGCGACCCGCACCATCTCCTGCACCGACCAGGCCGCGAGCATCGAGCTGTGGACCGCGTCGGCCGGCGGGGTCGCGGGCAAGGACGAGACCCGCCGTCCGCAGGTCGCCTTCCTGCGGATGACCGTGGACCTCGTCTGGATCGACGGCACGTGGAAGACCACCGCCGTCACGCCGTCCGCACCGCTCGTTCCGTCGCCGCCCGCGATGCAGCAGGCGGACTCGGCCGACAGCTTCGCCACGGTGGGGGGTGTCGACAATGCGCCTGCGACTGCGTGACGACGCTCCCGGCCTGCTGCGGGTCGAGCAGAGCGCACCGGGCCGCTGGCAGCGGAGGCTCCGGACCATCGCCATGGTCAACGTGGTCATCGGGTTCTTCTTCATCCCGGCCGCCAGGGCGGACTCCATCTTCTGCTACATCCCGATGGTGTGCGAGGCGAAGGCCGCGATCGACTTCGTCAAAGACCCGCTCGGCTTCCTGCTGCAGAAGCTGACGGAGGCCAACATCTGGTTCCTCCGCAAGATGCTGGAGCTGATCCAGAACACGACGAAGGTTGACCTCACGTCGCCCGGCTTCCTGAAGCAGTACGCGATCATCTTCGCTGCCTCCAGCCTGCTCACCGTGGCCCTGTGGCTGATCGCCGTGGCCAAGCGGGCGGTCCGTGGGGTCAGCATCACCACCGCCGTGGGCGAGGCGATCGGCTTTTTGGTCCTCCAGTTCATCGTCAACGCGCTGACGCCGGGGGCCATCGCGCTGCTGCTCAAGGCGATTGACGAGGTCACAGCCGTCTTCGAGCCCTACGCGACAAGCAACTTCAAGCCCTTCCTGGAGAACATCCTCACGGTCATGGCAGCCAACCCGACCGATGGCGTGGGGCAGTTGCTGGTCGTCAACCTGATCATGATGGCCGGTGCGCTGCTGATGTGGATCGAGCTGTTGATCCGTGGTGCCGCGATCTACGTGGCCGTCGCGCTCGGTCCCGTCGTGAACGCCGGTCTGGTCGACCGCGACCTGTGGAACAAGAGCAAGAAGTGGTTCGGCGGCATCTTCGCCGTCGGGCTCAGCAAGCCGGTCCTCTTCGCCCTGCTGGGCTTGGGCGGCGCGGTCCTCAGCGATAGCACGGGGTCCATGTCCGACGCGGTCTCCAAGACGCTGATCGGCGCGCTGATCCTCCTGCTCGCCGTCTTCGCGAGCGCCACGCTCTACAAGTGGGTGCCGGCCTTCGGTGACCAGATGGCTCAGCTCCACCACGACCGGAAGGCGGCCCAGTCCTCCGGCCCGGCGGCTGCGATCGACGGTCCTGGCCAGCACGCGAACAGGGCGATCAACTCCCGGGTGCAGGACGCCGTGGTCGGCGGCGGGAAGTCCGCAGGCGCCAAGGCAGCCGGGGCCGGGGCCAAGATGGGCGGCGGAACTGCCGCCGCAGGTGGGCCCGTTGCCGCTGCGGCGGCCGTGGCCAAGGCCGGGTTCGACGTGGCGAAGAACAAGGCCGCCAGCTCACCCGGCGCGCAGGGTGCCGACGTCGCTAACGGCGGCCTCGGCTCCGAGCAGCCCCAGGGGCAGCCCGAGAGCAACGGCCACACCGGGGCACCGGGTGTCCCGGCCGGCCACCCGGAGGGCACTTCCTCCGGCCCGGTCGTCGGTTCGGCCCCGGACTGGTCCGCGGCCAACGGGCACGCCGCCTCCGAGGCTCCGGCCATCGCCAGCCCGGAAGGTACCTCCTCCGGCCCGGTCGTCGGCTCAACGCCGGACTGGTCCGCCGCCAGCAGTCACGCCTCTTCCGGCACTCCGGACGCTGCCCGTCCTGCGGAAGCAACCTCCGGCCCGGTCGTCGGCCCCGCCCCGGCTCAACCTGGCGGCAACACCGCCCCCGGCGCTCCGGCCACCGCCCGCCCACAGGGCACGAGTTCCGCCCCGGTCGTTGGCCAGGCTCCGGCCCAGCCCTCGGCACCGCGGGCCCGGATGGCGCTGAACTGGGACGAGTTCGCCGGCCCCCCGTCTGCTCCGGTCACCGCACGACCGCTCCCGCCGCAGGCTCCGCCCCCGGCAGCAACCGCCCCGGCACCGCTGCCCTCGGCGGCACCGACGCCCCGCCCGCCAGCGGCGCACTCCTCCCCCTCCCCCGCACCAGGAACCAACCCGGGCTCCGGGCCCACCGTCTCGCCCACGCCGCAGTCGCGGCCGACCGGCGGACAGGCCCCCGGCCGACCGGACCCCAGCAAGGACCGATGAACCATGTCGACTCGTACGTATCAGTTCGGAAAACACCGCCCCACGGGCCTGGTGGGCCGCCGCGACCTCGGCGAACAGGTCGTTCTCGGCAGCGGCGCCGTCACCGGCCTCCTGCTCGGCTTCGCGTTTAGCGGCGTGACGGCCCTCGCAGCGACCGGCCTGGTGGCACCGATCCTGATCGCCCTGGCGATCGTCTACGCCCCCTACCGGCCGAAGGGCACGTCACAGCGGCGCTCCCTCTACCGCTGGTGGCGGATCAACCGCTACCACCGCAAGGCGCTCCGCCGCACCGGCGGCGTCTGGGTGTCGCCCGCCGTCGAGGCGGGCGTTCGACGGGATGGCACGCCTCCGGACGCCGCGCTGGCGGAGCCCGAGGGCATCGCCGGCATGACGTGGGTGCCGGTCACGGTCCGCGGGCAGCAGGCCGTCGTCGTCCTCCAGCCGGAAGCCGGCTGCGTCACCGCCGCGCTGGAGGTCACCTCGCCCGGACTGGGCGGCAAGGACACCGGGGAACAGGTCGTCGCGTTGGAAAGGTGGGGCGAGTTGCTCGATGCGTTCGGCAACGTCGAGGAACACCCGGTGAAGCGGATTCAGGTCCTCGCCCGACAGGTGAAGAGCGACCCCTACGCCCACCAGCGGTTCGTCTCGCAGCGCGACGAGTCGGCGGCCACGGCCAACGCCCCGCAGTGGCTCAAGGACTCCTACGACGTCCTGGCCCGCGCGGTGTCTACCTCGGCGGAGGAACACCGCTACTACATCACCATCCACGCGAAGTTCACCCGGGACCTGGCAGCCGAGGGTGCGGCACGAGGAACGGGTGACGACGGGATCGCCGCCGCGATGGCGATGTACCTGGACGAGCTGTGGTCCCGTGCAGAGGACGCCGACCTCTCGGTGGTCGCGCCCCTGGACGAGGGCAAGCTGACGGCCCTCATCCGCAACTCGTACGACCCTGACCACGCCATCTGGGACACCGACCTCCCGCGGGCCCACGCCTTCCCCCGCAACGTCGATGTCCGCCACGGAACGCACCTGGCCACCCGCGCGGCGGGGAGCACCGAGAGCTGGTACCACGCGACGGCCTACGTGGCGGCCTGGCCTACCACGCCAGTCGGCCCCGGGTTCCTGTCGCCCCTGCTGATCGGGATGCCGGACGTGATCCGCACCTTCTCCGTCACGCAGCAACTGGAGCCGAACGACAAGGCCGTGGAACGCATGCTGGCGGAGGACACGAACAACCAGGCCGAGATGGCCAGGAACCGCCAGCGCGGCAAGAACATCGACCCCCGCGACCAGATCGCCGCGAGTGCCACCGGTTCGCGCGGCATGGCCCTCGCCGCGTCCGGCGCGGCCGGCTCGGCGGTCGTCGGCTACATCACCATCTCCGCCCGCAGCGCCGAAGAGCTGGAGCGCACCAAGCGGACGACGGCTTCCCGTGCCCGCAACGCGGGCGGCCTGCGGATCGAGTGGCTCGACCTCGAACACGGCCGCGCCTTCGCCAACACCCTGCCGTTCGCCGGAGGCATCAAGTGACCGAGCTGCTCACCCTCGCCCCGCTGTCCCCGATTCACCAGACCGTGCGCCGTCCGCTCTACACGGAGACAACCACCAGCCAGGCCCTGTACCTGCCTGTGGCGCCGCCGACCCTGGGCAGCGCGGGCGCGATCATCGGCCGTGAACTGTATTCCGGAAAGGCATTCATTTACTGCCCTTTCAGTGCATTCGGCGACGGGCTGCCCGGCGGAAATATGATCGTCATGGGCGATACCGGCCGCGGAAAGAGTTCTCTCACCAAAACCTACGCCGCCCGGCAAATTCGCCTTGGCAGGAAGGTCGTGGTTCTTGACACGAAGGAACAGAAGGAAAGGGAAGAGGGCGAATGGGCCGCGCTCGGCCGCTCGCTCACCGGCAAGGCGCCCGTGAAGTTCGCCCCGGGCGGCGCGACCGGGGCGTCCTGCATCAACCCCATGGACCCCGCCATCGCGGGCAAGCGGCAGGTCGAGCTGGTCAGGACGATCGTTGAGCTCGGCCTGGGCAAGCCGCTGGACGAGTTCGCTGGCTCCGCCCTGCGGATCGCGATCCGCCGGGCCCACCACCGGGCGGACGCCCTCGGCCGCACGCCGGTGCTGGCCGACGTCGCCGAATCGCTCCGGGCCCCAGAGGAGTCCGACGCCATCGCCAAGAAGCGGACGCGGGACGAACTCCTCGCTGACGGACTGGAAGCGTCCTACGTCCTCGACCGGCTGTGCGGCAGCGAGCAGGACTCGACGGGCGACCTCGTCGGCATGCTCGACGGGCCGACCAGCCTCGGCGTGGGCCTCGACACCGACATGGTCGTCTTCGACCTCACCAAGGTCCCGTCCGGCGGTGTCGCCATGACGATCCTGGTCGCCGTGATCTCGGTGTTCCTCGAAGAGGTGTGGCTGCGGCCTCTGTGCGAGTGCGGGACCGAACCGAGCCAGCACGAGCGTGTGGTGGTCGATGCGGACTCCGGAGCCTGGGAGGTGGGTCCGAACCCGGCGACGGGCTGCCGCCGCTACAGCCAGCGCAAGCGCATTCTCATCGCCGAAGAAGCGTGGCACATTCTCGGCACTCCGCAATTGGCGGCCCTGCTCGAAAAGTTCTTGAAGTTCGCTCGCGGCCTGGGCTTGTCGTGCATCTTCATTGTCCACCACCTGTCGGATATCGACGACTCCCCGGAAACTCAGGCGGCGTTGAAAATGGCCGATACCGTGGTCATTTACTCGATGAAAAAGGCCGAAGCGGAAGCCACCGTCGCCAGACTGGGGCTGCCCTCGTGGACGGCGGATCACATCACCCGCCTGCGCCGGGGGATCGCGCTGTGGGTGGTCGGAGAGGTGATCTACCCGGCTGTTCAGCACCTCCTGGTGGAAGCCGAGCAGCACCTGTGCTTCTCCTCCGGGTCGATGACCGACGTCTCCTCCAGCTACCCGGAAGCCGCATGAACGGCTCCCGGCACCTCTTCGCCGCCGGCCCCGTCCCGGCGGATTCGGATCGGACTCTCTCCATGGCCGTCACCACCACCGGGGCCGCGGCCCCGGCCGAGCAGCACGCGGTGCGAGGAGACATCGACCAGCTGCACGCTGATGCCCTCGAACTCGCCAGGCGCACGAAGGCGCTGGCCATCGCGCTCGACCACGGGGACTACTCCGCTGCCGGTGGTCGTGTCCGTACCGCCGTCACCCACCTCTGGCGCGCGGCGGAAGACCTGCACGGGGCGTTCCACAGGGCACCACCACGATGCGCCGGGCCCGATGCGGCGATCTCCCAGCTCTGCGGCCGGCGCATGCGTTACCTCGCGGCCCGGGCCGGACAGAAGGCCGCGTAGTGGACATCCTGCCCAACGGGATCTCCGTGGCCCTGTATGCCATCGCCGCCGTGTGCGCGGTGGCCATGGCCACCGTCTGGCTCCTGATGAAGCGGGCCGCCCGCAACGCCGGATTCGCGTCCAAGGCCCTGCTCAAGCGGCAGTTGTCGGCCGCAGCCGTCCTCAAGGCCACGGAGATCCGCCCCTCCCTCGCTCGCGGTGTCGACCGCCCGCACCGCACGGCGGTGCTGGATCTGGCGAAGAAACGATCCGTCACCCGCTGACCCCACCCCCCTTCCTCGCTTCGGAGCACGTCATGCAACACCCGCTCAACCCCAACGACTTCGGCTACTCGCTGGGGACTTCCCAGCGCCCGAAGGGCGTGGACCTGTGGTCCCGCGCCGACAAGGCGTGCCGGGTCATCGGCCCCATGGGTTCGGGGAAGACCCTGCGGTTCTTCGCCCCGACCATCCGCCGCTGGCCCGGACCGGTCCTCGCCACCTCCACGAAGCCGGACCTGGTCGAACTGACCCTCGACGCCCGGCGAGGCGGCGATCGTCCGGCCCTGGTCTTCGACCCGCAGGACATCGCACCCTCCTTGCCTAAGTTCCGGTGGACACCGATCACCGGCTCCTCCGAGACGGAGACCGCGATGATGAGGGCCAAGGCGTTCGTCGCCGGCTCGCGCACCCCCGGGTCCGCCGCACAGTCCAGCGAGGGCGCGGCCTTCTACAAGGGCCAGGCCGCCAAGATCCTGGCGGCGTACCTCCACGCCGCCGCGCTCGACGGGGCGAGCCTGGAGTGGGTGTTGAAGTGGGCGCGCAAGCTGACCGACCCCGCGCCGATCGGCATCCTCAACGCTCACCCCGGCGCCGGTCCCGGCTGGGCAGAGATGCTCCGAACCGCCACCACTGGCGACAGCCGGACCGTCGGCAACACCGCCTCCACCCTGGACGCGGCCCTCGAACCCCTCATGCACGAGTCGGTCGTCCGAGCCCTGCAAGGGGACGGCGAGGGCCCGACGGACTTCACCGAGCTGCTCGACGCGGGCGGCACCATCTATCTGCTCGGCAAGGACTCCGAGGTGAACAGCGTTGCTCCGCTGACTACCGCGATCACGGAGGACTTGCTCGACGTCGCCGAGGCTCACGCCCTCGCCTCCCCCGCTGGCCGACTCGACCCGCCACTCCTTGCCGCGCTGGACGAAGCGCCGAACATCGCTCCCATCCCCAGCCTGCGGCAGCGCGTCGCCGACGGCCGCGGCCGGGGCATCACCGTGATCTACGGCCTCCAGGGCTGGGCATCGGCCCGTGCCCGGTTCGGCGAGGACACCGCGAACGAACTGGCGTCGTTCACCAACCACGTCGTCATCTTCGGCGGGGCGAAGGACCCCAGCTTCCTCAAGGACATGTCGGACCTGTGCGGTCAGGTCGAACGCGAGCGCACCACGAAGACCTCCAGCGGGGGTGACCGTGGAAGCCACTCGACCGCCACGCACATGGCGCTGGAGCCGGTGCTGCGAGGCGACGAGATCAGGTCGCTGGCGGAGGGCAACGCCCTCGTGCTCGCCGACAACCTGCCCCCCGTGATCACCCGCCTCGACGGCATGTGGACCTGGGAGTCCTGGCCCGAGATCGAAGCTCACGTCCACCAGCTGCGTGCGGCGAACGAGACAGAGCGGCGCCGGCGGTCCGCGGCGAAGAAGAAGCAGGCCGCGGCGCACGCCGCCGCCTGGGCCGCGCAGGGAGCCGCCGCGTGACGAATCCGCTCGCGCAATTCAAGCCCTTCCCCGAGCCGCCCGCGTTGATCCTGGAGTACATCGCAGAGCGGAGCGCGGAGGAGTCCGTGGTCGACGGCCCCCCGCCGTGGGACCTCGGCGCCCTGTCGGCCGAGCTGGTCGAGCCGATGCCCGAGTGGCTGGACGCGGTCTGCCGCTGGCTGAACGGGGCGTACGCCTGGCAGCCGCAGGACGTGATCCCGCCCTGCTGGACGAAGCACGAGGGCCTGGGGTACGAGATCGCCGCCATCGCCTTCGCCCGGGACGACGCCTACGCCGACGCGGGCTCAACCGTTGTCTGGCACGAGCAGTACGACCGGTTCGTCAGCCGCATGAACAAGGTACTCGGCAAGGCCGGCGACGAGTGCCGCCTTGGACGTCACGAGGACCGCCCCTCGCGATTCCAGCTCGCCGCCTGGCCCGATGACACCTCCGGAGCTTCCCCGCGATGATCTCGAACCCTCACATCGTCTTCGACACCGATCCTGAGCATGGCCTGCTCGCGCGAAGCGGCTGGGAGCAGGAGGAAGCCCGCACCGTGCTCCGCGATCTCGGCTGGGAATGGCAGGAGGAGCTGCATGCCCTGGTGCCTCCGACAGATGCACCGGACGTGGACGCCGGAGTTCAGGCAGTCGAGCAGCTGCACCTGCACGGGTACCTGACGGGATACGCGGTGGGGCGATTCGGTGTGATGCGGCTGCCCCTGGACCGCGCCGAGCAGGTGCTCACGAAAGCTGTAGTGCAGCAAACCCCCGGACCGCGGCCAGATACGGCACCATATACACCGCCAACGGACACGGCGAAGCCCCGGTATTCCGCGGGTGGCGGGGCAGCTGTCGACCCCTCACCCGAATCTCCGTCTGCACTGCCGCTGTAGGGCCGCACAGCTCGCGGCAGCAGATCTGTGCTGTCTCGCCGCCCTCAAAATGACGCCGCCCCACACCGAAGTGTCGGGGCGGCGCCGCGTTCCATGACAGCGCGAGGGGCTTAGAGAGCCGCCACCCCTTCGACGTGCTCGGCGTCGTAGGACTCGGCGAACTCCGGCTGGCCGTTCTCCCAGGCACGGTGCACCGCAGACCACTCCTCCTGGTTGAGGACGATCTTGTCTTCCGGGTGCCCTTCAGTGCTGTCCCCGAGTTCCACTCCGCCGTCCGGAAGCCGCTCGATCGTCAGGCCGAGCGCGGCGCCCGCGGTAGTACCGGCGTCGTAGAACTCGGCGAACGGCGGCTCCTTCGTCTCGAAGGCGCGGTGGACAGCCGACCATGTCTCCGGGCTCAGGCGGATCTGGTCGTTCTCATGTCCGGGCTTGTCGTCGCCAAGTTCCACACAGCCGTCACCGAATCGCTTGATCGTCAAGCAGCCGGTGTTTCCGTTGGAGGCGAACGACTTCACCCGGGCCGTGATGCTCTCGGCTCCGTCGTGGGCGTAGGGGTCGTGGGGCATCGTCACAGCCAGTCTTTCAGACGTCGGTGCAGGAGATCTGTGGACTCTTCGGGCGAGAGAGCGAGCGCGGACAGTCGGGCCCAAGCTCGCTTGAAGCGAAGCTCCTCGCGCTCCGACTCTTGCACGGTCCCAGCGGTAAGTGCCTCGGAGAACACATACGTTGGTGAATCTTCCTCGTCGTAGCTGTACCGCTTGACTCGGAAGAATACCCTGCCGGCCGCCCCCGCGGTCTTGGGGATGACGTGCAGGACAACGTGGCCTTGGGCTGTCAGATCCCTGAGAAGCGTCAGCTGAGGAATCATCACGTGCGGGTCGGTCGAGCGTTCAAACGCCAGCTCATGGACGAGCGTATGGACGTGCAGGGGCGGGCTGTCGAACAATCGCCGCTGCCTGCGGCGATGGACCTCCAACCACAGCTCCGCCTCGTCTGGACTCGACTGCTTCCAGTAGTACTGGGCGTTCTCCGCGCGAGCGGTCGGATGCTGGAGGAGGTAGCCGAAGCAGTCATCGACGATCTCTTCCAGGAGAGCCGCCTTGGCCTCGACCTCAATCTCCCCGATCATCTGATGGTCAAGGATCTCGCGGAAGGCCGCCCACCAGTGGACCTTGGTTGCGTCCTCTCGGAGGTTCAGCAGGGCCTGCCGGCGCGTCCCCTGAACATCATGGAAGTCGAGTAGGCGTTCGAGGGATCGCTCTGGGATGAGCTTGCTGCCGTTCTCGTACTTGCTGAGGTCGCTGACGTCGATCCCGGTCGCCTTGGCTACCTCTCGCAGCAGGAGGTTGCCGCGGAGGGCTCCCAGCTCAACGCCCAGGGCCCCGGCGGCGATCGGTGAGAAGTGTGGTGGCACGGTTCCTCCTTCCTGGCTGTCCGTCAGTCTCCTGCGCCGACGGACGCGTTGCAAGATTCGAAGATAGACCCATTGGGTCGCCCATTGGGGTTGCGCACGCCATGTGACCGGGTCCACACTCGGTATCGCCACGCAGCGCGGTCATCGCCCCACCGTTGGTGATCATGTCGTGCCCTCGACAGCTGCACCCCCTCGCGTTGGAGGCAGTCGTGATGGCCTTGGAAGACAAACACCCTCACGTGTTCGCGACTAGCCAGTTCCCAGCGTTAGACCAGTCCGTCCGCGAGGCTCGCCAGTTCGTCAAGACCGCCTACCAGTGCTTCGAGGTGGAGACAGACGCCGCCGAACTCGTCGTCAGTGAACTCGTCACCAACGGCGTCCAGCACACCAAGCGCCCCGTACGCGTAACCCTGTTCACGCCCGCGTGGGGCCTGCTCCGCATCGAGGTCGCGGACACGAGCACCGTGCTTCCTGAACCCCGGGAGGCCGGCCCGGAGGACGAGGGGGGCCGCGGAATCGGGCTTGCGAAGGAGCTGTCCGAGTCGTTCGAGGTCTCTCCCGTCCCCGGCGGGAAGGTGGTCTGCGTCTCGATCGCGATCGGCGACGTCAAGCCCTCGCCGGAGGAGGCGTTGGACACGGCGACACGCCTGCTCGGCCTCATGGACCCGCAGCACCTCAAGCGCCTGATGCTCCGTCTCGGCGAGCAGATCGGCGCGGAGATCACCGTCGATGGCCATCCCATCACCCAGGGAATGGCCGCCTTAAAGATCATGCGCGACGTGGAGAAGCCCGGCTGGGGGCTCCCTGCCAGCCCGGCCATCCTGCCGTCCGGCGAGCAGCGCATCATGGAGGGGGTTCGATGAGCACCGGACAGGAAGAGACTCTGCACGAAGCGGGGGGCGAGGAACCCGTCTGTCCCGGCACAGACGTTGAGTTGACCGTTGATCAGCTCTGGTCCCACATCCGCGACGAACACGCGAAGTTGAAGGCGTACTCGAACGGCGCGCCGGACTTCATCAACCTCCTGTTGCTCTACCTCCAGGAGGACATGGGCAACGCGGCGCTCCACATGCTGAAACTCCGCAAGATGCGCGTGGGGCGCACGAGCCACGCCACCAGGGAGTTCCAGGCATCGCTGGTCGCGGTTGCGCAGATGGCCCTCGTGACGCTGCTGGAGTCGACCGAGGACGCGCCGGCCGTATTCCGCTCGGAGCTGCGGCTCTGATCTCAGCATTGAGGACCGCCCACGCTGGGCATGTCGCCTTCTGATGCAGCGGCTCGAACTAGGCAGCGCTAGAGAGCGGTTCACGCTCCCACTGCGGCCTGACCTGATGCTGAGCCCCGCGAGATGGCGAGCCCCGCCGGGCCATCCGAGGAGAGAAGTCACCCGATGACCGAGGGGTCGCCTCGGCCTGACCCAGTGAGGAACAACATGGACTTGAGCTCCGTTGCGATGCCGACCGGGACCTTTACCATCGGCAAGAGGTTCCGCTTCGAAGCCGGGCACCGGCTTCCCGGCCTCCCGCCCGAGCACAAGTGCTCCCGACAGCACGGCCACAGCTACGAGGTCGAGGTTGTCCTCACCGCCCCCGACTTGGAGGAGCCCGGCTTCGTCACGGACTTCGGTGCGCTGGGCCCGTTCAAGGCGTTCCTCGATGCCGAACTGGACCACCGCAACCTGCACGAGGTCCTGCCCTTCGAGCCGACCTCGGAGCGCCTGGCCCAGTTCCTGGCCGGCTGGTTCATGCAGAACCTCCAGCCGAAGATCCCCGGCCGCCTGGTCGCGGTCGCCGTCAGCGAGACCCCCAGCAGTTGGGCCCGCTTCGAGGTGGAGGGGAAGTGACCTTACCCCAGCCGATGGCCCATGGGTCGGCTACGAGCCTCGTCGCGTTCAGTCTGATCGTGGCTGAGTGCTTCGGCGTCGAGGTGCCGACCTTCCAGGGCGAGGGCCCGAGCTGCGGCCACCCCGCGCTGTTCATCCGCCTGTCCCGCTGCAACCTGACCTGCAAGCTGTGCGACACCAAGTACACCTGGGACTGGGCCCGCTTCGACCCGCGCAAGGAGTCGAGGAAACAGACGGTGGCGGACCTCGCGGCGTGGGCCGCGTCCTCGCCGGTCGAGCTGGTCGTGATCACCGGCGGTGAGCCGCTGATCCAGCAGGAACGCCTGGTGCCTCTCGTTCGTGAGCTGCTGGCCGCCGGGAAGCGGGTGGAGTTCGAGACGAACGGCACCCTCGCGCCGGTCCCCGAACTCCTGGTCGACGGAGTCCGGTTCAACGTTTCCCCCAAGCTCTCCTCCTTCGGTGTCGATGAGGCCAAGAGCATCGTGCCCTCCGCCCTAGAGGCGTTCGTAGCGTCTGAGCGCGCGGCGTTCAAGTTCGTCGCGTCCTCGGTCCCTGACCTGGAGCGGATCGCCGAGCTGGCCGACACCCACCGGCTCGCGCCGGTGTGGGTGATGCCGGAGGGCACCACCGCCGATGCGATCACCGAGAAGACCCGGGTTCTCGCCGACGCCGTCGCGGCCCACCACTGGTACTTCACCACCCGGCTCCACGTGCTGGCCTTCGCGGACACCCGTGGCCGATGACCGCCCGCAACCCGACCTGAGACGAGAGAGGCCCATGACGACCACCACCGCCGACACCGCGCAGGCGCTGAACACCGGGTTACCCACGCAGAGCATCGACAGCGGCCGGGTCGCCGCCCTGGTCACCCAGCTCCTGATCGAGCTGGGCGAGGACCCCACCCGCGCCGGCCTGACCGACACGCCGAACCGTGTCGCCGCCTGGTGGCAAGCCTTCCTGTCGCCGGACAAGAGCGCGGTAGCCACGTGTTTCCCCGAGTCCCAGCTGAGCGGTCAGCTGGTCATCGTCGGCGGCATGAGCGTGTGGTCGCTGTGCGAGCACCACATGCTGCCCATGAACCTCCAAGTCACTGCCGGGTATGTGCCGGACGGGGAGGTGGTGGGTCTGTCGAAGTTCGGGCGGATCGCCCAGCACTTCGCGGGCCGGCTCCAGGTCCAGGAGCGCTTCACGCAGCAGTTCGCCGAGCACCTCACCGGCTTGATCGGACGTGAGGACGTCGCGGTCGCCGTGCGCGGGTTGCACCTCTGCATGAGCATGCGAGGCGTGCGGATGGAGGAAGCCCGGACCACCACGGTCCACACCGGTGGCCGGTTCGCCAGCGACCCGGTGCTCACCCAGCAGTTCCTCACCCTCGCCGCCGTCCAGCAGCACACAGCCTGATCCCCGTTCGGCAAGTAGACCGAGAAGGAGGTGAAGCCCATGGCCACGTCATCGACACCGTCGGCGCAGGACGCTCCTGGCTCCGGGCCGCTGTACATGACCTGGGAGGACATCGACACCGCCACCCGGACCCTCGCTGAGCAGGTGGAGGCCGTGGAGGTACCGCAGGTTCTGGTGGGCATCGTGCGGGGCGGCATGATCCCGACGGTGTGGCTCGCCCACCGGCTCGGGGTCCGCGACGTGCGGTGCATCGAGGTCACCCGCACCACCAGCGACGGCATCAACGCCGCCAAGACCACGCTGCCGACCACTCGCAACCCCGGTTCGCTCGGCGACATGACGGGCCTGGACGTGCTGTTGGTCGACGACATCGCCGGCAGCGGCGCGACGCTCGCCCACACGGTGGATCTGCTCCGCGACCTCGGGGCCTCCCGGGTGCGCACCGCGGTCCTCACCGTCAACCGGGCCAACTGGGCGCGCGAGGCGGAACCCGAGAACGTCATCGACTACATCGCATCGCTGAACCACACCTGGATCGTCTTCCCCTGGGAGGGACAACAGCATGAGCGCTGAACTGGACGAGCAGTACCGCACTCGGCCGGGTACGCCGATGATCGGCCCGTACAGCACGAACCAGATGGACGACTTCTATACCGCCCTCGCGGTCGGCGAGGCGAAGCCGTCCGGCCTGATGAACCTGATGCAGCACCTCATGGTCGCCGAACGGTGCGGGGAGGGCGCGAACGTGCTCGACGTGTGCTGCGGCCGTGGCCTGGCCCTGCCGCTGCTGCACCGGTACGCGCCGAAGATCGCCCGCTACGTCGGTCTCGACATCAGCCCGGACAACCTCACCGAGGCCCGCACGCGGTTGACCGCGCTGCGGGGGGAGTACGGCAACCTCTTCCCGGTCGAGTTCGTCCAACACGACGTCTCCGCCCACTGGCCCGAGCTTCCGAAGTTCGACGTCGCGGTGTACACCTCGGCCCTGGAGCACCTGCCCTACGAACTCGGTGTGAAGAGCCTGCTCGAAACGGGGAACGCGCTCGCCCCGGGTGGAGTGCTCTACCTGTCCACGCCGCAGGCGTTCGGACCGCCGCCCCGCCCGTTGCAGTACCGGGTCCACGTGTACGAGTGGTCGCGCGAGGAGGTCGTCAAGGCCGTCGAGGCCGCGGGCCTGGTCGTGGACGACGTGATGGGGGTGCTGCCGCCCGAACCGGACGATGTGGTCGCCGAGTTGGCGGTGCGGTACGGGTCCGCCGCCGTCGACTGGTACCGCGACCTGGCCGCCCGGGTGCCGAAGGCGCTGCTGGACACCGTGTCGTCCGTCGCCGTGCCGGACCGGGCGACCGAGCTGCTGTTCGTGTGCCGGAGGCCGGCATGACCGTGATCCCGGTTCCCCGGCCCCGCCGCGGTGGCGTGTTACTCGACCGGCCGCTGTGGGTGAGCGTGGAGGGCATCAACGGTGTCGGGAAGACCACTGCGGTTCGTGCAGCGGCTGCCGCGCTCGGCTCGCGGTGCCTGCGACTGGACGAGCTGACCGACCAGGCCGCCGACACCCTGCCCGGCCAGGTGATCGCCGCGCTCTCCGCGGAAGGAGATGTCTGCCTGCGGACCGGGCACCCGGTGGTGGAGACGCTGGCGCTGCTGGCGCTCAAGTTCCGCGAGGTCGAACGCCTTACGCCCACGCTGCTGGACGGTGTCGACGTAATCCTCGAAGACCGCGGCGTGGACAGCGTGGCCGTGTGTCAGGGAGCGATCCTGCACGCAGAGCACCGGGCGACGCCGGCCCGGGCGGTCGCTGACCAGATCCTGGCCACCACCCGCCGGTGGCGGTCGATGCCGGACGCCACCCTCCTGCTGACCGGCGACCTCAAGGTGTGCACGGCCCGGTTCGCCGAGCGGATCGGTCGTGAACTCCCGGCAAGCGCCCTGGAGGTGATCGAGCAGACCGAGCAGCTGTACCAGGAGCTGGCGGCTGCCGAGCCGGACCGGTTCACCGTGATCGACGTGACCGGCTACGGCCGGGTGGAGACCGGCAAGGCCGTCGAAGACGCCGTCCGCGTCATCGTCGCGCACCGGGAGGTCGACCGTGCCTCGTGACGTCACCCTCTTGTGGGCCCTGCGCTCACCCTGCTCGTTCGCTTGCCCGCACTGCTACTTCGGAGAGCTGGAGGTGCACAAGGAGGCGCCTCCGGAGGGTCCGGGATTGCTCTCCCACATCCCCCTCCGCGACCTCGACCGCACCGTCATGGAGGCGTTCGCGCAGACCCTGGCCGGCTCGCCGGTTGAGCGGGTCGTCCTCGCCGGCGGTGAGCCGCTGGATTGGCTACCCACCCTCAGCCTGATCAAGACGATCAAGGACGCCGGATGCGAGGTCGTCATCGCGACCAACGGCGTGCCGCTCACCCGGCCCGGCATCGCCCGGCGGCTCGTGGAGCACGGCGTTGACGGGGTGTCGGTGTCCCTCGACAGCGCGGACGCGGCCACCAACGACCGGCTGCGGCCGTCCCGGTCCGGACGGGTCGGCCACCGGGAAGTCCTGGACGGCATCCGTACCCTGCTGGGCGAGCGAGGCTCCGGGCCGGGCCCCCGGGTCGGCATCTACACCGTGGTCATCCGGGACCGGCCCCAGGAGATCACTGACGTGGCCCGACTCGCGCGGGAGATCGGCGTCGACTACTACGTCCCGCAGCCCATCTCTCTCCCGCCCGATCACAAGCTCTTCGCCGAGCGCTGCCACACCCCCGGCGACGTGCCCGCCGTCGAGGACGAACTGCGCCGCCTCCAGCAGGACCCCGGCGGGCTCACCATCCCCGACCCTGCCTACACGAGGCAGTTCATTGCCTCGATCTCCACCCAGGACAGCGGTCGGGTCGAAGACTGCTACGGCGGAGCCCAGCTCTTCTTCGTCCAGCCCGACGGCTCGGTGTGGGACTGCCCGTCCGATCGGCGGATCGCCGCCACACCGCCCCAGGAGCACCGCACGATCGTCGGGGCCGACGCGCGGGCCCTGTTCGCCGACCGCCCAGCGTGCACGGACTGCTCACACTTCTCCCGGGACTGCGTGAACATGGGGCCGCTCGTGCTGGGCATGCCCCGTCTCCTTGCTCGGGAGGCGACATGATCGGGCTCCCACCGCTGCCCTCGGTGCAGGACCTCGGCGAAGGAATGCTGTCCGCGCTGGCCAGCATGCCCAACCCCGCCGGTGCCGAGTTCACCAGCGGGTTGGAACACGACCTCGCGGACACGTTCTCCAGCGAGCACGCGGTGGCGGTGTCGTCCGGCACGACGGCCCTACATGCCGCGCTGTCCGCGGTCGGAGTCGGGCCGGGTGACGAGGTGCTGGTTCCAGCGCTGACCGTGGTCATGACGGCCGCGCCGGTTGTACTGCTCGGCGCCAAGCCGGTGTTCGTCGACAGTGACCCCTCGACACTCGATCTGGACTTCGCCGATGCCGCCACCAAGGTCACGGCCCGTACCAAGGCGATCGTTCCGGTACACCTTTGGGGCAGGATGGGCGCCCCGGCCGACCTGCTCGCGTTCGCCGCCGAGCACGGGATCGTCGTTGTTGAGGATGCTGCCCAGGCTGCGGGCACATCGCGTGCTGGTGCCATGGCCGGGACAGTCGGCGCGGCCGGATGTTTCAGTCTGAAGGACGGCAAGGTCCTCTGGAGCGGGGAGGGCGGCTTCGTCCTGACCGACGACGGTGCTCTCGCCGCGCACACCAGAGCCTTCCGCGGTCACTGGCTGACGCCCCCGCTCGGCAGCCGCCCCCAGGAACGGATTGCTCTCAACGGGCGCTTGGCCGAACCGCTCGCCGCGCTCGCCCACGCCAACCTGTTCCGGTTCCCGGCGCTGCTGGACTACCGCCGCGCACAGACCGCGTACCTCGTCCGTGCCTTGGACAGCGCCCGGGGCCTCACGCCGCTCCTGCCCGCCACCGACGAGACCTGGAACGCCTACGCCCCGCTCTTCCACATCGGGCTGGCGAACCCCCGAGGGTTCGCCGAGCACCTGGCCCAGCAGGAAGTACCGAACTCCACCGGCACGTTCCGGCTCGTGCCGTGCGACACCCGGCCCATGTTCGCCGGGGTGGACCGGAAGCCCTGCCATGGCGCGGCCGAGATCCTGGACCACACTCTCGCTCTCGTCCTCACCGAACGCGACGACGAAGCGGTCCTCGACCAGTACGCAGCCGTCATAGCCCGGGAGGCCGCTGCATGGCGCACCTGACCGACGCCCCCGGGCCCGCACCGACCGGAACAACGCTTCCGGCACCTTCCTGCCTTCGTCGCCGAACGGATGCCGCCGCATGACGATCACACCGAAGCTCTCCGCCTGCACCCGCGGCCCGCTGATCTCCGCCGAGGGGCTGAACGGTGTCGGCAAGACGTACCTCACCAACCGGGCCGTCGAAGGGCTCGACCTCAAGCCGCTGATGCTGGACGAGTTCTCCCAGCGGGTCAATGGGCGCCCTGGCCTGGGGGAAGCCCTGTTGCGCGCGCTGCGCGAGGCCAGCGCGGGCGACCCGTTCCTGCGCGGCGGCACCCCCATGGCCGAGGCGCTGATTCTCATGGCCATCAAGCGGCACGACCTGGACACCGTCCTGCCCGAACTGTCCGGCGGTCGTCCCGTCGTTGAGGGTCGCAGCGTGGACACCACCGCCGTGTGCCAAGCTCTGCTCCTGCACCCGAACGACCAGGACGAGGCCCTTCGAACGGCGGTTGCCCTGCTGGGCCTCGCTTCCTCCTTCCGCCCCCTGCCGGACCTCACCATCCTGGTCACCGACGACGCCTCGAAGGCCCTGGAACGCGCACAGCAGCGGGACCAGTGCGTCTTCACCGCCGAGCAGGCCACGTTCATGGCAGACGCCTGCACGCTCTTCGAGCGGCTGGCCGCCACCGATCAGGTCCGCTACCGGGTGGTGGACCGGCGACATGTCAACGAGTACGAGGCGGCCGAGCAGATCCGGGCCTGGGTCGCCGATGCCGGCCGTGACCTGGGGTGCGTGGTGGAGCCGTGGCAGGGCCCGGGCGCGGCGTGCATCTGCTGCGGCCGGCTCTCCGAGTTGCAGTCGGCATGAGTGCGGAGCTGCGGCACCCGTTCTCCACCGGGCAGCCCTGCCCGCAGGGTTGTGTTCCGGCGATCCCCAGCGACGTCGAGGCGCTGGTCCTCGACTTCGACGGAACCCTCGCCGATACGACCGGAGGGCATGAGGAGGCCCTGCGTACGGCACTTCGGCCGTACGGCGTCGACCTGGATCACGACTGGTACCGCCAGCACGTCGGGCTGTCCATCCGAGAGCTCTTGGCGGCCCTGCCCGGCGGCCCTGCCCTGCCCCACAACGAGATCATCGCGAACAGCCGTGCCCACCTGCTGGCCGTGCTGCACACGATCACCCCGATCCCGTGCGTCGTCACCCTCCTGGGTGCTGCCCGTCGGGCCGGGTTGCCCTGCGCTGTGGCATCCGGCGCGAGCCGGCTACTCGTCGAACCGGGTCTCGCCGTCCTGGGCCTGGCGCAAGAGTTCGCGGCTGTCGTCGCACGCGAAGACGCCATGCACGGCAAGCCGGCCCCGGACCTGTTCCTCTCGGCTGCCCGTCGGCTGCGGGTCTCGGCGGGCAACTGCCTCGCGGTAGACGACGCTCCGGACGGCATCGCCTCCGCCCGCGCGGCTGGCATGCGGGTGTTCACGGTGATCGGCGGGCACCTCGCCCCGGCCGAGAACCGCGGCACTGCGGCACTTCCCGCCATCGCCCCTCCCCCGTCAGCAGATCCCTTCCGGTGACGGCACAGTGCCGTCGAACCCGAGGAGCATGATGCCCGTCCTCCACTCGACCAAGAACCTGCGAGTCGTCTCGCCTCCCACCAGTACCAGGGAAGGCGTCGGCATCTTCGAGTACACGGACAACTACACCGTCTTCCACTACGGCCGGATGCCGGACCCGATCCCCGGCAAGGGCGAGGCGGTCTGCCGGATGGCCGTCGCCAACTTCACGATGCTGGAAGAGGCCGGTGTGCGGACCCACTTCCGCCGCTTCATCGCCCCGAACCAGATCGAGTTCACCCTGACCCGCCTCCCTGACCTCACCGCCCGCCCCCTCACCCCGGAGCAGGGCAACTACCTGATCCCGCTCCAGATCCTCTTCCGCAACGAGCTGCCGCCGGGAAGCTCCGTCCACCGGCGGCTGGCCGCCGGTGACCTGTCCCCTGCCGATGTCGGACTGAGCACGGTGCCCTCGATCGGCGAGAAGCTGGAACGACCGCTCATCGAGTACGCGACCACCCGTGACGACGTCAACCGGTTCATCGCCCCCGGCGAGGCACAGCGCCTCGCCGGCTTGGACGACGTGCACTTCGAAGCCATGCGCGCGACCACCCTCAAGGCCAACGAGGTGCTGACCGGGCACGCGGCCAAGATCGGGCTGAGCCACTGCGACGGCAAGTTCGAGTACCTGCTGACGGCTGACCATGAGCTGGTGCTCGCCGACAGCCCCGGCACGCCGGACGAGAGCCGTCTGATGTTCAACGGTGTGCACTGCGGCAAGCAGATCCTGCGGGACTGGTACGTCCGATCGGGGCACGAGATCCCGGTCAGCAAGCTGATCGCTGAGGGCGTGCCGAGGAGCGAGTGGCCGAACCCGACGCCGCTCCCGCCCGCGTTCGTGCCGGTGATGACGGACCTGTACCAGTCCCTGAGCGAGGCGTGGACGGGCGAGCAGCGGTGGAACGCATCGGGCTTGGAGGCAGCCACCCGCGCCGTCACCGAGGTCATCCTTCCGTGACGATGCATCAGGCAGTCTGGTTCTCCGGCATGCTCGTGCGGGCATGCCGGGTACCGGATTGCATCGGTACAGGCCCCGCAAGAACGGTGGAGACATGGGAAGCCTGACCAAGGACCCCGCCTTCCAGGCGATGACCTTCGTGGTCATCGACTTCGAGACAACGACGCCGACAGGCCACCCGCCCCAGCCGATCGAAGTAGCCGCTCGCGCCCTGCGGCACGGGGAGAATGGTTGGGCGCAGAGGGGAACAAGCGCGTCCCTGATCCGGCCGCCCTCCTTCGCTCCGGTGACGCCGGCTGACACCGCGCAGACCGGACTGACGGCAGAACAGCTGCGGCAGGCTCCCACTCCCGCTGAGGCTCTGGGCGCGTTGGACAAGCGGTTCACCCCCGGTGCCCCGTACCTTCTGGTGGCCCAGCACGCTGCCACTGAGGCCAACGTGATCTACACCCAGCGCGAGCACTGCCCCGCGCTGGCCCACCTCGACTTGCTCGACACGATCCCGCTGGCCAAGCACCTAGTCCCGGGGCTGGTGAACTACAAGCTGGACACCCTGCTCGCGCACTTCGCCATCCCGCAGCCGGCGGACCGCCACAGAGCCTTCGCCGACGTCGACGTCACCGCACAGCTATTCCAGCAGCTGATCACCCTCGCGCACGAGAGCGGAGAACTTGACGATCTCGCTGCCCTCGTGAAGACCGCGGGGCGCAGGGCCAAGTGCAACCTGCCCGTTCAAGGCGGGCTCTTCGACCTGTGACACCCGGAGTCGAAGACGCCGCCCGACAACTCCGAGAGAAGGAAGAAGGTGCGGATCTGATGCCCGACGCACAACCGGACCGCGAGTTGGTCCCCTTCTGGTTCGACCCGCTGTGCCCGTGGGCGTGGATCACCTCGCGCTGGCTGCTGGAGGTTGAGCAGCTGCGGCCCGTGCGGGCCGACTGGCGAATCATGTCGCTGTCCTACCTGAACCTCGTCCAGCGCGAGGGCAAGGGACTGAGCGACGAATACCGGGAGCTGATGACGAGGGCGTGGGGCCCGGTGCGGGTCTGCGCCGCAGCCGCCGAGCACGACAGCCCCGCCGTACTCGGAGCCCTGTACACGGCCATCGGCACGCGGCTGCACAACCAAAGGCGCCGCGACGATCCGACCGTCCTCACCGAGGCCCTGGCGGAGGTTGGTCTTCCTGAGTCGCTTGCGGCGGCGGCCACCAGCAGGGAGTTCGATCAGATCATCAAGGACTCGCACCACGAGGCGTTCGACGAGGTTGGTCTTGATGTCGGGACGCCCGTACTGCGCATCCGCGGCACGGCTCTGTTCGGCCCCGTCGTCACGCCGGCTCCTCGCGGTGAGGCCGCCGCGCGGCTCTGGGACGGCATGGTCGCCGTCGCTGAGACGGACGGCTTCTTCGAGGTCAAGCGGAGCCGGGACCGTAAGCCGTCCTTCGACTGAGCGCACGGCCGACTCATCAGGTCAACTGTCGTTCGCCGACTGAACCCGTGGTCGGCCAGCCATCTGGCGGGCCGACCACGGAGCGATCAGCCGAGCCGAGCTGGCGCACTGACCGCCCGGCCGATGCGCCACCCGACCAGACGCTCGGCCGTGGCGAGCGGGTACCAGGCCGCGCCCGTCACCTCGGACTCCTGGAGGGCACCAACGTCCACGTTCGCGTGAGCAGTCCTGAACGCGAATCCGAGGTCGAGGTGATGGTGAGCTGGCTCATCCTTCTCCGGCCGAGCCGGAACCTCGCCGTACTCGATGTAGACCGGCGTCACCGACACCGGGACCACGTCAGCAGGATCAAGCCCGGTCTCCTCCGTCAGCTCGCGAACTGCGGCATCCAGAAGATCGAGGTCCGTGAGCTCAAGGTGGCCGCCAGGCTGAAGGGTGATGCCGTACGCCAGATGCTCGATAAGCAGAACCTCAGCGTCGTCCCTGACGAGGAGCGCGCCAACGGTCACGTGCATGGGGAAGCTCCGCCGCGACGCGAAGTCCCGTCCTTCACTCAGAAGCCGCAGAGGTTCGGACAGCTGCTCGACCTCGTCCGGGAAGCGCTCAAGGTAGGCGGCAAGGGTGCCCGCGATGACCGCGTCACTGATCGCCACGGCGCACCTCCACGCCACCCCGAGAGCAAGGCTCCCGGTGACCGATCAATCGAACGCGAGCTACCAGCGCTAACACAGTCGACTCCCACAAGATGCATGGCTTACAAGGCGGTTCGCACTCTACAAGTCACGCCTGCCCCACCACGCACCAACGCGCCGTCATGCCGGTGGCCAAGGGCGCCCCAGGCATCGAATCGAAGGAGTTCCGCCTATGGAGATCACATGCGCCAGTGTCCCGACGCCGGGGACAGACGGCGACGGCGACGACTACGCCCTCACCGGGAACACCTGGGCGGTTGCTCTGGACGGCGCTACCGCGAATGGTCTGCCTACCGGCTGCACCCATACCGTCGCCTGGTACGTGCGCAAGCTCGCCGCCGGGCTCGGCACCCGGCTGGCCACCACCGCCGTGCCGCTGCCGGAGGTGCTGCGGGCCGCCATCGCCGACCTCGCCGCGTTCCACGGCCGGACCTGCGACATGACCTGCCCCGACAGCCCGTCGTCCACCGTGGCCGCTGCCCGGATCACCGAGGATGAGGTGGAGCTGATGGTGCTCTGCGACTCCCCAATCCTCGTGCTCACGAGCGCGGGCGAGGTTCAGGTGGTCACCGATACCCGCACCCGCCACCTGCCTGGCTACACGCCCGACCACCTCAGCGCCCTGCGGAACCGCGACCCCGGATTCTGGGTCGCCTCCACCGACCCGGCTGCCGCCGACCGGGCCGTCACCCGCACCCTGCCGCGGGACTCCGTCGCCGCCGTTGCAGTGCTCACCGATGGCGCCTCCCGCCTGGCCGACCACTACGGCTGGACCTGGGAAGAACTCATGGACGCGCTGCTCAACCTCGGTCCCCGGGAGGTCATCCGCCTGACCCGCGAAGAGGAAGCGGTCCGGTCCCCGGAGCGGGGAAAGCCGCACGACGACGCCACTGCGATCATCATCCGCCTGATCTCGTAGGCCGACCCGCCACCAGCGAAGCCACGGCAGCAGTTCAGCCGAGCCGAGCCAGCGTGCTGACCGCCCGGCCAATGCGGTGCCCGACAAGACGCTCGGCCGTGCCGAGCGGGTACCAGGCCGCGCCCGTCACCTCAGACTCCTGGAGGCGACCCACGTCCACGTTCGCGTGAGCCGGTCCTGAATGCGAATCCGAGGTCGAGGTGGTGGTGAGCCGGCTCGTCCTTCTTCGGCCGAGCCGGGAACCTGGCCATACTCGATGTAGACCGGCGTCTGCGACGCGGGAAGCACACCGGCAGGGTCAAGCCCGGTCTCCTCTATCAGCTCGCGCACTGTGGCAGCGAGCAGGTCGACGCCGGTGGGCTCAAGATGGCCGCCGGGTTGCAGAGTTCTGCCGTACGCCAGGCGCTCGCCGATAGGATTAGCGGGTGGCAATTGAAGATAGGGGCGGCTTTTCGGCCGCCTGGGTAGGCGCAGCAGTCGTCTCCTTTACGGTTCTCGCGATCGTCTGGCCGATGGCGGCCGCGGACCACTCGACCTTCCCGTGGTGGCCTACGTACCTCTGTGCCGGGCTCGGGGTGATCACTTTGTACCTGGGCTTCGCCACCGTGTTGAAGTGGTGGCCGGCTCGGGAGCGTCCGACTGTCCACGTCGAGTCGTCAACGGCCGGTCGAGGCCGTGATGCTGCCGACGTGCCTGCGGCGCCGGTTGTGGTCCGGCTCTCGCCGGAGTTCGACACGGCCACGAATCGCCTCCGGCTCGGTGTTCTGAACCGGGGTGACCTCGGGCGCTTCCGGGTGAAGGTCATCGACGCCCATGACCAGGATGGCGGTTGGGTCGGCCCTCGAAGTTGGCCTGTGCCCTGGCTGGAGGACGGGTCGGTCGACGCCAAGGCTGTCCCGAAGTTCGACAGGCCGTTGCTCGACCTCGCCGGATTCGACTTCCCCGCGCTCCGGGAGGATCTTGAGGGGACCAAGTGGCTGCGCGGCGATCATTGGGTCTTCCCGTCGCTCCCGAAGGCGGTGACCTTCCGCTATCAGGCTGTCAGGGCCTGGGCCGAGCTCAAGAGTCAGCACATCATCCTCACGCTGCGAGTGATCAGGGACGAGCCGGAGGGCAACGTCGACTACCAGTTCCAGATCGGTACCGACGGGACCGAGCCGTACTGCCTCGATCTGAGCAAGCTGCCCGAGGAACCGGAGCAGGAGAACGCGATCGAGCCTGAGCCCGCGTCCGCCCTGGGGCTGGTACCGGCGGTGACCGACCACTGGCACCACACCACGAACGGTGCGGAGGTCGGTGGGGTCATGAACATGAGCCACAGCATGATGTCCCACCCCGGCTATGGCGGCCGTCAGTGGGAGGATGCGCCGCCGGTGGTCAAGGTCGGCATGCTCGTCGGCTGCGAGGAGATGGACCAGGCGGTCAGTGGCACCGAGCTGCGTGCGAAGTTGGCGGCGTTTCTCGACTCAGCTGCCGTGCGCGAGGTCGTCGGATCGTTGACTCATGTGCCAGCTGATGCGGCCTGGACGAATCTGGCGGGGCGGGGGCTGCTGGCCCTTGAGGCCGCTCTGACGGCTGGTGACGATCCGATGGAAGGTACGCCGGTTGCCTCTGCGCTCTTCCTGCCGCCTACCGGCGGGAGTCTCGGCCGGCCCGCGCGGACGGCAGCCTTGCTCCTCTATGTCGAGCCGCGGACGGCCGACGGACAGGTACCTCCGGCCTCGGGTCTCGTGGAGTGGTACCGACGCATTAACCTTGGCCTGGCGGTCCCGGCAGCCTTCGCCGAGTTCCTGACGAAGGATCTTGGACTGGGCACCTTCGCTCCCCCTGCGGCCCAGTTCGGGGTCTGGCTGGAGAGCCGCAAGCCGCTGACGACCATGGTTGGCACCGATGGGCTGCGGACGCTGCCGGGTTCCCCGCTGTCGAACCAGTTCATCGGCTGGGCGTACGCCGACCTGGACGGCAAGCCCGCCGTGGGGGTCGCTCGCGACATGATGTTGCAGATGTGCGAGTACGAGCTGCACCTGGACAACTTCGAATCGGTGCTGCCCGAGAGCCTCGGGTGACGCGGCGCGTTTCTTGATCGTGTGCAGGTGATGGGGCGGGGAGCCAAGGAGTTGCTCCCCGCCCCTTCGCGTGCGCCCGTACGTTACGCGGCTGTCAGCGTCCCTACGGCAGCGGTGTAGCCAGCGGGGTTTCCGGCACCTCGTACAAGTACGGATCTGCCGCACTCGCGTGCTTGGCGTACGGGGACTCCGGGTTCGGCGTAGTCGGCACTGCTGCCTCTTCGGTGTCGTTGTTCTGCCGGCTCCGGTCGGTCCGCCGAGTCAGTTCTTCCTGGAGCCCGAACACCCGGCTGTCGGCCTTGCGTGCGGTAGTGCGTGCCTTGGTCGCCTCGACTCGGAGGCCCTTGGCCGCTTGGGTGTCCTTGTCCTTGGCACGTCGCAGAAGCGCGGCCTTCTCCTCCTGCGGCATGTCGGCCTCGGCGAGCACGGCTTCGTGCTCGCTGGCGGGTCCGGCCTGCTGGGCAACCTCGCGGAGCCGCTTGCTCGCGGTCTCCAGCTCCTGCCCAGCGTCGTGGCACGTACGGATCAGGTCCTCGCGCTCTGTCTCGACGGCGGCCCGCTGGTCTCCGCGCAGCACCAGGCGCCCGAACCGACCGGTGGCGGCCAACTGCTGTTCGACCGCGCTGATGCGGTCCTGTGTTCCGTGCAGCCGGGCAGTGCGCTCGGCGACCACAGCGTTCAGCGTTCGCACTTCGCGGATCGCTCCGGCGCGTTCGGCGATCTCTTGCTGCCGGCGGCTGAGAGCCAGCACGTTCGGACCGGTTCCAGCGGATACCTTCTGCTCGACGCGGTCCGCTGCGGCCTCTGCCTTATCGGCCGCCGCTCCCGTAGCCCGTGCGGCTGCGGTGGCCTTGCGCACAGCGTCACGCAAGGCCGAGTTGGCCAGATGGGCGAACGGACGGACGGCGTGCGACTGGCGGATGTCCGAGGTCACGGCCGGGTCCACCGCACGCTTAGTGGAACTCGCGGTGCGTCGGTGCTCAGGCTTGGGCGTGTCCGCAGTCTCGATGTCGCCCGCTTCCTCCGCCTCGTGTGCGCTTCCGGGAGCACGGGGGATCGGCAGGTCGGCGACGATTTCCCGGACGTGGGCGGGGACGGCAGCCTGCGGGAGTTCAGTGAGGATCATGCGTTCCTCGGTGCCGGTCTCGACCTCGCGGATGAGGCCCGCGACGGCGCGGTCAAGCTGCTCCTGGTCGGTGAGCGCTTCGCCTGCGCGAGCACGGTCCGCGTCGGTCTCGTAGACGGACAGCGGGAGAAAGAGGTGACTCTCCTTCTTGTCCCGGCTCAGCATCGTGTAGAGGGCGTTGGCCTGCGCGCCGGGGCCGTAGACCAGGGCTTCCTGAACGCTCAGGCCCTGGGACTTGTGGCCGGTGATGGCGTACCCGAGGCCGAGGCCGCCCTGTGCGATGTAGTCGGTATCGACCCACTCTGCGACGTCGCGCTGGCCCTCGGGGGTCTTCTCCCTCCACTCGACCAGGACCCGGCGTGCCTCGTCCACGGCCCGCACGATTCCGCGGTAGCCGTTCAGGACGTCTTCGTTCGCACCTCGACTCTGCTTGTTCCGGTAGTCGTTGGCTCGCAGGAGCACCTGGTCGCCGATGGACAGCGCGAGTTCGCCGCCGCCTGGCAGTGCGAAGAGGTGTTCCGGGCCGGTGAGGGCACCGGCGGCCTTCCGCAGGGCGCGGGCGCCGAGATTCAGCTCTTCCACAATCTCGTTGGTGGAGGCGAGCATGAGGAGCTGCTGCACGGCGGTGTGGTCGTCGGTGTGCGCGGCGCGCTTGTCGGCCCAGATGGTGAGCATCGCGGCGAGGGTCGCGTCCTTGTCCGCAAGGGCGTGCACGCGGCCGGTCCCGGCGAAGGAGCGGAGTGCTTCCATGCGGTTGTCGTCGCGCCACAGTGCCAGTGCCCGACGCTCGATCGCGTCCTTCTGCCGGAAGTTCTCGGTGAGTTCGAGTCCACCCACGATGTGGTGGACGGCGGCGAAGGAGCCGCCGATGCCGGGTGCGTGCAGTTGCTTGGGGTCGCCGATGCCGATGATCTTCGTGCGGGTCGTGGCGGCGTGGGCGAGGAGTTCGGCGATGTCGCGGTCGTCGCACATCGCCGCCTCGTCCACGACCAAGACGTCCACGCCAGTGAGACCCGGGCCGCCGTTGCGGATGCCGGTGAGCCAGGAGGCGAGGGTGCGGGAGCCAATGCCCGCCTCTGCTTTGAGGTTGGCGGCGGCGACGGCGGCGGTGCTCGCCCCGGCGATGATGAGCCCGTTGGCCTCCCACGCCTGCCGGGCGGTGTCCATGATCGTGGTCTTGCCCGATCCGGCGATGCCCACGACGGCGTCGATTCCGTGGCCTGCGGTCAGCAGCCGTTCGAGGACCGCGCGCTGCTCGCCCGAGAACGCGAAGGTGCCGCCGTGCTGGGCTTCGACGGCGGACAGGGTCATGGCGACGGTGTCGTGGCTGACTACGGCCGCGTGCTCGTTGAGGCGGTTCGTGGCCTCGGAGATGATGAGCGTTTCGGCGGCGACCACGTCGGCTGTGGTGTAGCGGTCGGCGTGGGTGAAGTGCCTGGCGCCCTTCGGGTTCAGCTTGACCGCGTACCCGCTGTGCCGCAGGACGGAGTTGGTGAGCCGTTCGGCTTCGTCGGCGTCGGCGACGCCGTACGGGAGGGCGTCCAGGACGGCGGCGATGGCGGCGGCGTGGGTGAACTCCTTGGAGTGGCTGGTCAGGCCGGTCTTCGGGTCGAAGACCTGGGCGCACAGCTGGTCCAGGTCAGGGTTCTGGCCTGCCTTGGCCTGCTGCACGGCGCTGGCCGCGATGGCGTCAGGGTCGTCGCCAGCGGCACGGCCTTCGGCCTGCCAGTACGCGCGCAGGACATCGTCCTCGACCCCGGCGGCTTCGCCGTTCTTCGCGGCCTTGGACGCGGTGGAGGCGGCGGTGCGCTCGCGAGTGGTGGCGCTGTCGTAGTCGATGCCCAGCTTGCTCAGCAGGGACCGCACCTGGCTGTCGCGCTTGCTGAACAGGCGGACGGTGGCTTCGGGGATCGCGCCGATCTCCCAGGCACCGGTGCGCTCTTCGCGGCGGAAGGTGATGCCGAAGGTGTCGGTGAGCTCCCGGCGGATGCGGGCATTCATGAGGGACTGGGTGGCGCGCGCGTGGCGGTTGAGGTCACGGCCTCCGGCCGCCACGGTGGACCACTGGCCGTCGGTCCCCTTGGCCATGTTGGCGAGCGTGAAGTGGAGGTGAAAGTGGGGGTCGCCGTACGGGGCGCCGTCCACGGGCCGGGCGGCTCGGTGCACCATCATCCAGCCGGAGAAGCCGCTGGTCCTCACGGTCTCCGGTTCGGCGCCGTCGCCGTTGCGTCCGCGCATGCCGTAGGCGGTCCACCGTTCCAGAGCGGTGATGGACTCGCGGCCGGCGGAGGTGTAGATGGCCTCAACCTGGGCGGCGATCTCCTCGGGTGCGTAGGCAAGCAGCACCGACTTGGACTTCGCCAGGTCGAGGGTGACGTCGGCGCCACGGTTGCCGACCTGTACCCGGCCTTCGAGGAAGGCGGCCTTGATCTCCTCGGCGTCCCACACGCTGTCAGGTGCGAGCCCTGCGGCCTTGGCCATGGCGACGGCTTCGCGGACGTCCATGGGCAGGTCGCGGAGGCGCCGTTCGCCTTCGCGTGCGGTCTGGGCGTACCGGCGCTTCATGGACGCTGCCGTGAACAGGTCGGCAGGCTGCTGTCCGGTTTCGGTGGCGCGGGCTTCGACGGCGCGCAGGAGTGCACGGGCGTCGAGGCGACCGCCCGCCTCGGCGGCGACGGCCTTCTGCAAGGCGGCTTCGCCGTAGAGGGCGACGGCGTCGATGCCGACGGCGTCGGCGAGCTTGAGCAGGGTGGAGGCGGGGATGCGGTGCGATTCGCCGTGCCGCTGGAGCTGGTTCTCCATCCTGCGGAAGGCGTCCTTCTTCCGCTGGGAGTCCAGCAGGCTCGCGGGGCTCACGCTGCGTTCGGCGCCGGCGCGGCGGATGGCGCGGACCAGCGGGGCGGCGGGCAGCTTCGCGGCCGGCGCGATGGCGACCATGGGTTCCACCAGGGTCTGGCCTGTTCGGGGGTCCTCACCGCGCATGAGGCGCCGGGCCGCCTGGAAGTCGGTGGGAGCGAGCACGCTGCCGGGGGCGATGCCGAATTCGTTGAGGCCGCCGCCGATCCACACGAGGGGGCGTTCGCTGGCATCGAGGTGGTAGTCCACCTGCCCGTCGGCAGCCTGGAGCGGGAGGGCCTGTTCGCCGTACAGCTCGCGGGCGCTGAGGCCGGCAGCGGCAGCGACCTCGACGGCGTCGAACCCGGTGAACCGCGCGGACTTGGCGTTCCGCACTTGGGCGCGGGCCCGGAAGAACGCCTTCTTGGCCTCGGTGGAGCCGAGCAGGGCGGCGACGGTCGTCCCGGCTTCCTCGGCCTTGGCCTCGATCGCGGCGACGAGGGGCGCGGCGTCGACCGTGACCGTCTTCCCGCATCCGTGGCCGCCGGTGAGGCGGTACTCAACCTGCTCGTCGGACGGGCCGATCATGGTCACCCACGCCATCGGCCCGCTCACCCCCCGCACTCTTCCGGTCAGATCCGGTCATCTTTGCCGATTGTATCGTCACGAAGTGACGATACCTTGGTCCTCTAAATTCAAGATCATGATCAGCTAGGGGTGCCTTCGGGCACTCCGGGCGGGTTGGTTGCTGCTACGGATCGGGCTCGATCGGGCCTGGCGTGCTGTTGGACTGTTACCTCGGGAGCGGGTCCGGGGGCTGGGGCTTCGTACTCGGTGAGGTGATGGAGCGGAGGTGGCTCCGGGCCCTGCGGGCGTGGGTGGACTTCGCGGGTTCGGGCTCGGTGGGCAGCTGCTGGTGGCCGGGGCAGGCGGCTCCGCGGGGCGGGCCGGGCTCACGGGTCGGCTGCTGCCGGGAGATACGGGAAGGTCCCCCGCTCCAGCGGCTGGAGCGGGGGACCTTCCCGTGCCACCGGGTGGCCCTGGGGGGGCTGAACTAGGTCAGCGGCCATTCGCCGGGCGGCACAGGTGCCTGGCGCTGGGCCTGGCGCACGGCTTCGTCGGTGCCGCACGTGGTGCAGATGAGGATGTCCCGGTGGGTGGTCAGCCTGGAGTGGGCGGGCCGTTCACCGAGCGGGCCGCCGCAGCGCGGGCAGCGGGTGTCGGGCAACGGTCAGTCCTCCCCGGGGTGTTCGCGGGCCGACTTGAGGATGTTGTTCCAGGTCGGGCGGGAGTAGGTCTTCTCCGTCCGCTCCAAGAGCTGGGGGATCAGCTCGGCGTTCGTGGCCTGAGGGTTGGCGGCGATGGCCTGCCGGGCGAGGGTGAGCCGTTCGTCCCCCTGGTACGGGTAGGCCACACCCCGGCGCCCGGTGGGGCGTCCGCCGGCGTGGCCCTTGCCCTTGCGGTCGGCGAGGTACTGCCACAACCGCCAGCGCTTCCACTTCGGGCGGTCCCTGGTCGGCAGCTTGTCCCAGTCGTCTGGGTCGGGCCATCCCTCCGGCGGGTTCTTGACGTAGTGGGAGACGGTGGCGGAGTCGGAGAACCCGCAGACCTTCGCCGCTTCGGCCGGGCCCACCAGGTCCTCCGGGTCGCCGTCGAGCTTCGGCGGGTTCGTGGTGTTCGCGGCTGCCCGCTGGCGCTGGAGCTCGTGGTGCCACTTCGCCCAGACGTCGCCGTCCCAGTGCATGACGCCGTCGATCGTGTCCGCGACGGGCGGATGCCCGTTGTTCTCGCGGTCGGTCCAGAGGTTCTGGAGCGTGGGTTCGCTGATCTTGTGGACCTGGCGCAGGTCCGCGCGCGAGTAGAGCGTGCGGCCGTTCTTGGCGGGCACGGTCGCCTCCTGTTCGTGGTCGTGGGTGCTCGGTGGGGTCACTGGAGTTCGTCCGGCTCGGGGACGGGCGTCCAGGTGCGGCTGCCGGTGGGTTCGAGTCGGGTGAGGGTGGCTATCTCCTCCACCGGTACAGCGGCGGCCCAGTCGTCGTGGGCGGGGTGGGTGATGGGGAGGTTGAGCACGAGGTGCCGGCCGGTCCGCGGGAAGTCCTCGACGATGACGAAGCTGTCGGTGTCCTTGGCGCCGATACTGTTACCGCTCCTTAGCTGGGCGGTGTCACCCGGCTGGGGACGGTCGGCATGCCGATCGCATAGCATGGTGTGGTTCTTTCTGGTGAGAGAACACCCGGACGGCCAGCACCGTGTTGCCCATGTGTGCTGGCCGTCCTTTGTTGTCTTGGTGGTGCGGGTGCCGGTTCGGCACCCGCCGGGGCGGAGGTTGCCCGCTCCGCCGTCGGCGGAGTAATTAGACCATCTTTGCGCCGGGGTGGCGGGGCTCTGGCCCGGACTGCGGCGGTCATCAGAACAGGGCTTCCTGATCGGCGGTGCGGTTCGCCCGGCTGCCCGGTGGCCGGAGTACGCGGAGTTCGTAGCGGGGGCGTCCGCGGTGCGGGGGTGCGTGAACTTCGCGGCGGTGGCGGCTCCACGCCACCAGCGGGGCGCCCTGGTCCAGCCACCCGGACGGGTAGCGGGAGGTCAGCTGTGCCCACCGCCCCCGGTCACGCGGGAGTGCCGACCGGTCCTCGACGGTGGTCAGGGGCGGCAGGGTGCGCCAGCCGGGGAAAGCGTGATCGTGGGCCTCCTCCACGGCCTGGTTGTCGCCGTCGCCGTACCCGTCGCCGCGGTGGACGGGGCCTTCCCAGCCGCAGGCCAGGCACCCGCCCCGGAACTCCTCCGCTTCCCGGCGGCCGGTCGGCCGGCTGCGGGTGAGCAGGGTGGGGACGTGATGCCCGGACGGGTCCAGGTCGTGGCCGAGGTCGCTGTACTCGCCACCGGGGTGACCGTGGCGGATGTGCCATGCCCGCGGGGCGCTCTCGGTGGGTTCGGGCGTCCGCCCGTTGCGCACCCGCCAATAGAGCGTCTGCCGGGCCCGGGCGCCGGTCGGCTCGGCGGTGGGCGCGGTCACGGCCACTCGCCCGCCCCCGTGGCGAGCACCTCGCGCAGGGGGTCGGCGAGCACGGCCACCTCTGCCGGGGAGTCCTGGAAGCGCGGTCCGTAGGCGCGACGGATCGCGCGGCGGGCGTCCTGGTGGCGGTCGCGGCCGGGGTCGTACGGCGACCGGTCAAGTACCTCGTAGCCGTGCTGGGTGAGCACCTCGGCGATGATCGCGCGGACCTGTACGGGGTCGAGGGTGTGGAGGTCGGTCTCCGCCGGGGCCGCAAGGAGTACGCGGATCAGGTCGGTCGCGCTGAGCCGGGGCTGGAGGGGGACGCCGATTCGGTGGACGCCGTCCTTGCTCGGGGTGGCGGCTCCTCGTCGGCTGGGGGCCCCGGTGGTGCTGCGGAGTGTGGTCGTCTGGTCCATCGTGCTGGCTCTCGGAGTGTCGGGGTGGCGGGGCAGGCCCGGTCAGAACAGGGCGTGGTCGGCACGGACGGCGGCTTCGCGGAAGGCGCGGGCGGCGTCGGCGACGGTGCGGCCGGGCTCGGCGCTCCACTGGTCGATGACATCGCAGTGGGCGTCCTTCGCAGCGGCGGGGTCGGCGGCGTCCACGGGGTGGCCGGTGAGGGTCTCGGCGAGCAGGGCGAACGCCTTGTCGCGGGCGTGGTTGATGCGGGGCCAGTCGTAGGTGCGGCCAGCAGCTCCCCGCCCCTCGCCGGCGGCGACTTCGAGGGCGCCGCGCGGCCAGCACGGCAGCAGCGCGGTACGGCCGGGGCCGGCGAACAGGCGCGGGCCCTGGTTGATGCCGACGTGCTCGATGTGGTGGGCGGCCCATTCGAGGATGTCGGCCGGGGTGTCGGCGATGACGATGCTCTCGGGGCTGTAGCGGATGGGCATGGTGGTGTCCGTCTCGGTGGCGGCCGGGGGCGGCGGCGTGCCGCCGACCCCGGGTAGTCGGTCTACTGCTGGTAGGCGGGGATGAGTTCGCGGACGCGGTCCGGGCCGACGCATCCGCCCTCGTGGCGGTGGAGGCTCGGCAACCCGCCGTTCCTCCCGCGCAGGTGCGACCAGAACTTGGGGCCGACCCACCCGCACAGCTCGCAGAGCAGGACCCAGTGGTTGTCACTGCCGGGGAACCCGGTGAGGACCGCGCGCCACCGGAGGTTCGCGAGTCCGGCGAACGCGGTGAGAGCGCTCTTGACGTTGCGGTCGTTGACGGGCATCCGCGGGTGCAGCAGAGGCACGGGGCCGGTGAGCGGCCGGAGCACTTCGGCGCGGATCTGGTCCAGCGGGACGGCGGTGATCTCTCCGGCGGCGTACTGCTCGGCGAGGCGGGCGGCGGCCATCTCGACGCCGGGAACGCCCTTGTCCGGGCGGCCGAAGTTGCTCTCCCCCGCGCTGGTTTCGACCCACCAGTCCCGGCTCCACCGGTGTGCGCGGCCGATGACCTGGTCCTGGCCGATGATCACGGGATAGCGGCCTGCGGAGTCCGGGGTTCCGATGCGGTAGGGCATGGCGGCCTGGTGGGCGGCGGGCGGTGCCGCTTCGGGGGCGGCCGTCCGGTGGTCGGGCTGGCCGGGGACGGGGGTGTTCTGGTCGTCCGGCTCGGGGGTGGGGACCGTGAGGACAACGGGGCGTTCGAGAAGCTGGGTGGTCATGGTGGTGCCCTGTTCTGGTGAGTTCTGGTGAGAGGGGGCCCGCCCCGACGCGCTCGGCTGCCGGGGCGGGCGGGCAGTCGCTACGCGGCGTCGGCCAGGATCTTCGGGGCGGCGGTCCATTCACGGCGCGGCGTGATGCCCAGGTCTTCAAGAACTGGGTCAAGGCTCCCGTTGTCCGGCACCCATTCCCAGTCGGCACCCTCGCTGCCGGGCTGCTCGGTCCAGGTGAGCATGTACGAGCGGCCGGAGGTGCGGGGGTCGCCGCATACGGCCTGTGCCTCGCGGCGGGTCATCGCCCACAGGGCGCGCTTGCGGGAGCGGGGGGAGTGCTTCGAGGCGATGAGCACGAGCGCCATTCCCTCCAGCCAGTTCGCCGCTGCGGCGGGGGCCACCGGCTCCTCGACCCGCAAGGAGTGCTCGGCCTCCTCCTGGTGCTCGGTGGCCTCGGCCTGGGCAGGTTGCTGCATCTCGTCGGCGCCCTTGCGCCCCGAGATGTCGTCGTAGGGGGCGGTGGAGGTCCAGCCGTCGTATCCATCGTCGGTGGCGCGGACGACCGTCTTGCCGGTGCCGTTGAAGATGTGCCGGATGGTCACGCTCTTGGGGTTGACGCGCAGGACTTCGTACCAGGTGCCTCGGTAGAGCGCGAAGTCACCGCGCTTGAAGTCGGTCTTCGACCAGACCTTGAAGCCCCGGTCTTCGGCGTCCTTGATGACCTGCTCCCAGTGCGCGATCTCCTCGGTCAGCTCCTCGTGCCGGATGGTCAGCTCCGGGTCCTGGGGGTTGCGGGAGTAGCCCTTGGCGGACTCGCCGCGCTGCCACTTCTCGACGGCGCGCAGGTCGGCCCGCAGCGTGTCGAGGCGTCGGAGAGTGCGGCCGGGGTTGGTGCGGAACTGCTCGTAACTGGCGGCGGCCTTCTGCCGGTCGGCCCAGTGCTGGGCGCGGTCGCCTTCGCTGATGCTCTTGCGCATCGAGGTGTCCATGCGCTCGCGGTCGCGGAGGGCGCGGGGTTCGGAGTGGTGTCCGCGGAGGATGGGCTGGCCGAACTCGAACCGCTCGGATATCTCGTGGGCGGACTTCCACGCGGCCTGGGAGTTGCTGGCGGCGTTGTCGGCGTATCCGGCGAAGCGATCGGCACGGGCCTCGGCGCGCTCCTCGCGGTCCTGTTCGGCCTCGGCGAAGCTGCGGCGGGCGGCGTTGTCGACGGTCAGGGTGGCGTCGAGGCCGGCGTCCCGCAGTCGCTGGGCGAGGAGTTCGAGGTTGGGGGTGTACGCGGCGTGGTCGCGGCTGTGCGGGAGGTACCAGGAGTCGAGGTTGCGGCTCCAGCGGAAGGGCTGGCGCAGGGTGCGGCCGTACTCGCGGAGCTTGAGGATCTCGGCCGATCCGTCGTTCCGGCTGGTGCCGTTGACCAGGGTTCCGGCCCGGCGGGTGTGGGTGATCTGGATGGTCATCGAACTGGTCTTTTCTGGTGAGAGTCTTTTGGCCGCCCGGAGGGCGGACGGGGTGCTGGAAGCGGTGAGCACCACCGGGGGCGGGCCGTGAGGGACGAGCGGTCCGCCGCCGTCGCGCCCTGCGCGGCGGCAGGGGCTGCCGCGCCCCCGCGGGGCGCGTCCTTCGCGGTCCGGTGCCCGCCGTTGGTCGGCGGAGCCGCTAGGCGGAGTCGGCCGGCGGCGGTGAACGCACCGGACCGTGCTGCTGTCGCCCCGAAGGGGTGGCCGCTCGGGTGTGGGGGCCCGCCGGTCCGGAGGTGTTGCCCTCCCCCGGACCGGCGGGCCTTCGGTCAGCTGTGGGTGGCCGGAGCAGCTGCGATCCGCTCGCGGACCGCGCGGTTCACGGCGGCGGTGAGGTCGTCCCCGTCGTTGTAGGCGAACCGGCCGAGCGGCAGGCTGGTGGCGAGGTCGCAGAACGCGCCCTGGTCCATGGTGGTCAGCGTGTCGTCAAGCGGCGTCAGCTCGTGGGGAAACATCGCCTGGAGGCTCAGGCCCGACACCGGCATGCCCAGGGTGTAGTACCAGACAACGACCATTCGGGCCTCACCTGCGAACTCCGGGCCGCCCCAGGGGCCGACGACGATGGCCGGGCGGGGGTCGAGCTGGTGGCCGCTGGCCCAGGGTCCGGCGGTCACGAGGGTTGCGGTGGGGAAGTCCTGGACGGTGGGGGTCTTGGTGGTCATCGTCTTGGCCTGCCTTCTGGTGAGAGGTTCCGCCGGGGCTGGTCGGCCCCGGCGGGGGTGTCGGTCGGGGGTGTTGCCCTCCCCCTTCCGGCATCACTAATTAAACCATGTTTCTAGGTCTGGGTCAACCGGCCGGGGCGAGTTCGCGGCGGTGCTCGGCGGCGGCGGTGACGGCCTGGGCGATGGCGCGGCCGGTCTCGATGACGCGGACGGCGGACTCATGCACGGGGGGCTTCCTGTCCTGGGTGATGATGCCCGCGAGCGGGGGCATGACGGCCGGTCCGGGGGCGATTCCGAGGATCAGGGCGGCGGCGTGGGCGGCTGAGGCGACCTCGGCGAGGTGCTGGCCGGGGAGCGGGGCGTCCGCCTCGGTGATGCGTCGCCATGCGTGGCCGTACAGCAGGATGCGGGCGGCGGCGTCGGGGGCCTCGCGGGCGAAGTCGAACCCTCCGGCCTGCTCGGGGTCCTCGTGGTACCAGTCGCGGTACTGGGTGAGCAGGGTATCCCGGACGACCTCGGCGGCGAGCACGGCGGCGGCGGGCTCCTCGTAGGCGTCGCCGTCCGTCTGGCTGATGTCGAACACCGGCCCGGCCTTGAAACCGGAGACCCGGCGGCCCTCCCCCTCGGCGACGTCGGCGGCTTCCCGGGGCCCGGCCTCGGCGGCGGCCTGGGCGTCGTCGGTCCGCCGCCGGATCGGGGTCCAGATGCGCACGGAGGTGGACCCCTTGACCGGGAACCGCCCGGCCTTGCGCCAGTCGCCGGAGCTGAGGACGCGGGTGGCGTGCGGGCACTGGGCGGCGATGGCGATGCAGTTGACGGGGCTGCGGTCGGCCAGGGTCGCGGCCGTGCGCATGACGGCGGCCCAGAACCCTTCGTCAGCGACCATCGCGCCGTACGCGCGGTCCATCACGCCTTCGAGTTCGCCGCGCATCCGGGCACTGTAGGCGCGGCGCTCATCGTCGGTCATCTTCGGCTTGCTGGGCATTCCCTGGTCTCCCTGGTGAGAAATTGCGATCCTCGGCCGGCTGGCCGGTGGATGTCGGTCGGTGGTGTTGCCCTCCCCTTCCGACATAACTAATTAAACCACGTTCTTGAGGGTTCGGCAAGCCCTCACATCCAGTGCAGCCCTTCCGCGTGGCAAGAATTTCGGTATGCCGCTATGACCTCGTCCTCAATTTCTGTCCAGTGTTCGAGGATATCCGGGGCGGTCTTCTGGTCGCTGGCCTCGCGCTTGGCCCTGCGCCATTCGATGGCGATTTTGAGCGTGCGGAGCTGGGAGTGGCCAAGGTGCCACGGGCCGGAATCGGAAAGTTCCCCGCCGTCGGCCATTGCACCGGCATTGTTGATGTGCTCCGTACCGGACCACACCTTTTGTTCGGGCTGGGCGGCAAGGGCCCTTCTCAGGGTGCACCGGAGGTGCGGGGCCTGCACGGCCCATTGCGGGCGGATGACGAACAGGTCGGCGCTCATTGCGGCCTTTCTGGGGCTGGGTGGGCGGCGCGCTCCGGGAGCGCGCCGCCGGAATTCTCGGGGAGATCAGAGGTCGAATTCGTCGGCCTGCTGGCCGCGCTCGTCCTCGGGCGTCTGGATGTCGGGCAGGAATCGGCTGACCGCGAATACGACCGCGTCGGCGATGATCAGGGGTGCGTCTTGGAGAACGATGTTCACCGAACCCCCTTCAAGTCCGATTCGGACATCTCCGGGCTCAAGGTTCATGCGGATGTAGGCGCTCGTCCCGTCGATCCGGGTCCGGGCTCCGGGGAGGCGGGCGGCGATTTCGCGGGCGGCCTCTTCGGTGCGGCGGCACATCGCGGCCTGTTCGCTGTTGTAGTCGTTCACGAGCTGGTGAACGGTGCGGTGCGTGGGGATGAGGTGGTTCGAGATCAGGGCCGCGATCCGCGCGGGGTCTTCGTCCATGGAGACGCGGACGCTGTCGCGCTCGCCGCTGCGGAACGGGTAGTCAGTGGCGGGGAACGCGCCCCGGATGTGGAGGTGGCCGGGGTCGTCGTAGCGCTCGGAGAGGTGGAGCCGTCGGCCGTCGAGGTGGGTGAGGTTGGCGGCGTGGGCCAGCTCCTGGACGCCGTGGAGTACCTGCTGCGGTCGCCAGTTCCCGCCGAGCGCGAGGGCGATCGGGTGGGCGAGGTCGGCGACGGTGGGCGGCGGGGTCATCTGGGTTCTCCTGGTGAGAGTGAGCTCCGGGGCCGGTCGGCCTCCGGTGGTCGGCTGGGGTGTTGCCCTCCCCTTCCGACATGACTAATTAAACCATGTTCTGAGGGTCGGGTCAAGCCAACCAACCCCACTGACCTGCCCTTTTCCCGCCGCGCCGACCCGCACCCGCCCGGCCGGACCCGGCCACAACGGGCCCCGGGCGGGGTTCCCTCCTCGGTCGGACAGCTCCTGCCGGACCAGGGTTCCGGGTGGGGTGTCCAGGCTCGCGCAGCGACCGCGCAGCGGCTCGGCCTGGACACCCTGCCCGGGGCCCTGGTACGCCCAACGGGTGGCCGACCGAGGAGGGAACCCCGCCCCCCACAACCCCAACCACCACCCACGCCGCACCCAACCAACCCGCCCCCAACCCCTCCGAGAGAGGACCCGCCGGAGGCACAACAACCGTGCTCCGGAGTGTCACCACAGGGCGGGCTGGAGCGGGGAGACGGGGATCGGCCGGGCCCGCCGCAGGGCGCGTCGGGGCTTCTGTGGAGCAGGTGCAGGAGTTCTCGGGGTCGTGGTCGGGGCGGGTGCCGGCTGCGGCGAGTTGGCGGCAGGGAGAGGTCCGGCACCGGTTGCCGGTGGGCTGGTCTGTACGGGGTCGACGGGTGTCTGTTGGCTGGCGAACGCCTGCTGTTCGGCGATGGTGACCGGCTTCTGGTAGAGCTTCTGCGCGCTGGGGTCGAGCGGGGGCAGGCGGCGGGCGGCGGCTTTCTGGTCGTCGCGGCGCTTGTGGCGGCGGCGGACCCGGGCGAACCGTGCTTCGTAGGCGGCGTGGTAGGTGGCGTGCAGTCCGTCCTGGTGCAGTCGGGCGAGTTCCAGGGCGACGTGGCCCATCGGGCTTGGGGTGAGTGCGTGGGTGCCGTCGCTCTGCTGGGCGGTGGTGAGGAACTTGGCGGTCAGCAGTGCCTGCGTCCTCTCCTGGCTGATCCGGCGCCCGCCGGTCCACTCGCCGTGCCGCACCGCGAGCCGAGCACAGCCACCTCGCCAGTACAGGCGGCCGGTCGCGGCGGCCTCCATCACCAGCAGGTGGCCGGTCGCCCAGCCGAGTTCGGCGACGTGGCGCTCGGCGAGGTAGAGGTTCGAGGCGGCTTGCTCCCGGTTCTGGCGGTCCATGCCGGTGGCGGCCTGCTGTTCGGCTTCGCGCTGGGCCTCCTCCCGACGGCGGGCGCTCTCGCGCTCGGCCAGTTCCGCGGGGGTGAGGACTCGGTCCAGTTCGGCGCGCAGGCCGGCGGCCGTGGTCTCGACTCCGGCGGCGGCTTGGGCGAGCACGGCGTGGTGGACGGCTTGGCGGGCGCAGTAGGCGAGCGCGCTGGCGGGCATCTCGGGGTCGTCGGCGTACCTCTCGGCACGGTCGGCGTGCCGGGCGGCTTCGACGGCTTCCTGGTGGGCCGCGTGCATGGCCACCTCCAACCGCGCGGCCCCGGAGCGGCTTCGGCAGACGGCGGCCATGGCGTCGTCTGCGGCGATGACGGCCAGCAGGGCGGCTTCCCCGGCGACTTGCAGGCAGGTCTGCGGCGAGGGGTCTCCGAACGGGGCGGCGGCGCGCACGGGCTCGGGCATGGGTGGTCCTCGGTGGGTTCGGTGGTGCGGTCGGGGGCGGGCGGCGCCCCCGTTGTCGGGCTGCCGCCGTGGTCGCGCGGAGCGCGATGAAGAGTGCTGTCGTGCCCGCAGGGCACGCCCGTTGGCCCGGCGTCCGGGTGGGACGGGAGGGCCGCCTGCGGCCCGGACGTCCCGGCCGGCTGCGAGCCGGGCCGGGCTGAGCCGTCCCGCAGGGACGCCCTTTCGGTCGGGGCCGCAAGGTGGGCCGACCGCCGGACGGGGTCACCCTGGCGGGCGGTGGGCGAGCGTGGGGGTGGGCGGCTCGATGCCGCCCTCCCCCACGCCCCCGGCGGCCGGGGCGGCCGGGGCGGCCGGGCGGTGGTCTCCGCCCGGCCGGGCTTCCTAGGCGGCGACCGGTTCGCGCTCGGTGACGCGGCACCGGGTGAGCACGGTCTGCGCGGTCTCGCCGTAGACGCTGTGCTCCTTGACGGTGCCGGTCAGCTCGACCTCGTCGCCCTTGTCCGGGACGGTGGCCGCGCTGCTGAACCAGACGAACACGTTCCCCTGCCGGTCCTGGAACTTGATCAGTCGGCGGCGCTGGGCGTGGTAGCCGTAGTGCCGATCCTCCAGCTCGATCACGGTGGTGACGGTGGCGGGGACGGTGAGCCGCTCGCCCTTGGTGCCCTGCGGCTTGCTGTTCTGGGCGGCCCGCTCGATGACCGCCTTCTCCTGGTCGCGGTGCCACCCGGCGACGGCGGACACCAGCGTCGGCAGGTGGCGGGGGGCGACGGTCTCGCCCTTGGCCAGCTGGCCCACCTTGTGGCGGTACTCGGAGAGGCTGCCGTACCCCTGGAGGGCCCACGCGCGGACGGCGGCGGCGGTGCTGGCCGCGTCGGGCTCGGCGTCGATTCCGGCCCGCCACTCCTGCGGGGCCTTGCGGTCGAAGAAGTAGGCGTCCACCGAATCGGCGGTGGGTATGCGGTTCTTCCACTGCTCGGAGCGGCTGTAGAAGCGGCCGTCCTGGGTGACGACGGCGGCGGCCACCCGGAGCACCTCGTCCACCGGCACGCGCAGGTCGGCCGGGACGCCGCCCTCGTCGCCGTCCCAATCGGAGTCCTTGATCGTCCCGAGACGCCACAGTGCCTCAAGACCCTTGATCGGCAGGCCGGTGTACGGCTCGACGCACGTGGTGCCCAACTGCTTGATCTCGCCGTTCTCGTGGCGGGCGAGATAGGTGGCGGTGCGGTGCCGGGCGACGGAACACCCCTGGCAGAACCCCTCGGTGGCGCGGTGCTGGCGCGCGGCCTCGGCGTCCCGCTCGGGCAGGCCCGGGAACAGGCTGGTGATCGTCTCGCCCTCCTCGTCGTGGTCCAGGCGGGCGATGACGGTCCAGCCCTGGTGGCGGGGGAGGTCGCCGGAGATGGTCACGGTGACGGTGGGGCGCTTGCCGATCACGCGGCCGTCCGCGTCGCGGTAGTCCGCGAGGAACTGCGCGGAGATGTCGAGCGTGTACGGGCTGAGGCGGTGGACGGCGGCGCGGGCGTTGGTGGCCTCAACGAGCTGGCGGACGCGGGACTCGGCGGTTGCGGGGACGGAAAACCGCATGGCTGCGCTGGTCATCGTGGGTGCTCCTGCTGGTGAGAGAGATCGGGCCCCGGCCGGGCGGGTTGCCCTCCGCGTGCGGCCGGGGTCGGGTCCGGGCCGGCTGGCGGCCCGTGGTGTCGGAGGGGGTGTTGCCCTCCCCCTCCGACACCCCTAATTAAACCATGTTTTGAGAGGTAGGGCAAACATCCCGGCCGGGGATGTCGAGTGCGGCGCGGTCGCGCAGGAAGGCGGCGAACAGTGCGGCGGTGTAGCTGTCGGCGGTGCCGTAGGTGCGGCGGCTGTCCAGGGCCCCGATGCGCTCGCCGTGGTGGCGGACGGGGAACGGCTGGCCGGGCCGGGGGATGACGAGCGCGTACAGTCCGCGCGGGGTGTCCACGCGCAGGACGACGGCGGCGGCCTCACGGTCGTAGGCGGCCGACCAGCGGGCGGACCCGATGCCGAACTCCGCGAGTCCGCCCGCGATGGCGCGGGCCTGCATGAGATCGGCGGCAACGCCGGGGTTGGGCTCGGCGGGGGCGGCGGCGTATCCGCAGCAGTAGTCGTCGGCGTAGGTCGCGGAGAGGGTGGCTGCACGGGTCACGGTGGGGCTCCTGGGGTGGCCGGGGGCGGGGCGGTGTTCCCGCCCCCGGCGTCGGATCGGCGGGGAGGATCAGGCGGTTTCGGTGTCGGTCGTCGGTTCCTCGGCCGCCTGCGGGGCGTCCGGCTCGGTCGCGGCCCCCGGCTCCGCACCCTCGGGCTCCGTGTCGGCCCGCTCGGCCTCGACGGCCTGTTCCGGCTGGGCGTCGTCCTGGGCGGCCTGCTCGCCTTCGCCCTCGTCCTCGGTCGGTTCGGCCTCCGGCTCCTCGTCGTCCTGCTTCGCGTCCGGCTCGGCCTCCGGCTCACCTCCGCCGAGGAGGGAGGCGCGGGGCTCCCTCCTCGCCGGGTCGTACGGCTTCTCCTCCGCCACGGAACGCTCGATGAGCGTCAGCGGGTACCCCAGGGACTCCAGCACCCGGAACCACGCCGCCGTGGGCTTCCGCCTCTCCGGGACCTGCTGACTGTCGGTCCGCCACGCCGACCGGGTCGCGCACTTCTCGCGGACGGCGGCGACGGCGGCGAACTGGAGCTGAGGCGCCCTACGGGGGTCCTTGGCGACGTGCTGGGCGAACGTGCTGCGGCTCTTGGCCTGCTGGGCGTTCAGGCCCAGGAGATTGGCCAGGATCTCGGTGGTGGGCCCCTTGTTCAGGTCGTCGCTGATCCCCCAAGTACCGCTGAGAAGCGCCTCGTTGACGTGGCCGATCAGGGCGTTGGTGGCGTTCTTCGGGAGGGTGCGCGACTTGATCAGGTCCGCGAGCCACTTCCGGCGGATCACCTCGGCGGCGTCCCAGTCGATGTTCCCCGCCTTGGTCGCAGCCAGGGCGGCACGCCCGGACTCCGATTCGGCGTCCTTCGCGCTGGTCTGGGCAGCCTCGGGGGTGACGTGGCCGTACAGCACGGGCGAGACACAGTACGGCTCGTACCGGTCCGACCGCTGCGCGTCGATCGCCCAGACCTGGCCCTTGCAGGCGGCGTGCTCCTCGTCCGTGACACCGCTCAGCTTGCTGACGGGGGTTGCCCTGTCGGACAGTTCCTCGGCGTCCCGCACCTTGTGCCCGGCGGCTTCCAACTCCGCGCGGTGGGTCGCAGCCCGCTCGCGCTTTTCGCGCCGGGTCCGCGCCCTGGTGATGGCCCACTCCACATCGTGGTCGTCGGCCCACCGGCCGGTGGCGGCCTCGGTGATCGCGGCGAACTCGTCGGCGTCGTCGGCGAACTCGGCCAGGGCTGCCATGTGGTCAAACGTCCACTCGTAGCTGCCTCCCGCACTGCTGACGGCCTCGCTCAGCTTCTCGCTGGAGTGCACCCGGACCACCGCCTTCACGTCCTTCTGCCGCACGCCTGCGGCCTTGGCGATACGGCCGACCTGCGCGCCCGCCTCGGCGGCGCTGAACATGGCCTGGTTCATCTCCCGCACCGTCAGGCTCTTGCGCTGCTCGGAGGTGGTGATCATGTCGAGGAACTGCCCGGCGGCGTCGCGGTCGTCGTCTTCCCACTCGTACGGCAGGTGGGTGAGGCCCGCGTCCTGCGACCCGAAGTAGCGGCGGTGCCCGTCGTTGATCTGGATCGTCCCGCCTTCAAGTCGCTGGATCTTGACGGGGATGCGGCAGCCCTCGATGCGGAAGCTCTCCACGAACCGCGCGTTGATGTCGAGATCCTCGCGGGCGTTCGCCGGGTGCGGGGTGAGCGCGTCGATCCGGATCACCGGGCGGGGCGTGAACGGCACGGCCTCCAGCCCTGCCGCGACGGCGGCGGCCAAACGCTGGAACCCGTCGATGATCTGGGGCACCCCACCGTGGGTGCTCACGATGTACAGCGGCTCCTGGACGCCGTGGGCCTGCACGTCGGCCAGCAGATCGGCCGGGACCTCGGCGTCGCGGACGTTACCGGGGTGCGCGAGGAGTTCGGCGGTCGTGACGGTCGGCCACGGGGCGGGAGCGGTCTGGACGCCGGCCTGGGTCTTGGTGGTCATCGTCGTACTGCCTTCTGGTGAGAGGTTCCGCTGGGGCCGGTCGGCCCCAGCGAGGGTGTCGGTCGGGGGTGTTGCCCTCCCCCTTCCGACACCATTAATTAAACCATGTTCTGGAGGGTGGGACAACCGGGGACGGTGTGATCGGCGTCACTCCGGTAGAGGGCGGCGGCGGAGCGGAGCAGGACGGCGGCCTCGGCGGTGGTGCGGCCGGGGGTGTCAGTCCAGCACCACAGAAGGGTGCGACGGTAGGCGTCTTCGGCAAACCCCAGCCTCCGCCACCGGACGGGCGACACGGGGCGGCCGTGGACCTGATTGCTGAGCACCACCAGGGAATCGAACAGGGCCCGCTGGAAGATCTCCCACGCCTCGCCGCGCTGGGACCAACGGGGCCGGGCGGCGCGCACTCCGCGCCCCCATGCGTGCAGCAGGTTGCACGGGGCGGTGTCGCCCATCCGGCCGGGCTGCCAGAGGTGGTCACCCTGGTACAGGCCGACGCGCTCGATGTGGTCGGCGGCGGCGGTGAGGATGCGGGCGGGGGTGGCTCGGGGCTTCCGGGGCATGACGCTCTCCTGGGCGGTCGCGGTGGTCAAGGTGCCGCGCCCTCAACGGACTTGGCGGCAATGGCGCAATCTGTGCAGTAGCAGGGGGTGCGCCACTGACGCCCGGCCGGGCTGGCGCTGGCGAGGGTGCGGGCGGCGGCTTCGCTGATGCGGCCGGTGCCGGGAACCTTCGGGGCGGCGGCGTTCCACTGCTGGGGGACGCTGTAGATCTGGAAGTAGTGGTGGCCGCTCTCGTCGGTCTTGTGGAACCTGATCCAGTCCATGTACACGCGGGGCTCCTTGGGGCGCGCGGCGGTGGGGCCGGGGCGGCGGGCCGCCGCCCCGGCGGGGTGCGCGGATCAGGCGACCAGCGATGCAGCGGATGCGGCTCCGATGCGGCGGGTTCCGCCGATGTCGGCACGGTTGCCTGCTGCGGCCCCGTCGCCGTATCCGCTTCCGGTGTACGTGCCGCGCTGGGTCCGGGCATCCGGGTGGGCCTTCCGGTACACGGCCTGGACCGCCGCCGCCCGGTCAGCCAGCACGAGTTCGCCGCTGCGGCCGGTGGCGGACGTCTCCCCGCTGGCTGCGGCTCTGGCGGCGTCTTCGATCGCCTTCAACCGTTCGACCACGCGCTCGATGAAGCCGAGCTGCCAGGAGTTGCGCCATGCCTTCGCGCTGCGCACGCCGAACGGCACGACCTGCTTGTTCAATCCGTTGAGCATCTGGAGCACGAGCGAGGTGTACAGGATCTCGGCCCGCTGGACATCGGACTCGTAGCCGATGACGTGAACTCGGCGGCCACCGCCCGCCACCTCGTGCCCCTGGTGGACGGCCCGGCAGCCGACACCCTCTGCGATGAAGGCCACGAGGCGGACGCGGGACATCGACCAGGGGTTGGGGAGGTCGAAGTAGCGGTCCGTGAGTCCATCCCGCGACGGCTGGCCGTCGCTCAGGAGTGCCTCGTCAACGCCGTACTTGGCCATGAACTCGACGGCCTTCGCGGTCAGCGCCTCGGCCTCCTCCGGATACTGGGTCGCTTCGGCCTTCGCAAGGAGGGCTCGGATCTGGGCAAGCTTCGGGTGCTCCTGCTGGGTCACTGCGTTCTCCTGGTGAGAGTTGATGGCGGCCGATTGGTTCGCCCGGTGGCCGGCTGGGGTGCTGCCCTCCCCTTTCGACATCACTAATTAAACCATGTTCTGAGGGTCGGGTCAAGCCAACCAACCCCACTGACCTGCCCTTTTCCCGCCGCGCCGACCCGCACCCGCCCGGCCGGACCCGGCCACAACGGGCCCCGGGCGGGGTTCCCTCCTCGGTCGGACAGCTCCTGCCGGACCAGGGTTCCGGGTGGGGTGTCCAGGCTCGCGCAGCGACCGCGCAGCGGCTCGGCCTGGACACCCTGCCCGGGGCCCTGGTACGCCCAACGGGTGGCCGACCGAGGAGGGAACCCCGCCCCCCACAACCCCAACCACCACCCACGCCGCACCCAACCAACCCGCCCCCAACCCCTCCGAGAGAGGACCCGCCGGAGGCACAACAACCTGGAAGTTCCTTCCGGGTAACGGGATTTGAGGTGGCCGCGGGCTCGTGCTTACGGTGCGCGCGATGAGTACGGATCTGGCGATGGGGAACGGATGAGCGCGACTTCGACAGCAAAGGTGAGCGCGGCGGAGTTGAAGCGGCGGGTCCGCGCCGTGGAGGAGGTCAAGGTACGGACGCGGGAGTTTGCTGCGGCGAACGCCCTGGCCACGCGGGAGGCCGCGGTGACGGCGGCGAAGGCGAAGGAGAGCGCCGAGGTCGCCGCGCGGGAGGCTGCCGCAGCTGTCCTGCGGCTGTTCAACAATGACGCCGAGTTGGTCGCGCGGCTGCTCGGCGTGACGGCGGAGGAGCTGGAACGCGAGGCGAAGCCTGTTACCGCTGCTCGCGCGAAGGAGGTGATCGAGGAGCTGCGTGCCCGTGCTGAGCGCCCGCGTCCCGTCCGCCGTGCCAGGAAGGCCAGCGCCGCCGCCACGGCAGCTTCTACCTCTTCGCCGACTTCCGTGCCGGACGGCGGCCTGGCCGATGCCGGCTGAGAGCGGCGACCTCGGGCCCGGACTCTTCCCGCGCGCTGCGGTGAAGGGCTCCGGGCCCGCTCCCGTTGACGAGCAGCTCTCTCTCCTTGGCGACCCGACGCCCGTACGGATAGCGGCGGTTGAGTGGGCGGCGTGGCTGGTCGACAAGTCTGTACAGGCCCGGTACTGGGCGAAGGTCTACCGGGCGCCGTCCAAGGGGTGCTGGTTCTTCACCGGCGGGATCTCAAGTACCGGGCATGCCACTTTCCGGGCGACCTCGCGGCCTGGCCGGACTCGGCGGGGCACGGTACCGGCGCACCTGTACGGGTACCAGCTCGCGCACGGCGTCATCCCGAGGCTGGCCTGGGGCACCGACCTGACCGTCTGCCATACCTGCGACAACCACTCCTGCCAGCAGCCGGCACATCTGCGGCTGGGCACGGCAGCGGAGAACCGGGCCGAGTGGGTGGCCCGGCGGCGCGACCCGGGCAGCCCCCTCGCGGACCTGCGCGGCCCCGCCGGACGCTCCCGCGCAATCGGTGCCGCCATCCGCGCCGGCCTGGCGGGCGGCGAGTCCGAAGCAGGAATCGCTGCGCGGATTCGGGCTGCGATTGCCGAAGGGCGACCGCTGAGCCTCTGGTGACCGCCCGGCGATCGCCCCTCCGAGACTGCCGAGTCATGTCGCACCATTGCGTTACGGTCGGCGGAGCGGTGTTGAAGCCACGAGAGGAGTACTCCGTGCCCGATGTCCATCCCAGCCACATCGGCCTGCCTACGCTCTACGGTGCCGAAGTCTCAGGCTTCCGCGGGCGATGGGCGCTGAACGTAGTTGCCCCCGGCCCTGAAACCGTGGCTGGGCCAACCGACCTCGGTCCGATTGACGCCTTCGTCGTGGCCCATCCCGATGACCCTGGCCGCTTCCTGATCGCCATCGACGGCGAAGAAGTGCCGGCTCTGCCCCGGAAAGCCGCGGTGCGGGCCTTGGAGGAGCACGGCTTCGTGATCGCGGCTGACGCTCACAATGACGCAAAGACCGATCACGGCTGGACTCAACTTGCGACCGCGCTGTGGACTGCTCCATGCCAGCCCGCATCGCGCTCTTGAGCGGCGGGCCCCATGGGTTCATTTAGCACAACCGGACGTAGCATGGTCGACTGGCTGACCGAACTCGTAGGCCGCAGTGTCGGATTAGCCGTATCGGATTCCGACCTTCGAAAGTCCGCAGACGCCAGCAGTTATGCTGACTACTTCCCCGCCCTCACCACCGAGCCTTTTCGGGTCCGCGCCGAAACGGTGGAATGTCTCGCCTATTCGGCACTTGACCATTTCGGAGCCCTTGGGGCCTGGCGGGCGCAGATGCCCCTGGCGCGCGCTTTGTCAATCCTACGGAGAGGCCCCCACGCACAGCCGAGAGGCTTCGCCAGAGTATCGTGCAGCGAATATCCGGAGTCGATCGAGGCAGTGACTCTCCTTCGGAAGGCCCTTGGCAGCCCTGACCTTGGCCCTTATGAGTCCGTTGACGACTGGCGCCCCTACATTTGGGATCTTGACCTCAGAAAAATCGACCGCCGAAGTCTCCTCTGCTCCGCCCAAGAGATCGGGATCAAGGAGGTGATGAGCACCCTCCTTGACGAGGTCGAAAACCGAGCCAAGATCAATCACTACATGCGATTCAGAGAGAATGCATGGACCGACGTCCTTACCCTGTCGGAGCTATTCAATAGCGAGTCATCCCTGGCCTCCTCCGGACGATTCATTGATCAGCGCTTCATCAACTACCTTGCCACGAACTACGAGGAAATCGGATTTATCAACTGGCGGAAGTTTGAAGCTCTAATCGCTGAGCACTTCCACCGATCCGGGTTTGAAGTGGAACTCGGCCCAGGGCGCGGTGACGATGGAGTCGACATCCGCGTTTGGGAAAGCGGCGCTGAACGCGATCCGTCGACTTTGGTCATCATTCAGTGCAAGAGAGAGCGACGGAAGATCGAGAAGGTCGTCGTCAAAGCCCTGGCCGCAGATGTGAAGTGGAATGGGGCAACCAAGGGCTTGCTGGTCGCGACAACCGACTGGTCGCCCGGCGCGCGCACCGTGGCGCGAACCCGCGACTATCCCGTAGAGGAGGTCAACAGTGACGCAGTCCGCTCGTGGGTTGAGGCGATGAAGACGGCCGGCGCCGGGACGGCAGCCGCGGGCAGCTCCTCGCGGCAGGCTGAGAGGCCCCGGACAGACTGACCCCGTCCCACCTGATCTTCCTTGTCGGCCAGAGCGATGCCGTGTGCGCCGACTGGTAGGCCCGCGCACACGGCACCACTCTCGTGAGCCACGATCTGCGGTCCCGCCGCCTTACTCGTCAGCAGCGGCAGCGGGTTCGCTGCCTTCCAAATGCTGCCGAATGGCGGCGTAGCGCTCGGGTGCCCACTTGGGCGAGGCGGCCAGCTGCTCCTCGACCCAGGCGTCTATGTCCCTACCCAGCTGCTCATCGTACGTGTCCACGCCAATACTCCTTGGAAACGTGCCAGGTCAGAGGCTCTTGCTTCTATACGTACACTGGCACCAGTGACAGGCGGCGTACCCGACACTCAGCAGTACCGGCACCCCACGCCGCTCCGCCTCCTCGAACGCCTCGGGCCCCCAGGGCCACCAGTCGACCGGGTTCTCGGCATGCTGCAGCAGGTACGGCGAGGTCGCGTCCGCGAGACGGTTCGGCATGCCCCCCATCCTCCCGTATCCGGGGCCACGGAACGGACTGGTGGCTGATCCCCGGATTGGTGTCGAAGGTGCGCATCCGCCGAAGCAGGCGCTTGGTCGGCTGCTGCAGCAGCTAGCCTCTGGTGGCCGCCGTGCGTCCGCACGGGCGGAATCGGGCCATGTACGCCAAGCTGGGCCCACGACGCGCGGTGAAGTGCAGGCCGTTCTGGTCGGCCATCCGGTGCAGGCGGCCGAACGAGATCCAGTGCCGGTCGAAGAACTCGCCCACCACCAATCGCCCGCCGGGCCTCAGTACGCGGGTCGCCGCGCTCAGCACTCGCTCCGGTTCAGGGATCTCGCCAAGAGCGGTGACCAAATAGACCGCGTCGAAGCTGTGGTCCTCGAAGGGCAGTTCACGAGCGTCCGCGCGGTGCGGGTGGATCGTGGAGATGTCACCCCGCTCTGCCTGTGTCATGACGTGGTCCAGCATTTCCTGCTGGATGTCCACGATGTCCAGGCGTCCGCTCGGGCCCAACTGTGGTGCGACGTGCAACGCTTGCAGGCCGGTGCCCGGGCCCAGTTCCAGGATGCGTTCTCCTGCTCGCGGCTGGAGCATCGAGTCCAGATCCGTCTTGGTCAGGAATGGAAGCTGAATATCGAGCAGTCGACGCTGCGCGTATGGGTAGGGTGCCTGATCGGTGAACCACAAGGCTCCCGCCGTCAAAGCAGCGACACCGGCCGCCGCCGCGATCTTGGTGTGGCGTGTCGGGTGGGTACGGTTCGGCATCCGACTGATAGTGGCGTTCACGGTGATTCCTGTTCAGTGGTTTCGGACTGCGGGAATGGGTGGCGGATCAGCCGTAAGGCCAAGACGGTGCACACGATGGCGACGGGAATTTCGGCGCATACGGCCATGACGATCGCGACAGCCAACGCGCCCCCGGGTGTCGCCGCGGTGACGTCGAACCAGGCGTCCGTCAGGAAGAGCGCAGCGGCCGCTGTGGCGGTCAGCGTGCAGCGGTTATCCGCCCGCTTCAGGAATCGACCGGTGGCGAACAAGGCCAGTGCCTCGCAACTGTCCAGAACGACCCAGTCCAGGGCCCAGTGACCATCCATCGCCTGCTTCGGCAAGGACATCGACAGATAGAGAACCCACGGGATCATCATCAGGCCCACGGTGGCGAAGGCCCTGCCGAGACGTCGCGGGCTTCGGGTACCGGGTCTGTCCGGCACCGCCGACCAGCCCACGTGGTCAGCGCTGCCGAGCACATCGATCGTGTTGGTGGTCCGCCATTCCAGGCCCCGCTTCATGCCCGCGGAGAACCCGCCAACATGGCGGCGCAGGATGCCGGACAGGCCGGAAACGGCCGTCACCTCGCTGGTTCAGAGCACAGTGATGCCAGGCCACTTGCGGCCGGGACGTGCGGTGCGCGGCGCTCGAGCGACGGGTTCGTCGCGGTGGCATCCACGGGCGCCCAGACCTGCTCGAGCGGGTCGCAGCGCCTGGTGCGGGGGCGTCCATCGGCGAAAGGGGCGCCGGAATCGGGCGCGTCCGGGCCCAGGACCATCCGCATCGTCGTGGACAAGGCCACACCGGCCGGCGCGGGCGGGCCGCCGTCGCACTTCTTCGTCCTGTCGCGAAGATCGATCATCGGTGTGTTCGTCATGGCCACGAACCTACGAACAGAGCGTGATCCGTCGCGTCGGCCGGCGGATGTCACCGTTCCCCGGGCCTTCGGCCCGGGGGTGTACCCCGCGTACATCCCCGGGGCGACGCGTGGAGCCGGAGCCGCTGAATACGATCTCCGTATGGATGAGCTTCTCCGGCGTCTGCCGACATCGAAGCGCGTGACCTGGCTGAGGCCACAGGCCGTGGTGTTGGCCACCGCCTGCTTTTACGCGCTGATGCTCTGCTTCACGATGCCGGTCCCTGAGGCTCGGTACTTCGACGGCCTGTTCTGGTTTCCCGGCCTCGGGCCCTTCCAGACGGTCGGCCTGTGCGTCGTGCTCGCCCTTCCGGTTCTGCTGGTGCACCGTCTGCCGGCGGCGGTCTTCGCGGCGGTCCTGGGCGAAGCAGCCCTCAGCGACATCTTCGGCGCGCGGCCTTTGACCGTGTTCATCCTGCTCATCGCCTTGGGCGGGTACCTCGCCGTCCGGCGGCCGAAGGCTGCCGCCGTCGGCTCCGTCGCGGCCGTCGCGGCCGCCTTCGTCAACTTCACCCACGTCAACCCCGAGGGCTCCGTCGGCGAGGCGGCCGGGTGGGCCGGGCAGTACGCGTTGTGGCTCGCGGTCGCGTGGGTCATCGGGGGGGTGTATCGCAAACGCCGTGAATACCTCGAAGCCTTGCATGAGCAGAGGGCGGCCCGCGTCGTCATGGCCGAGCGGCTGCGGATCGCCCGCGAACTGCACGACAGCGTCGCGCACAGCATCGGGATCATCACGGTGCTGTCGGGAGCGGCGGCGCGGGTCGTGGACACCAAGCCCGAGCAGACACGGCAGGCGCTGACCGGCATCGAGTCCACCAGCCGCCAGACGCTGCTCGAACTGCAGCGCATGCTCGGGGCGCTCCGCCGTGCCGAGCCGGACGACGCCATGCCGCAGGCCGCTCCGCTGGCACCGGCCGGCAGCCTGGCCGATCTCCCGCAGCTCGCCGAACGCACGGCCGACGCCGGGGTGCGGGTCCACGTGGCCTGGCGGGGCGAGCGGCGTCCGCTGCCGCCGGAGATCGAGCTGGCGGCGTTCCGGATCGTCCAGGAGTCGGTGACGAACGTGGTGCGGCATTCCGGTGCGCGGACGTGCCGGGTCGCGGTCGGATACGAGCCGGCAGGAGTGACGATCGAGGTGGTGGACGACGGGGACGACGGTCCCGACGGGCCCGGCCGTCCGAGGCTCTCGGCGGCGGCCGGCGGGAGCGGCTTCGGCCTGCTCGGCATGCGCGAGCGAGTGACGTTGCTGTCCGGCCAGTTCAGCGCGGGCCGGCGTCCGGAGGGCGGATTCCGGGTGGCGGCTAGGCTCCCGGCATGAGCGTGCGGGTACTGCTGGTCGATGACCAGCCGCTGATGCTGGTCGGACTCGGGATCCTGATCGGCGACACCGACGACCTGGAGGTGGTCGGCGAGGCCGGCGACGGCCGCGAGGCGGTGCGCCTGGTGCGTGAGCTGCGGCCGGACGTCGTGGTGATGGACATCCGGATGCCGGGCATGGACGGGATCGAGGCGACCCGGCAGGCGACCGCCGAACCGGACCCGCCCAAGGTGCTGGTGCTGACGACCTTCGACGACGACGAGTACGTCTACGGCGCACTGCGCGCCGGGGCCAGCGGATTCCTGCTCAAGAGCATGACCCTGGACGCGATCCTGGACGCGATCCGCGTGGTGGCGGCCGGCGACGCGTTGATCGCGCCGAGCGTGACCCGTCGGCTGATCGCGGACTTCGCCGGAACCTCCGCCACCCCCGTGGCCCCCGCACCGGACACCGAGCCCGACCCGGACTCACGTCTCATCGCGGGGATCACCGACCGGGAGCGCGAGGTGCTGGCACTGGTCGGACAGGGCCTGTCGAACGCTGAGATAGCCGAGCGGTTGGTGATCAGCGCGGCGACGGCGAAGACGCATGTCGCGCGTCTGTTCGCCAAGCTCGAAGCCCGGGACCGCGTCCACCTGGCGATCATCGCCTACGAGACCGGACTCGTGCCGCGTAGACGGTAGGGCAGGGTGAGAGGAACGATCGCCGGCCACGCGTTCGCCGCGTCCTCCGGATGCGCCGGCTCACCCACCCGGCCGCAGCGGGATTCGAGTCGAAGCGGCTCCGGCTTGCCCCGGACATCGACACCGAAGGCCGCGTACCTCGCCGGCACGGGCCGGGATCAGCAGCACCGGCACCCCACGCCGCCGCGCCTCCTCGAACGCCTCGGGCCTCCGGGGCCACCAGTCGACCGGGTTCTCGGCATGCCGCAGCAGGCACGGCGAGGTCGCGTCCGCGAGACGGTTCGGCGCCGCCCCATCCCCCGCATCGGACGCCCCACACCCGTCAGGCCGCCCCGGCCGGGCCGAGGCGCACGGCCCGCCGGACCGGCTTCCCCCAAGCCGGTCCGACTGTCGTCACCCCCCCGCCCGAGAGCCCGGAGCTCGCAAACGCGCGAAGCCCGCAGGCCCGCAGGCCCGCAGGGTCACTCCTTGGGGGCCTCCGGCTCCTCCGTGAAGTCGACCTTCTTGAACTGCCGGTTCATCGACTTGGCCAGGAACCACGTCGCCACGCCGAGGGCGGCGAAGACGACGAAGCCGAGGAGACCGGGGGTGACCTTGGCGTCGTCGACGGCGAGGTCAGCGGCGATGTGGATGAGGTTCACGGGGGCACTCATATCTCTATGGTGGCCCGGCTCACGCCGAGCCGGGCCGTCGGGGGTGGGTCAGTCGCGCGCGTCGGCGGCTTCGGCCGCCAGGCTGGGGGTGCGCAGTCCGGCGAACAGGTCGTCCTCCGGGAGGTCCACGTCGATCAGGGTACGGGCGAGTTCGTAGTCCTCGGTGGGCCAGACCTCGCGCTGGACGTCGAGCGGGACGCGGAACCACGGGCCGTCCGGGTCGATCTGGGTGGCGTGGGCGATCAGGGCGCGGTCGCGGGTCTCGAACCAGTCGTCGCAGCGCACCCGGGTGGTGATCTCGCGCTCCTTGCGGCCGCTCTTCTCCCAGCCGGCGATCCACTCACCGTACGGGGAGTCGTGGCCGTGCTCGGTGAGGTACTGGTGCAGGGCGCGGATGCGGCCCATCGGGAAGCCGTGGTTGTAGTAGAGCTTGAGCGGCTGCCAGGGCTCGCCGGCCTCGGGGTAGGCGTCCGGGTCACCGGCGGCGTCGAAGGCCAGCATGGTGATCTTGTGGGTCATGATGTGGTCCGGGTGCGGGTAGCCGCCGTTCTCGTCGTAGGTCGTGATGACCTGCGGCTTGAACTCGCGGATCAGCCGGACCAGCGGCTCGGCCGCCTCCTTGACGTCCTGCAGGGCGAAGCAGCCCTCGGGCAGCGGGGGCAGCGGGTCGCCCTCCGGCAGGCCGGAGTCGACGAAGCCCAGCCAGGCCTGCTTGATGCCGAGGATCGCCCGCGCCTCGTCCATCTCCTTGCGGCGCACCTCGTGGATGTTCGCCTCGATGTACGGGTCCCCCTGGAGCTTGGGGTTGAGAACCGACCCGCGCTCGCCCCCCGTGCAGGTGGCCACGAGCACGTCCACACCCTGCTCGATGTACATGGCCATGGTGGCCGCGCCCTTGCTGGACTCGTCGTCCGGGTGGGCGTGCACCGCCATCAGTCGCAACTGCTCAGTCAACGCCTTGCGTTCCTTCCACATCGTCGGGCGTTCCGCGAAGTCCGGTCTGCCCACCGTACGAACCGCTCACTTCGGGACCGCGTCGCCGCAAGGCCGGCCTTCGGCGCCGGACTCCGGCGCGGCCGAGCCCCGCCCCCGCCGGACCGGCCGCGGGCGAGCCCCTCCTATAGTGACGGACTGGAGGTCCGTCGCATTCCCCCGCACCGCCCGCACGGTCCCTCCCCAGGAAAGGACGGAGTCCGATGACTGCACAGAGCACCGCCCCGCGGCTGCCCGAGGGCCGCTACGGCCGCAGCGGCGACAGCGAGTCGGACCGCCGTCTGAAGACGATCGGCGCGGTCTGCGGTGTGCTCGGCCTGGGTCTGATCGCCTGGCTGGGCGGCTCCTACCTGCTGCGCGAGTCGAAGATCAACGGTTCGGTGCCGACCTTCCAGGTGCTCTCCGACTCCGAGGTGCAGCTGCACCTGACCGTGCGCAAGGGCGACGGGACGGCCGGCACCTGTACGGTCCGCTCGCAGAGCGACGACCACGCGGTGGTCGGGGTGGCCGACTTCCCGGTCCCGGCGGCCGGGTCGAGCTACGAGGCCACCGTCACCCTGCGCACCACCGCCCGGGGGACCACCGCCGAACTGCTGGGCTGCACCCCGGCGAAGTGACCGGGGACGGTCCGTGAAGTGGCCGGGGAGCGGTCTGCACATCGACCGGGGAACGGCCCGGCCGGGGAACGGCCCGAACGGTGGGCGGGCGACGGCTTGCACGGCGAGCGGGCGACGGCCCGCGCAGCGACCGGGAACGGCCCGGCGACGCATATTCGTTCGGCAGAACGGGCATCCGTAGGGAGTCCCGCACCCGGTTGCCGTACACCGTGGCGCAACGCCACCGTCAATGCCACGACAACGCCTCTCCCGCTTGTCGGCAGGACTTGTTAGGCTCGTGGTTTCGCCCTTTCCGCACCGGATGGTACGGGAGCGGGCGTTGCTTTGTAGTTAAGACCGAAATCACCGTCGACCCTGCTGACGACGCACACCCTCAGCACAGCCCCAGCACCTACGAGGAGCACCTGTGACCCAGACCAGCGAGAACGTGACCTGGCTCACTCAGGCCGGCTATGACCAGCTCAAGGCGGAGCTGGATCACCTGACCGGACCCTGGCGCATCGAGATCGCCCAGAAGATCGAGGCGGCGCGCGAGGAGGGCGACCTCAAGGAGAACGCCGGCTACCACGCGGCGAAGGAGGAGCAGGGCAAGTACGAGCTCCGCATCCGCCAGCTGACCCAGCTGCTGGAGCGTGCCAAGGTCGGCGAGGCCCCGGCCGACTCCGGTGTGGTGGCCCCGGGCATGATCGTCACGGTCGCGTTCGACGGTGACGAGGACGACCTGATGGAGTTCCTGCTCGCCTCGCGCGAGGTGGCGGGCGCCGACGACCTGGACGTCTACTCGCCGCAGTCGCCGCTGGGCCGCGCGATCGACGGCAAGAAGATCGGCGACGAGGCCACCTACGAGCTGCCGAACGGCAAGCCGGCCATGGTGAAGGTCGTCAAGGTCGTGCCGCACGCCGGCTGATCCGGCCCCCGACCCCTGACGCTTCACTGCACCACCGCACCACCGCACCACTGCACCACTGCACCACTGCACCGCCGAGGGCGGCTGCGGAGTCCCCTGGACCCGCAGCCGCCCTCAGGCGTTCAGCCCGTTCACGGCGTTCCACGTCCGAGGAAGCGGTTCACCCCACGGCCGAGCGGTACTTGCGCACCGACAGCCAGGAGAACACAGCCGTGATCACCAGCGACCACAGCACCGACACCAGCGCCGCGTGCTGCATCGGCCAGGCGCTGTCCACCGGCCCGACCTGGTTGCCGAAGAGGTCCCGGCAGGCCTGAACCGTCGCGCTGAACGGGTTCCAGTACGCCACGCCCTGCAGCCAGCTCGGCATCGAGCTGACCGGCACGAAGGCGTTGGACACGAAGGTCAGCGGGAACAGCCAGATCAGCCCGGCCGAGGTGGCCGCCTCGGGGCTGCGCACCGACAGGCCGATCAGCGCGCCGATCCAGGAGAAGGCGTAGCCGAGCAGGAGCAGCAGTCCGAAGGCGCCGAGCGCCTTGAGCGCCCCCTCGTGGATCCGCCAGCCGACCAGCAGCGCGACCAGCGCCAGCACGACCAGGGTGAACGCGGTCTGGCACAGGTCGGCGAGGGTGCGGCCGACCAGCACCGCCGAGCGGGCCATCGGCAGCGAGCGGAAGCGGTCCACCAGGCCCTTGGTCATGTCCTCCGCGATGCCGGCCGAGGCGCCGGCGACGGCGAAGGTGACGGTCTGGGCGAAGATGCCGGCCATCAGGTACTGGATGTACGTGTCGGAGCTGGAGTTCGTCCCGGGGATCTTGATCGCCCCGCCCATGACGTACGAGAACAGCAGCACGAACATGACCGGCTGCATGAGCCCGAACACCACGATCTCGGGGATCCGGGACATCCGGCGCAGGTTGCGCTTGGCGACCACCCAGGAGTCGTGCAGGGTCGCGGACAGGCCCCGGCGGGGCGTCGGCATCGGTGCGCCGATGGCGTGCTCGGTGGCGGTGCTCATCTCAGCGCTCCGTTCCGGCCGTGACGGCCTGCTGCTGGTCGGGCCCCTGGCCCTCGCCGCCCTCGCCGCCGTCGCCGCCGTCCGCTCCGCCGCCGCTCTTTCCCCGGCCCCGGCCACCCCGGCCGCGGCCCTTGGCGCCGGCGCCGTCGTCCTCCTCGGCCGCCTCGGCGACGTGGCCGGTGAGGGTGATGAAGACATCGTCCAGGGTCGGGCGGCGCAGGCCGATGTCGTCGATCTCGATGCCCCGGCCGTCCAGCTCGCGGATCGCGTCGGCGAGCACCCGGGCGCCGCCGCTGACCGGCACGGTGATCTTCCGGGTGTTCCTCTCCACCGCCGGCTCGCCCAGCGCGTACCCGGAGAGGGCCGCGACGGCGTCCGCCACCAGGCCCGGGTCGTGCACCACGACCTCGATCCGCTCGCCGCCGATCTGCGCCTTGAGCTGGTCGGCGGTGCCGCGGGCGATCACCCGCCCGTGGTCGACCACCGCGATGTCGTGGGCGAGCCGGTCGGCCTCCTCCAGGTACTGGGTGGTGAGCAGCAGCGTGGTGCCCTGCTCGACCAGCGTCTCGATGACCTCCCAGAGCGCGAGCCGGTTGCGCGGGTCGAGGCCGGTGGTCGGCTCGTCCAGGAACATCACCGGCGGGCGGACGACCAGCGCGGCGGCGAGGTCGAGGCGGCGGCGCATGCCGCCGGAGTAGGTCTTGGCGGTGCGGTCCTTGGCCTCGGTGAGGTTGAACCACTCCAGCAGCTCCAGCGCGCGGGCCTTCGCGTCGCGGGTGCGCATCTGGTACAGCTCGCCGACCATGGTGAGGTTCTCGAAGCCGGTCAGGTACTCGTCGACCGCCGCGTACTGGCCGGAGAGTCCGATCAGGCTGCGGACCTGGTTCGGGTGCTTGAGGACGTCCACGCCGGCCACCACCGCGCGGCCGGAGTCGGGACGGAGCAGGGTGGTGAGGACGCGCACGGTGGTGGTCTTCCCGGCGCCGTTCGGGCCGAGCAGCCCGAGCACCGTGCCCTCGGGGACGTCGAGGCTGACGCCGTCCAGGGCTCGTACGTCGCCGAAGGTCTTCACCAGGTTCTCGGCTTGGATGGCTGGCGCCATGGGCCTGCCTCATCTCCTCGGACGAATGTGAGCGATCTGTCCCACTTTGCCCCTCGAACGGGCGCATGGGCGACTCGGTTCTCGGCCACCGACACAGAACGCGAACGCGATGTATCGCGAGTCTGGCAACTCGCGATACATCGCGTCAAGGGGATTGACCGGACGGGCCCGGCGGAAAGGGGGATCCGCCGGCGCAGCCGGGCGCTCAGCCGGCGACCACGTACCCCGCGTCCCGCAACTCGCCGACCACCAGCGCGCAGTGCTCCGGCCCCTTGGTCTCCAGGTGCAGGTCCACCTCGACCTCGGTCAGCCCCAGCCGCGGGTCGGTCCGGACGTGCGCGACGTCCAGCACATTGGCGTCCACCCTGGTCAGCACCCCCAGCAGGTCCGCCAGCGAGCCCGGCTTGTCCGCCAGCCGCACCCGCAGCGACAGGTAGCGCCCGGCCGCCGCCAACCCGTGCCGCAGCACCCGCTGCATCAGCTGCGGGTCGATGTTGCCACCGGACAGCACCGCCACCACCGGGCCCTCGAAGGAGTCGGGCTGTTCCAGCAGCGCCGCGATCGGGGCCGCCCCGGCCGGCTCGACCACCAGCTTCAACCGCTCCAGCCCGAGCAGCAGGGCACGCGACAGGGCGTCCTCGGAGACCGTCCGGACGCCGTCCGCCAGCGTGTTGACCACCTCGAACGGGATGTCCCCGGGGCGCCCGACCATGATCCCGTCGGCCATGGTGGCGTAGTGCTCCAGCGACACCGGCCGCCCGGCCGCCAGCGAGGGCGGGTACGCGGCCGCGGCCGCCGCCTGCACCCCGATCACCCGGACGTCCGGCCGCAGCGGCTTGACCGCCGCCGCGATCCCGGCCAGCAGCCCGCCACCGCCCACCCCGACCAGGATGGTGCGCACCTCGGGGCACTGCTCCAGGATCTCCAGGCCGACGGTCGCCTGGCCGGTGACCACGTCCCAGTGGTCGAAGGGGTGGATGAACACCGCGCCGGTCGCCTCCGCGTACCGCTGCGCGGCCTGCAGCGCCTCGTCCACGGTGGTGCCGTGCAACCGCACCTCGGCACCGTAGTCGCGGGTGGCGGCGACCTTCGGCAGCGGCGCCGCGACCGGCATGAACACGGTCGAGCGCACCCCCAGCAGCGAGGCCGCCAAGGCCACCCCCTGGGCGTGGTTCCCGGCGCTGGCCGCCACCACCCCGCCGGCCCGCTGCACCGGCGAGAGTCCCGCGATCCGCACGTACGCCCCGCGCAGTTTGAACGACCCGGTGCGCTGGAGGTTCTCGCACTTCAGGTGGACCGGCGCGCCGATCAGCCCGGACAGGTGGCGGCTGCCCTCCATCGGGGTCACCCGGGCGACCCCGGCGAGCATCTTCTGGGCGCCGCGGACGTCGTCGAGGGTGATCGGCCAGTTGTGCATGACCTCAGCCTAGGACGCGTCCTACGGGTCGTGCCGCGGACCCGACGAGGACCCGACGAGGACCCGCACGCGGACCCGACGAGGACCCGACGAGGACCCGCACGCGGACCCGACGAGGACCCGCACGACGCGCCCCCGGGGCGCGGGACACCGGCAAGACGGGGCGTCGGGCCTGTTCCCGGGCTCGCTCCACCCGCGTACGCTGCTGCTTCTGAGCTTCTCTCACCGCATGACGATCGTGAGCCGCGATGACGACGACCTCGCCCCAGGCCACCGACCGAACCGAGCCCGTACACACCCAACTCCAGTACCAGCTGGCGGTGTTCGCCCGCCGGATGGAACAGGTCCGATCCTCCGGCGGCGGCGTCGCCGCGCTGGACCGGGCCGCCTACCTCCTGCTCGACCGCCTGGAGCGGCACGGGCCGGCGAACGTCAAGGCGCTGGCCGAGGCGCTCGGCGTGGACTCCTCCACGGTGACCCGCCAGGTCGCCCCGCTGGTCGCGGCCGGGCTGGTCGGCCGGGTGCAGGACCCGGCCGACCGCCGCGCCGTACGGCTCGCACTGACCTCCTGCGGCACCGGCCGGCTCGCCGAAGTCCGGGACGGCCGGGCCGAGTTGACCCGCCGCCTGACGGCCGGCTGGCCGCCCGAGGAGCAGCGGGCCTTCTGCGCCCTGCTGGCCCGCTTCAACCACGCGATGGAGTCGTACACGGCGGACCAGCAGGGGCAGTGAGCCCCGAATCCGTCAGCCCAGCGCCTGCTTGAGGTCGGCCAGCAGGTCGTCGATGGACTCGATGCCCACCGAGACGCGCACCAGGTCGGCCGGCACCTCCAGCGGCGAACCGGCCGCCGAGGCGTGGGTCATCCTGCCCGGGTGCTCGATCAGCGACTCCACGCCGCCCAGCGACTCGCCCAGGGTGAACAGCTGCGCGCGGTTGCAGACCTCGACGGCCGCCTCCTCGCCGCCGGCGACCCGGAACGAGACCATGCCGCCGAAGGCCTTCATCTGCTTGGCGGCGATGTCGTGGCCGGGGTGCTCGGGCAGGCCCGGGTACAGCACCTGGCTGACCTTGGGGTGGCTCGCCAGCAGCTCGGCGACCTTCTCCGCGTTGGAGCTGTGCCGGTCCATCCGGACGCCCAGGGTCTTGATGCCGCGCAGCACCAGCCAGGCGTCGAACGGCCCGGAGACGGCGCCCATCGCGTTCTGGTGGTACGCGACCTCCTCGCCGAGGCCCGCCTCGGCCAGCACCAGGGCGCCGCCGACGACGTCGGAGTGGCCGCCCATGTACTTGGTGGTGGAGTGCACGACCGCGTCCGCGCCGAGCGCGATCGGCTGCTGCAGGTACGGGCTGGCGAAGGTGTTGTCGACGACCAGCAGCGCGCCGGCGCCGTGCGCGACCTCGGCGAGGCCGGCCAGGTCGGTGATGCCCAGCAGCGGGTTGGACGGGGTCTCCACCCACACCGCGCGGGTGTTGGGGCGCAGCGCGGCGCGGACGTCGTCCAGCTTCTGGGTGTTGGCGACGGAGAACTCGACGCCCCAGCGGGTCAGCACCTTGGCGAACAGCCTGAAGGTGCCGCCGTAGGCGTCGTTGGGGATCACGATGTGGTCGCCCGGCTTGAGGATGGTGCGCAGCAGGGTGTCCTCGGCCGCGAGGCCGGAGGCGAAGGCGAGGCCACGGGCGCCGCCCTCGAGCGCGGCGAGGCACTCCTCCAGCGCGGTGCGGGTCGGGTTGGCGCTGCGGCTGTACTCGTAGCCGCCCCGCAGGCCGCCCACCCCGTCCTGCTTGTAGGTGGACACCTGGTAGATCGGCGTGACGACGGCCCCGGTCTGGGGGTCCGCTTCCTGACCCGCGTGGATGGCGAGGGTCTCGAAGCCCTGGGGAAGCTGGTGCTCGGTCATGGCTCCGAGCCTAACGGCCGGACGGCCGGACGCCCGCCCGAATGCCCGGACGGAATCCACGGGCCGTCCGGCGCGTTGAATCCTGGGCAACCCTCCCTACCCCGCTGGAGCAGGCCGTGCTGTTCAACCGCCACAAGTCCTCGCTCGTCCCCGCCGACCAGGCGCTGCCCGGCCGCCAGGCCGCGGGCTTCGCCCTGACCGAGCCGCACACCGTGCTCGGCCACCCGCTCACCGGCCCGTACCCGGAGGGGCTGGAGGTGGCCGACTTCGGGCTGGGCTGCTTCTGGGGCGCCGAGCGCACGTTCTGGCGGCTGCCCGGCGTCTGGACGACGCTGGTCGGCTACCAGGGCGGCCACACGCCCAACCCGACGTACGAGGAGGTGTGCAGCGGGCTGACCGGGCACACCGAGGCGGTCCGGGTGGTCTTCGACCCGGCGGTGATCTCCTACGAGCGGCTGCTGAAGGCCTTCTGGGAGGCCCACGACCCGACCCAGGGCAACCGCCAGGGCAATGACGTGGGCACCCAGTACCGCTCGGCGCTGTACACCCACTCCCCCGCCCAGGCCGCCGCCGCGACCGCCACCCGGGACGCCTTCCAGCCCGCGCTGACCGCGCTCGGCCACGGCCCGATCACCACCGAGATCGCCCCGGCCGGCCCGTTCTACCCGGCCGAGCCGTACCACCAGCAGTACCTGTCGGACGCCAAGAACCCCAACGGCTACTGCGGTCTCGGCGGCACCGGCGCCTCCTGCCCGATCGGGGTGGCCCGCACCCAGGGCTGAACCGCCGCCCGGCACCGCGGCCGGGGCGCGGCCACCCAAAGTGACCGCGCCCCGATCCGGGCGCAGACTGGAGACACCGGCAGGGCGGCCCGGCCACCCCCGGTGGCCGGGCCGCCCTCGTGGAGAGGAGTCGTGCCATGTCCGGTCTCGTCCGCAAGAACTTCGACGATCCCGAGGAAGTCCGCCCCTTCGAGGAGGGCACGGGGGAACTGCGCCTGGTCAACCTGGAGGCCGGACCGGTGGGCCGGGCGGTGTTCCAGCCCGGCTGGCAGTGGTCCAAGCACATCAAGCCGCTCGCCAAGACGGACAGCTGCGAGGCCGCCCACATGGGGTACGTGGTCTCGGGCCGGATGAAGATCGTCATGGACGACGGCGAGCAGGCCGAGTACGGCCCCGGCGACTTCATGATCTGCCCGCCCGGGCACGACGCCTGGATCCTGGGCGACGAACCGTGCGTGATCGTGGACTGGCAGGGCTTCGCGGACTACGCGAGGCGGCGCTAGGACGCCGGGCCCTCGGGCGCCGGGCGGTAGGACGTCAGGGCACCGTACGCCGGGGCGCCGTACGCCAGGACGTCAGAGCGTGGCCGGGGCGTGGTCGTGGCCGCCGTCCCGCCGCGGGAACGGGTTCTCCGCGAGGAGCTTGCCGTCGGCGTCGTAGGCCGCGACGACGAAGGAACCCGCCTTGCTCGCCGGGTCGTTGGGGTCGACCGGCGGGACGAGCACGTAGTACGCCACCCAGCCCTTCATCCCCTCGGTGGTCACCACGGTGGCCAGGTAGGGCGTCCCGTTCTGGAAGGCGACGATCCGGGCCGGCGTCGGGCCCAGGTACATGCCCATCGTCGGGCCGCCCGCGCCCTGGGTGTTGATGGTGGGCTTGGTGTGGTCGAGGTTGTCGCTGGTGGCGTCCCGGCAGCCGAAGGTCGTGTGCCAGCTGCCGTCGGCCTGGCGGGCCTCGTCGCAGCGCTCGGTCGCGGTGACCCTGAAACGGACGTCGTCGGTGATCGCGACCTTCTCCCCGGGGGCGACCTGCCGCACGGGCGAGAGCGGCAGCCTCGGGGTCCCCGGTGTGCCCGGCGCCGGGCTCGGGGGCGGCGTCAGGGTCGAAGCCGGGCTCGGGGGCGGCGTCAGGGTCGAAGCCGGGCTCGGCGTCGCGGTCGGGGTCGCCCTGGGAGTCGCCGGGGGAGTCACCACCACACCGGCGCCCCCCGCGGACGGGGCCGACACCGAAGCCGCCGCTCCCGCCGCGACGCCCCCGTCGTGCCGGGCGCCGCCCGCCGTCACCGCCGTGGCCC
>NZ_MECK01000034.1 GCF_014596465.1 Streptomyces sp. CBMA123 | reverse complement strand
GCATACCGGCCCGGGCCTTGGCGTCCCGCTCGCGCTTGATCGCGGCGTTGGCGGCCCGCTGCTTGGGGTGGCCCTTGCGCTCCGCGCCGGGCGGGGTCGGGCCCTTGCCCTGCAGAGCCTTCCGGCTGTGCCCGCCGGTACCGACAGACGCGCCCTTCTTCGATCCGGGGTTGCGGCGGTTCCTGCGCTGGCTGTTGCCGGCCATGGCTGTACTTCCTGTCTGTCCGGCATGCCCGGCCGCCCCGCTCGGTGCGGCGGCGGCCTACGGCATGCGCTACGTCATGCGGGAGGGCCGCACCGGTTCGGTACGGCCCACCCATCACCCCGATCGTCAGATGGGGTTACTGGCTGTTGATCGTCCAGCGCGGGCCGGACGGGGTGTCCTCGATCACCAGCCCGGCCAGGCCGAGCTGGTCGCGGATGGCGTCCGCGGTGGCGAAGTCCTTGCGCTGACGCGCTGCCTGCCGCTGGTCCAGGACCAGACGGACCAGCGAGTCGACCACGCCGTGGAGGTCCTCACCGCGCTCCGTCCCGGCCCAGTGCGGGTCGAGCGGGTCGAGGCCCAGTACACCGAGCATCGCACGGACCTCGGCCAGTCGCGCCACCACGCTCTCCTTGTCGTCCGCGTTCAGGGCGCTGTTGCCCTGGCGGACGGCGGTGTGCACGACGGCCAGCGCCTGCGGGACGCCGAAGTCGTCGTCCATCGCCTCGGCGAAGGCCGGCGGCACCTCGGGCGCCGCGTCGACCTTGCCGCAGCGCTCGACGGCCCGCTGGATGAAGCCCTCGATCCGGCCGAAACCGGCCTCGGCCTCACGCAGCGCGTCCTCGCTGTACTCGATCATCGAGCGGTAGTGCGCGGCGCCCAGGTAGTAGCGGAGCACGATCGGCCGCCAGGCGCGGACCATCTCGGAGACCAGCACCGAGTTGCCGAGCGACTTGCTCATCTTCTCGCCGGCCATGGTGACCCAGGCGTTGTGCACCCAGAAGGCGGCGAAGTCGTCGCCGTAGGCCTTGGACTGGGCGATCTCGTTCTCGTGGTGCGGGAAGATCAGGTCCAGCCCGCCGCCGTGGATGTCGAAGGCCGGTCCCAGGTACTTGTGGGCCATCGCCGAGCACTCCAGGTGCCAGCCCGGCCGGCCGCGGCCCCACGGGGTCTCCCAGCTCGGCTCGCCCGGCTTGGCGGCCTTCCACATCGCGAAGTCGCGCTGGTCGCGCTTGCCGGTCTCGCCGTCGCCCTCGGGCTGGCGCAGGTCGGCGAGCTTCTGGTTGGAGAGCGCGAGGTAGTCGGGGTACGACTTCACGTCGAAGTAGACGTTGCCGTCGACCGCGTACGCGTGGCCCTTCCCGATGAGCCCCTGCATCATCTCGATCATCTCGGGGACGTGCCCGGTGGCCCGCGGCTCGACGGTGGGCGAGAGGCAGCCGAGCGCGCTGTAACCGTCGTTGAAGGCGCGCTCGTTCTCGTACGCGATCTGCCACCACGGCGTGCCGAGCTCGCGCTCCTTGGCGATGATCTTGTCGTCGATGTCGGTGACGTTGCGGACGAAGGTCACCTGGTAGCCGCGGTAGGCGAACCACCGCTGCATGATGTCGAAGTTGAGCCCGGACCGGATGTGCCCGATGTGTGGCGCCGACTGGACGGTAGCGCCGCACAGGTAGATCGAGACACAACCCGGTACAAGCGGGACGAAGTCGCGTACCTGGCGGGTGCTGGTGTCGTACAGACGAATGCTCACAGCGTCAAGCGTAGTGGGCGGCGGGGGGTGCCCCGCGACATTAACCGGGAACGGGAGGACGTTCCCCGGGGAACGGCGGGGCCGCCCCGGGGAATCACGGCTGGTCCGGCTCGGTCAGATGCTGCCGACCACCTTGCGCGGCGAGAGCCGGACGACCACCCGGACGTCGTCCGGACCGTCGTAGCCGTACTTCTCCTCGCCGCGGTACTTGAGGCCCAGCTCGTCGATCAGCTCCCGGCCGCCCTCGGTGGTCAGCGCCACCGAACCGCGGACCTCCAGGTACTCGTACGGGTTCTCCGGCGGGTTGATCAGCAGCGAGACCCGCGGGTCCTTCACCAGGTTGAGGTGCTTGCGGCGGCCCTCGACGGTCGAGAACAGGATGTCGTCCCCGTCCCGCTTGACCCAGACCACCGAGGACTGGGGGCTGCCGTCCGGCTGGATCGTGGTGATCACGGCGAAACTCTTGCCGTCGATCAACGCCTTGGCACGGTCGGAGAGTTGGGCACTCATCGAAATCCTCTTCTCGTCGGCGGCGGTCCGGCCCGAGGGTGAGCTCCGCGCGGGCCCGGACCGAACCCTACCGATTCGGGCCCCCGCGACATCCGGTGAACACCCGTCAACACCGGTCTATTTCCGGCCGACCGACCGACGGGGGCTCAACGCCGTTCGTACACCAGGGCGGTGGCGATCGCGGCCAGCCCCTCGGCCCGGCCGGTCAGGCCCAGGCCGTCGGTGGTGGTGCCGGAGACCGAGACCGGAGCGCCGACCGCCCCGGACAACGCCGCCTGCGCCTCGGCCCGCCGCTTGCCGATCTTCGGCCGCACCCCGATCACCTGGACCGAGACGTTGCCGATCTCGAAGCCGGCCTCGCGCACCAGCCGGGCCGCCTCGCCGAGCAGCTTCACCCCGGAGGCGCCGGCCCACTCGGGGCGGTCGGTGCCGAAGTGGGCGCCCAGGTCGCCGATCCCGGCGGCCGAGAACAGCGCGTCGCAGGAGGCGTGCGCGGCGACGTCGGCGTCCGAGTGCCCGGCGAGCCCGAACTCGGCGTCCGGCCACTCCAGTCCGGCCACCCACAGCGGGCGACCGGCCTCGAAGGCGTGCACATCGGTGCCGATCCCCACCCGGGGGATCAGGGGCTCAGTAGGCATCGGCGGCCCTCCGGCGGGCGAGTACGGCCTCGGCGAGCACGAGGTCCAACGGACGGGTGACCTTGAACGCCTCCTCGTGGCCGGGCACCACGACGACCGTGCCGCCGTAGCGCTCCACCAGTCCGGCGTCGTCGGTGACGGGCGGGGCGTCGGCGCCGCCGGCGGACTCCTCGGCCAGCGCCTTGGCGTGCACCTCGACCAGGGTGGCCCGGTCGAAGCCCTGCGGGGTCTGCACCGCGCGCAGGGTGGACCGCTCGGGCGTGTCGAGCACCGGCTCGGGGTGGCCCGGGTTCGGCTCGACCCGCTTCACGGTGTCGGCCAGCGGCACCGCGGGCACCACGGCCGGAGCCCCGGCCCGGACGGCGGCCGCGACGGCGTCCACCACCTCGACCGGGACGAGCGGGCGGGCCGCGTCGTGCACCAGGACGATCCCGACCTCCTCGGGGATCGCGGCCAGGCCCAGCCGGACGGACTCCTGGCGGGTCGCGCCGCCGGCCACCACCCGGATGTCCTTGCCGTCCAGCCCGTGGCTGTCCAGCAGGGCGACCACCTCGGCCACCCCGTCGGCGGGCGCGGCGACCACGACCAGGCCGACCGCCCGGCTGCGCGCGAGGGCCCGTACGGCGTGCACCAGGAGCGGCACTCCGCCCAGTTCCCGCAGGGCCTTCGGGGCGCCGGGCCCCAGCCGCTCACCGCGTCCGGCGGCGGGCACCACTGCTGCTGCGACTGCTCCTGACGCGTTCAGGTTTCACTCCTTCGGCGAAGTGGGTATGGCCATGGCGTGCCCGGCGGGCGCGGGGGCCCCTTCCGAAGAACCACTGGTCCACTGTCCGCCGCACAACTGCGCAGAAACGGTCTTGCAGGGCCTGGACCGGCTCGGGTGGGGGGCGTCGTCCGGACACGCCTCAGCGCCCGGAGTGCCACTGCACCACTCCCGGACGGTTCGTCCTGGGAGCGGCACGCCGGCACCGGGCGCTGTGGGCGATGGGGCGGCAGCCCGACCGCACTACGAGGCGAGGACCTCGTCGAGCAGCGTCTCCGCCTTGTCCTCGTTGGTGTTCTCCGCCAGCGCGAGTTCGCTGACGAGGATCTGGCGCGCCTTCGCGAGCATGCGCTTCTCGCCGGCCGAGAGGCCGCGCTCGCGCTCGCGACGCCAGAGGTCGCGCACGACCTCGGCGACCTTGATAACGTCGCCCGAGGCGAGCTTCTCCAGGTTCGCCTTGTAGCGACGGGACCAGTTGGTCGGCTCTTCGGTGTACGGTGCGCGGAGCACCTCGAAGACCCGGTCCAGACCCTCCTGGCCGACCACATCGCGCACGCCGACGAACTCCGCGTTCTCGGCGGGCACGCGGAGCGTCAGGTCTCCCTGCTGCACCTTGAGCACCAGGTAGGTCTTGTCCACACCTTTGATCTGGCGAATTTCGATGGCCTCGATCAGCGCGGCCCCGTGATGGGGGTAGACCACCGTGTCGCCAACCTTGAACGTCATGTGACAGGACCCCTTCCGTGGCTTTCCAGAATAACACGCCTTGCGGCCCACCCGAAGGGCGTTTTCGCAGGTCAGGGCCGGTCTCGGGGCTTGACAAGGACCCCCATGACGTGCTGCGACCGATGTTCGACAGGGGCTTCCCGCAGGTCGGAGGCGGTTCCGACCTCCGACGAAACCCTTGCGCAACACCCCTGCGGCCATGATTGGATCTTGAGCTTTCACCCTTTCCCGGGTCGTGACCGGATCGTTATTCGATCTTGGTCGAAGCTTGTCCTCCCGATGATCGGTTCATGCCGGCGGTACCGCCGTCCGGCCCCCGAGGGGCCTCTGGAGTGCGACACGGGGACCACCCCGTGAGGACCGCATAAGTGAGGTCGATAATCTGAGACCTGACCTGTCGACATGTGACCTAGGAGCCGCCGCCGTGAGCCGCAGCCTTCGACGCGGCAGCATCGCCGCCATCGCCGCCATCGCCATCGCCTCGCTTTCTTCCTGCGCCGCCAGCAACACGCCGGACACCCTGCAGATCAAGCCGGACAACGCGGCGGCGACCCTTGGGACGAACCTCCGACTGAACAACATCGTGATCGTCACCGGGGTCAGCGCCTCGGGTGACTACACGGGCCCCGCCAACGTGGTCGTGAACATCTCCAACACGGCGAACATCCCGGCCGAGCTGCAGTCGATCACCGTCGGCACTGCCAGCGCGACCTTCGCGGACGCCGCGGGCGCCCCGCAGCCCAGCATCGTCATCCCGGCGGGTGGCGCGGTGGCGATCGGCGGACAGGGCAACCCGTCCGCCTCCGTCAGCTCCGCCTCCGTCCACGTCGGCGGCTTCGCCCTCACGACGTTCACCTTCAAGGACGGCCAGAAGGTCGCCGCCCAGGCCGGCGTCAGCCCGGACTCGGACAAGGGCCCCTACCAGGGCTACGGTCCGACCCCGTCGGCCGCGCCCACCAAGAGCGCCTCCCCCGCCGCGGGCGCCCCGGCCACCCCGGCCACCGGCGCCACCACCCCGGGCGCGCCGACCACCCCGGCGACCGGTGCCACCACGCCGGCCACCACGGGTGCCCCGGTCGCGCCGGTCTCCGGCACCACGGCTCCGGCCGCGCACTGACCCGGTGCACCCCGCCTCCCGCGGGCCCTTCCGGGGCCGGCGGGAGGCTTCGTGCGTCCCCGTGACCGGTCGCCCGGTCCGCGGCGGGTGGCACGCCACGCGGAAGGCCCCCGCCGACGACCGTCGACGGGGGCCTTCCGCGTCTTCGCGGGACCGCGGCTTACGGCTCGAACTTGTAGCCCAGGCCGCGGACCGTGACCAGGTAGCGCGGCGCGCCCGGGTCGGGCTCGATCTTCGCCCGCAGGCGCTTCACGTGGACGTCCAGGGTCTTGGTGTCGCCGACGTAGTCCGCGCCCCAGACCCGGTCGATCAGCTGCATCCGGGTGAGCACCCGGCCCGCGTTGCGCAGCAGCATCTCCAGCAGGTCGAACTCCTTGAGCGGGAGGTCGACCTTGGCGCCGTCCACCGTCACCACGTGCCGGTCCACGTCCATCCGGACCGGGCCCGCCTCCAGGGCGCCCGGGCCGCCGCCGTTGTCGCCCGCGCCGCCGTCCTCGCCGCGGCGGCGCAGCACCGCGCGGATCCGGGCGACCAGCTCACGGGTGGAGTACGGCTTGGTGACGTAGTCGTCCGCACCTATCTCCAGCCCGACGACCTTGTCGATCTCGCTGTCCTTGGCGGTCACCATGATCACCGGGACGTTGGAGCGCACCCGGAGCTGGCGGCAGACCTCGGTACCCGGCAGGCCCGGCAGCATCAGGTCGAGCAGGACGAGGTCGGCGCCGTTGCGTTCGAACTGCTCCAGGGCGTCGGGGCCGGTCGCGGCCACGGCCACCTCGAAGCCCTCCTTGCGGAGCATGTACGAGAGGGCGTCGCTGAACGACTCCTCGTCCTCGACCACCAGTACTCGGGTCACGATCAGGCCTCCGGGGCAAGCTGGGTTGTCTTTGTCAGGGGTTGTTCCCGCTCCCCGGCGGGGAGCGAACGGGCCGCACGGTCGGTGCGGTCCGTGGTGAGGGTCCGGGGTGCCGTGGCGGGCCCGGCGCCGGGCTCGTCGCGGGGTTCGTCGTCGTCGATGGCGTCGAGGTGGCCGATACCGTCGAGGTCGTCATCAACCTCGTCGTCGAGGTCGTCGTCGAGGTCGTCGTCGAGGTCGTCGTCGGCGGGGGCCTGGCCGGCGGGCAGGCGGATGGTGAAGGTCGAGCCCTGCCCCTCGACGCTCCACACCGAGACGGTGCCGCCGTGCGAGGCGGCCACGTGCTTGACGATGGACAGGCCGAGGCCGGTGCCGCCGGTCTGCCGGGAGCGGGCCGGATCGACCCGGTAGAAGCGTTCGAAGACCCGCTCGCGGTCCTTCTCGGAGATGCCGATGCCCTGGTCGGTCACCGAGATCTCGATCAGCTCGCCGTCCGCCTCGCCGAGCGCGGCGGCGCTGGAGATCCGGCGGGTGGCGATGGCCACCCGGGTGCGGGGCGGGCTGTAGTTGACGGCGTTCTCCACCAGGTTGCCGAGCGCCGCGGCGAGCTGGCCGCGGTTGCCGTGCAGGTAGAGCCCGGCGATGCCGCCGGCCGCGATCAGGATCTGCTTGGCGGCGGCCTGCTGGCGGCAGCGGTCGATCGCCTCGGCGATCAGCTCGTCCACCGCGACCGGCTCCGGGTCGACCATCAGCCGGTCGTCCTGGACCCGGGAAAGGTCGATGATCTCCTGCACCAGGCTGGCCAGGCGGGTCGCCTCGACCTGCATCCGGCCGGCGAAGCGCTGCACCGCCTCCGGGTCGTCGGCCGCGTCGGCGACCGCCTCGGAGAGCAGCGACAGGGCGCCGACCGGGGTCTTCAGCTCGTGGCTGACGTTGGCCACGAAGTCCCGGCGGACGGCCTCCACCCGGCGGCGCTCGGTCTGGTCCTCGACCAGCACCAGCACCAGCCGGGAGCCCAGCGGGGCGACCCGGACGGAGACCGCGAGCGGCTCGGCCGCGCGGGCCGCGCCCGGGCGGGGCACCTCCAGCTCGACCTGCCGGATCTCGCCGTCCCGGCGGGTGGCCCGGGCCAGCGCGAGCATCTGGTCCACGGCGACGGCACCGCCGCGCACCAGGCCCATCGCGTACGCCGCCGAGCTGGCCTTGACCACCTCGTCGCCCTCGCCCAGCACGATCGCGCAGGAGCGGAGCACCGAGAGCACGGTGTCGACCCCCGGCGGCAGCGGGGGCTCCGGGTTGCCGGTGCCCAGTGTCTGGTGCCGGCCGTACTGCTTGCCGCTGGTGTACTTGCCCTTGGCCTGCTCGCGCTCGCTCCAGCGGAAGGCGATGGAGGCGGTGAGGCCGACGCCGAGCCCGGCTATGGCACAGGCAGCGGCAGCGGCCACATTCACGTCCATGTGGTCAGCGTAAGCGCACGGCCTGGCCACTCCCCAAGGGCTGAGTCAAGGCATCGACCATGCGTTGCCGAGAATTCACCTTCACGTAGCTGCCGATTCACCGCACCGGCCGTGCGTCGTCGCCCGAACGGCACAGAGTTGGCCATGCAGCCCGTGTGGGAGAGATCTCCGTGCCGAACAGCGGCCACGGTCTCGGGTGTGCGCGTACGATTCGCGCCACCAGCAGCGGTCGCCCGACGCCGGAACGGCGGTCGGACGGGCTGACCGGTCGGCACCGCCACCGACACAGCTACTGAGGAGAGAACATGCGCGACGCGTACCACGAGGAACTCGATGCGATCAGCGACAGCCTGATCGAGATGGCCCGGCTGGTCGGCTCCGCCCTGGGCCGGGCCACCACCGCACTCCTCGACGCGGACCTGGCGCTGGCAGAGGGCGTGATCGCCGCCGACGAGAAGATCAACGACCTCCACCACGAGCTCGAGAACCGCGCCATCGATCTGCTCGCCCGGCAGCAGCCCGTCGCCACCGACCTGCGCATCGTGGTCACCTCGCTGCGGATGAGCGCCGACCTGGAGCGCTGCGGTGACCTCGCCCGGCACGTCGCCAAGGTCGCGCGGATGCGCTACCCCGAGTCGGCGGTGCCCGCCGACCTGCACTCCACCGTCCTGGAGATGGGCCAGCTCGCCCAGCGCCTGGTGGCCAAGGTGGGCCTGGTGATCGCCACCAAGGACGTCGACAAGGCCCTGGAGATGGAGCAGGACGACGACCGGATCGACGCCCTGCACCGCGAGCTGCTGTCGCACCTGATCGACGACCGCTGGCACCACGGCATCGAGACCGCCGTCGACATCACGCTGGTCGGCCGCTACTACGAGCGCTTCGCGGACCACGCGGTGTCGGTCGCCAAGCGCGTGGTCTACCTGGTGACCGGCGAGCACGTGGCCGAGTTCGTGGCCGCCACCGAGGCCGCCGAGGCCGCTGGGGCTGAGTGAGCCCCGCCCACCCCCAGGGGTGAGTAAACCTGTGGCGAGGGTGGTGCGGGCGCACGGATGTCCGAACGTTCCACCACTGCGCGCCTGTTGACGCTCCCTCCGAACGGCGGCTTCACTCGACGGTGGGGGCACCGGAGTGCGCCCGTCACTAGGAGGGAAGAGCTCGATGAAGGCCAACCCGACCCGACCGGCATCCGCCCACACCACCGTCGAGCCGCCCGCCCCGAAGCTGTTGCCCGTCCTCGCGGCCGGGTGCGGCTGCGGCCCGGGCTGCGGCTGCGGCTGCCAGTCCGGCGCGCCCTGCCAGTGCGGCGGCGCCGACGGCGGCTGCTGCGGCGGCCACTGAGGCAGTCCGCCGCGGCGGAGACCGCGGGCGTCCCGGGGTGCACGACCGTGCACCCCGGGACGCCTCGCGTCGAAGCCGCCCGCACCCTCAGAACTGGACGTCGGTGCAGGAGTAGAAGGCGTTGCCGGTGTCGGCGATCGTCCAGACCGCGACGACCACCTGGTGCCCGGTGCGCCCGCTCGGGACGGTCGCGGTGTGGCTGAGCGTGCTCGGCACCTGCTTCCCGCCGTAGGGGACGGTCAGGAAGGGCGTCAGGTCGAGGCTGTCCCGGGTGATCGGCTGACCGGCGTCGTAGCCGGGCTTGGTGAGGTAGTACTCGAAGTCGGTGGTCGCGTGCCGGGCGGTGAACTTCCAGGTGAAGGTGAGCTGTTGGCCCGCCGTCACCGGCGTGGTCGGCCAGGCCCCGCCGTGCGGGTCGTCCAGCTCGGCGAAGCGGGAGTTGCCGCCGGCGCAGATGGTGCCGTCGGAGGGCCCGGCGGCCGGGAAGCCCTTCGGGCCCTCGACGCTCTGCGGCTCCCACTGGATGTCGCCGCAGTCCCACGGGACGGCGCTCGCGTCCGCGTCGCAGAGCGCGGCCCGGCTGGGCGGGGTGGTGATGTAGCCGTGGGACTGGGCCGGGAAGGCCAGGGTGAGTGGGACGGCCAGTGCGGCGACGGCCGCCCCGACCAGATGACGTGTGCGCATGGTGCTCCTCCGTGGGGGTGGATGGAGAGTGCGCCGGGGCACAGACGCGCGCGCGTTGGGGGTGCGGCGGCCCGGGACATGGGGGAATCCTTGGCATGTCTGCGCCAGCCCGGCGCCTTCACGGTAGGAGTCGGCAGCAGCGCCCGTCAATGGTCTGAACCACTTTGAGCCGAGCCCCAACTGTCGCACGGTGCAAGCGGGTTGAACGACGAAGGCCCCGCTCCGGTGAACCGGGAGCGGGGCCTTCGCGGCAAGCGGGCTACTTCTTGCCCTGGTTCTTGACCGCCTCGATGGCGGCCGCGGCGGCGTCCGCGTCCAGGTAGCGGCCGCCCTTGGCGACCGGCTTGAAGTCGGCGTCCAGCTCGTAGACCAGCGGGATGCCGGTCGGGATGTTCAGGCCCGCGATGTCGGCGTCGGAGATGCCGTCGAGGTGCTTGACCAGCGCGCGCAGGCTGTTGCCGTGGGCGGTGACCAGGACGGTCTTGCCGGCGGCGAGGTCCGGGACGACGGCGTCGTACCAGTACGGGAGCATCCGCTCGACGACGTCCTTCAGGCACTCGGTGCGCGGACGCAGCTCGCTCGGGATGTCGGCGTAGCGGGCGTCACCGGCCTGCGAGTACTCCGCGTCGTCGGCCAGCGCCGGCGGCGGGGTGTCGTAGGAACGGCGCCACAGCTGGAACTGCTCCTCACCGAACTCGGCCAGGGTCTGGGCCTTGTCCTTGCCCTGCAGCGCGCCGTAGTGGCGCTCGTTCAGGCGCCAGCTGCGGCTGACCGGGATCCAGTGGCGGTCGGCCTTGTCCAGGGCGATCTGCGAGGTGCGGATGGCACGGCGCAGCAGCGAGGTGTGCACCACGTCGGGGAACAGGCCCTCGGCGGCCAGGAGCTCGCCACCGCGGGCGGCCTCCTTCTCGCCCTTCTCGTTGAGGTCGACGTCGACCCAACCGGTGAACAGGTTCTTCTGGTTCCACTGGCTCTCGCCGTGGCGGAGCAGGATGAGTCGGTACGTCGTGTCAGCCATGGCGCCCAGCTTAGTGGAGGGCCCGAAAACCCCTGGTGGGGACCTTGGACTGCTGTGTAATGTGTGCAACTGCCATCTGCCGCTTACATCCGTCGGCTGTCCGGGCCTGCCCGCGCCGCTCAGCGGACGCCTGCCCTCGGGAGCCCCCACATGCTCGTCGCCCTGGCCGCCAATCCCCGGATCCGAAGACTGGTGCGCGAGACGGTGGGCGGGCTGCCGCGGCAGTTCTGGTGGCTCTGGGTGAGCACCCTGGTGAACCGGCTCGGTTCGTTCGTCGTCACCTTCCTGGCCCTGTACTTGACCACCGTACGGGGCTACTCGGCGTCCTACGCGGGCCTGGTGGCCTCGCTGTTCGGGGCCGGCTCGGCGATCGCGGCGATCGGCGCGGGCGTGCTGACCGACCGGATCGGGCGCCGCCCCACCCTGGTCGCCGCCCAGCTCGGCACCGCGGCGTCCACCACCGTGCTCGGCTTCATGGACGGCCAGGTGGCGATCGCGGTGGTGGCCTTCGTGGTCGGCCTCTGCAACAACGCCACCCGGCCGCCCACGTCGGCGATCATCGCCGACCTCGTGCCGGCCGAGGACCGGGTCCGGGCCTACTCGCTGAACTACTGGGCGATCAACATCGGCTTCGGCCTCTCCGCCGCCGCGGCCGGGCTGATCGCCACCCACGGCTACCTCACGCTGTTCCTGCTGGACGCCCTCACCACCCTGGTCTGCGCCGTGGTGATCTTCATCCGGATCCCGGAGACCCGGCCGCAGGCCCCGACCGGGCCGGCCGACGGCTCCGCCGAACCGGGGATCAGTCTGCTCACCGTGCTCCGGGACGCCCCCTTCATGGCGCTGGTCGGGCTGACCCTGCTGGTCGCCCTGGTGTTCCAGCAGGGCAGCACCACACTGGCCGTGGACATGGGCGCCTCCGGCATCCCGTCCACCCAGTACGGGCTGGTCATCGGCCTGAACGGGCTGCTGATCGTGGTGCTGCAGATCCCGCTGACCCGGTGGATGGAGGGCCGCTCGCGGACCGGGATGCTGATCGCCAGCTGCCTGCTCACCGGCTGGGGCTTCGGGCTGGCCGCGCTGGCCGGCTCCTCGGCCTGGCTGTTCGCGCTCTCGGTGGCGGTCTGGACGGTCGGCGAGATCCTCCACACCCCGGTGATGATGGGCCTGGTCGCCGAGCTGGCGCCGACCCACGGGCGCGGCCGTTACCAGGGCGTCTACGGGCTGTCCTGGTCGCTCGCCTCGCTCCTCGGCCCGGCGGGCGGCGGGCTGCTGCTGCAGTACGCCGGTCCGGCGGTGCTGTGGTCGGTCTGCGGGGCGGTCGGGACGGCCGCCGCGCTCGGGTACGTGGTGCTGGCCCGCCGTACGGGTGCGGCGGGGCGCCGCCGGACCGGGACCGTGGCCGTGGTCGCGGTCCCGTCGGAGACCGAGAGGACCGAGAGGACCGAGAAGACCGAGAGGACCCCGGCGGGCGCCTGAGCGCCCGGCCGGGGTCGGCCGACCGGCGGCCGGTCAGTCGGCGGCCGGGGCGGCCAGGTGGGCGAAGGCGGCCAGGTTGCGGGTGGACTCCCCGCGCTTGGTGCGCCACTCCCACTCGCGCCGGATCGCCGAGGCGAAGCCCAGCTCCAGCAGGGTGTTGAAGGGCTCGTCCGCGTTCTCCAGCACCGTGCCGAGCAGCCGGTCGACGGCGTCCGGGGTGAGCACCTCCAGCGGCAGCCGGCCGGCCAGGTAGACGTCGCCGAGCGCGTCCATCGCGTACGCGACGCCGTAGAGGCGGGTGTTGCGCTCCAGCAGCCAGCGGTAGACGGCCTCGTGGTTCTCGTCCGGGCGGCGGATCACGAAGGCGTTCACCGACAGGGTGTGGTCGCCGACCCGCAGCGCGCAGGTGGTGCTCAGCTTGCGGGTGCCCGGGAGGGCCGCCACCAGGGTGTACGGGTCGGTGGCGGCCGGCTCCCAGGCCACCCCGGCGTCGTCCAGGGCGGTGCGCAGGAGGGTCAGGGCCTCGTCCTTGGTGCGGATTGCCATGGGGGTGACGTTACCCGGCGCCGTGACCTCGGGTCAGGGGCCGGGGAGCGCGGCCGGCCGCCCGGCCCGTACGGGCGGTCAGCGCCGGCGGGCCACCGCCAGTCGGCCGGCCGGGCGGGCCAGACTGCCGGCGTACACCTCGGCGGTGGTCGCCGCGGCGGTGCCCCAGCCGAAGGCGGCCGCGTGCCGGGCCGCCGCCGCGCCGCGCCGGGCCACCAGCGCCGGGTCGGTGACGTACGGCTCCAGCGCGTGCGCCCACGCCAGCGGGTCGTGGCCGTGCACCAGGGTGCCGGACTCGCCGTCCCGCACCGCGACCGGCAGGCCGCCGACCGCGGCCGCCACCACCGGGGTGCCGCAGGCCTGGGCCTCCAGCGCGACCAGGCCGAAGGACTCGCTGTACGAGGGCATCACCAGGGCCGTCGCCGCGCGGTACCAGTCCGCCAGCCGGGCCTGGCCGACCGGCGGGTGGAAGCGCACCACGTCGCCGATGCCCAGCTGGGCGGCCAGCTTGTGCAGGCTCTCCGGGCGGGCCAGCCCGGTGCCCGACGGCCCGCCGACCACCGGCACCACCAGGCGCTCGCGCAGCTCCGGACGGCTCTCCAGCAGCGCGGCGACCGCCCGCAGCAGCACGTCCGGCGCCTTCAGCGGCTGGATCCGCCCGGCGAACAGCAGCACCGCGGCGTCCTGCGGCAGGCCCAGCCGGGCCCGGGCGTCGGCCCCGGCCCGCGGGCCGCCGGGGCGGAAGACGTCCAGGTTGACCCCGGGGTGGACGACGGCCAGCTGGTCCGGCCGGGCGGCGTAGTGCAGCGCCAGTTCGGCGGCTTCCTCGGTGGTGTTGGCGATCAGCCGGTCGGCCGCCTCGACCACCTGGGTCTCGCCGATCACCCGGGCCGCGGGCTCGGGCGTGTCGCCCTCGGCCAGCGCGGCGTTCTTGACCTTCGCCATGGTGTGCATGGTGTGCACCAGCGGCACCCCCCAGCGCTGCGCGGCCAGCCAGCCGACCTGCCCGGAGAGCCAGTAGTGCGAGTGCACCAGGTCGTAGTGGCCGGGGCGGTGGCCCGCCTCCGTCCGCAGCACCCCGTGGGTGAAGGCGCACAGCTGGGCCGGCAGGTCCTCCTTGACCAGGCCCTCGTACGGCCCGGCGGTGACGTGCCGGACCAGCACGCCCGGCGCCAGCTCGACGGTCGGCGCGTCGTCCGAGCAGATCGCCCGGGTGAACACCTCGACCTCGATGTTGAGCTCGGCCAGGCGCTTGGCCAGCTCGACGATGTAGACGTTCATCCCGCCGGCGTCCCCGGTGCCGGGCTGGTGCAGCGGCGAGGTGTGCACGCTGAGCATCGCTATCCGGCGCGGGCGGCGACGGCCCGGGACGAGCGACTGCAGCCGGCCACGCGCGGGCGCGGCGGACTGGGCACGGCGTACCGAACGGACGGGGTGCTGGATCACCTGGCTGAAGCCTCCTCGTGTGCGGCCCGTCTCGGCGGTCCGCGTGAACGGGCCGCCACAGGTCCGGTGTGCGCTGCCCCGTCCCGGGCACACATCACCACCAGTGTGCCAACCACCTCACGGTCGTCCGGCATTCCCGGTCCCGGCGACCGGTCGTCCGGGCCGCCATCCGCGCAGGCCAGGACGGTGTCCGACCGGCCCGGCGGGCGCCGACTACCCTTCTGGGCATGGCTGCCTCCTTCGACCCCGCGACCGCCGCGCCCGCCCGCGGACGGACCGGACGGCCGGTCGGGACGGTCACCCGGGGCACCACCAACACCAACCGGCTGCGCCGGATGGACCGCTGGATCGCCCACACCCTGGGCCGGGCGCTGCGCGCCGCCGGACGGCCGCCGGTGGCGGTCGACCTCGGCTACGGCGCGGCGCCGTGGACGGCCGTGGAGCTGGCCGGACGGCTGCGCACGGTGCGCCCCGACGTCCGGGTGGTCGGGATCGAGATCGAGCCGGAGCGGGTCGCGGCCGCGCTGCCGTACGCCGAGCCGCCGCTGCTCACCTTCCGGCGCGGTGGCTTCGAGGTGCCGCTGGACGGCGGCGGGCCGGCCCAGCTGATCCGGGCGGCCAACGTGCTGCGGCAGTACGACGAGGCGGCGGTGGCCGGGGTGTGGGAACGGCTGTGCGCCCGGCTCGCCCCGGACGGGCTGCTGGTCGAGGGCACCTGCGACGAGATCGGGCGGCGGCACGTCTGGGTCGCGCTGGGGCCGGAGGGGCCCCGGACGGTGACCTTCGCGGCCCGGCTGGGCGGCCTGGGCCAGCCCTCCGACCTGGCCGAACGGCTGCCGAAGGCGCTGATCCACCACAACGTGCCGGGGCGGCCGGTGCACGCCTTCCTGACCGACTTCGACCGGGCCTGGGCGGCGGCCGCGCCGTACGGGGCGTTCGGGGCGCGGCAGCGCTGGGTGGCGGCCTGCACGGCGCTGGCGGGCAGCTGGCCGCTGGTGGACGCGCGCGGGCGGTGGCGGCAGGGCGAGGTCACGCTGCCCTGGACGGCGCTCGCGCCGTAGCCGCGCGCCCGCGCTGGAGAGCGAACCACCGCATTCACTCGAACGAGTTATCGAATATCTCTGGCGCGTTGACGCCTCGTCACGCCACGATGGAGACCGCCGGGCGGCGACACCACACGCCGCCCGGTGCTCACCCTGCCCAGCCCCGCAGCGCGGCCGGTCGTCAGCCCTCCGGCCCGAACAGCTCCTCCCGAGCCCGTTCGAACACCCCGTACATCTCCGCCCCGAACAGCACGAACCGCACCTCCGCCAGCTCCGCACCCGCCGACGCGTCACCGCCGCCCAGCACCTCGGCGACGGTACCGAGCGCGATCCGGGCCGCGTCCGCCGGCGGCCAGCCGAAGATCCCGGCCGACACCGCCGGGAAGGCCACCGTGCGCGCGCCCAACCCGGCCGCCGTACGCAGCGACTCGCGATAGCAGGAGGCCAGCAGCCCAGCCCGCTCCCCGTACTCCTCCGCCAGGTACACCGGCCCGACGGTGTGCACCACCCAGCGGGCCGGCAGCCGCCCGGCCGCGGTCGCCACCGCCCGCCCGGTGGGCAGCCCCTTGCCCCAGTGCGAGGCCCGCAGCCGGCGGCACTCCTCCAGGATCTGCGGCCCGCCCCTGCGGTGGATCGCGCCGTCCACCCCGCCATCGCCCAGCAAGGACGAGTTGGCGGCGTTCACCACCGCGTCCACCCGCTGTTCCGTGATGTCACCCTCGATCAGGGTGATCCGCGTCACCATCACCTGCCCCCTTCCCCGGACCCGTCCGGCAGCCACCGGACCGGGATCCGAGCCGTTGTCCGAATCCGATCACCACCCCGCCACCGGCGTGGCAATAACCACAACGGCGCCGGTCGGCCAGAGATATCCCCGGAGATCACGTTATGGTCGCGAGAAGTTCCCCGACGCGCGGTGCCAGGCGGGCACCGCGAACGGACGCCGGCCGTTACGCAGTCGGGGAAAGGGAGGAACCACCGATGCCCGCAACGGGAGACGGGCGGGCACCTGGTGCCGCGGACCTGCCGGGCGCCCATGACGGCGCCCCCGTCGGCCATGCCCGTACGCGCCAGGCGACGACCGGGCCGGCCACGGCCACTCCCCCGATACCCCACCCCCGCTCGCAGCCGCACCGGACCGCGCACGGCACCCGCCACCCCTCCCACCTCGCCGAGGTCGCGCACGCCCCGGCGCCCCTGGAGAGGCCCGTCGACGGCGCCGCCGCGCCACTGCGGCTGCTGGTCATCGAGGACGACGCCTCCGACGCCCAACTGATCAAGGCCGCGGTCGCCGACAGCGGCACCTCGATCGAGATCCACTGGGCCCGCGGCCTCGAACAGGCCACCCCGCTGCTCGCCCAGTCCTCCCCCGCCACCCGGCGCGGACGCTCCCGCGGCGGCGAGTTCGGCTGCGTGCTGCTCGACCTCGCCTCCCCGGCCGCTCAGGCCGGCGAAACCTCGGACGGCCTGGAAGCCCTGCACGAACTGCTCCGCCGCGCCCCGCACCTCCCCGTCGTGGTGCTCACCGACGCCGGCGGAGCCGAGCTCGGCGCCGCCGCCGTCGCCGCGGGCGCCCAGGACTTCCTGCTCAAGCACGAGACGGACGGCCCGCTGCTGGCCCGCGCCCTGCGCTACGCCGTCGAACGCAAACGCGCCGACGAGTCCCAGCGGCGCCTGGTCGAGGCCGAGTTGCGCGGCCAGGAGAACGCCCGGCTGCAGCGCCACCTGCTCCCCACCCCGCTGCTGGACGGCGCCGGACTCTCCTTCACCCGGCGCTACCGTCCCGGCCGCCGCCGCGCCCTGCTCGGCGGCGACTTCTACGACGCCGTGCGCACCGACGACGGCACCGTCCACGTCGTGATCGGCGACGTCTGCGGCCACGGCCCGGACGAGGCCGCGCTCGGCGTCGCCCTCCGGATAGCGTGGCGCACCCTGGTCTTCGCCGGCCTCACCGGCGAAACCCTGCTCACCACCCTCCAGCACGTACTGGAGCACGAACGGCGCAGCGACGAGATCTTCGCGACGCTCTGCATGATCGTCATCGAACCCGGCGGCGGCCGGAGCGCCGAACTCGACTCACTCGGCAGCGGCGAACGGGCCCGCCTCTACCTCGCCGGGCACCCGGCGCCGATGCTGCTCGGCCGCGACCACGCCCCGACCTCGCTGCCCGCCGACCTCGCCGGGCCCGCGCTCGGCCTGCTGCCGTGCCACGACGGGGAGGCCGCCTGGCCCGCCCACGAGTTCGAACTCCAGCCCGGCTGGCGGCTGTTGCTCTACACCGACGGGCTGATCGAGGGCCGGGTCGGAGCCGGATCACGCCGCCTCGGCCAGGACGGAATCGCCGACCTGATCGCCGACCACCAGTCCGCCGGGCTCACCCGGGGGCGACTCGTCGACAGCGTGATCGCCGAGGTCGAGGAGCTGAACGGCGGGGCGCTGACGGACGACGTCGCGGTGCTGCTGCTGGAGCGCAACCCGGTGCAGCTGATTCTGGGCTGAGCCGGACACGCCGCAGCCCGGGAGGGGTGACTCCCCTCCCGGGCTGCGGCGTCGTTCCGTCTACCAGGGGCCGTACGGGCCGGTGTTGCTCCGGCCGTCGCGGCCGCTGCCGCCGGTCAGGGCCTTGATCGCGGGGCGGACGTCCACCACGTAGACAATGGAGGCCACCAGGCCGGCCAGGGTGCCGATGCTGCCGAGGAAGTTCGCCCCGAACAGCAGGTCCCAGCCGAAGCTGATGCCCAGGACGGCCAGCCAGAACCCCTTGGTCTTCTTGTCCGCCGCCCGGTAGGCGTCCTCCCGGCGGGTGGCCGCGTCGACCAGCGCGAAGAACTTGTAGCCGAGGATGGCCACGGCCATCCACCAGAACGGGTTCAGGTAGGAAAAGGCCAGGATCTGGAACACTCCGGTCATCGCGATCTCCTACGTCTCTCGGCTTGCTGCGCCCCGGCCGCCGCCCATCCTGGCACGGCGGCCGCCCGCACGGTGTGAACGTCCCGCCGCCGGCGGATGTGCCCCGGGCGGCGGGCAGGGGTCACTCCGTGGCGTCGGGGGCACTCCTCCGGGCCCTGGTGGGCTTCTTCGGGGCGGGGGCGGTCTCGTCCACGAGCTCGGCGTCGAGGGGCTCGTCGGGCCGGACGGCTTCCGAGGCGGGGTCGACGGCCTGGGTGAGGTCGACGGCCTGAGCGGGGTCGGTCTGCGGGCGGGCCTTGTCGACGACGACCTTGCCGCGCTCGGCCAACTCGTCGTAGGTCTCCTTGGCCCGGACGGCCAGCTCGACCGCGCGCGCCACCTGCTGCAGGGCGAAGCCCTGGGCCCGCTCCTGCAGGACCTTCAGATCGGTGGGGAGCGCGGTGACGGCCTCGGTGACCTTGGCCGGCGCACCGGCCAACAGCCCCTGCGCCTCCTGCAGCCTGGCGGTCGCCATCTCCTGCGCGCCCTGGCGGTCCGCCGCCAGGGCCTCGACCTTGCCCGGCACCTCGCGCAGCTTCTCGTACGCGAGGTCCCCGGCGCCGGCCAGGGCGTACAGCGGGGTCGGGTCGGTGAGGGTCTTCTTGATCTCGTCGGTGATCGGCATGCTTACCGGTCCTCCCGGTGGGTGTTCTGGGTGGCCGCGCCGTCGGTCGTCAGGGTGGAGGCCGAGGCGGCGTTCTCCTTGAGAAAGGCGTCGTAGACCGCGAGCAGCGCCTGCTTCTGCTGCTCGTTGATCAGCGGATCGGCCAGGATCGAGGCCCGCAACTCCAGGCCCTCACCCCGCCGCTCCTCCAGGATCCCGGCCTGGACGTACAGCGTCTCCGCCGAGATCCGCAGCGCCTTCGCGATCTGCTGCAGGATCTCCGCGCTCGGCTTGCGCAACCCTCGCTCAATCTGGCTGAGGTACGGGTTGGACACACCGGCGGCCTCCGCCAGCTGGCGCAGCGAGTACTGCGCGTTGCGGCGCTGCTCGCGGATGTACTCGCCTAGCGAGGCGACGTTGAGGGAGGCCATGGGGGTAGCTTGCAGGAGGGTGCTTGCTATTGCAAGCACAGTGCTAGCGGCCGCAAGCGGCCGGGGGGTTCTGGGGTGGTCGGGGGGCTCTCGGGAGGGTGGGTGCCGGGGGCGGCTCCGGGGGTGGGCGCTCCGGGGGCTGGGTGATTTTCCGACTGCCGACCCTCATCGCGGGGGCCTGGGCGCCGTTGGCAGTCTGAAAATCACCCGTCACGCCCCTCTCCGCAGCCACCCCCTGCGCCGCCCCCTTCCGCAGCGCGTCCCTCTCGCCTGGTGGGGAGGGGGTGGGTGGGTGGGGGAGGTGGGTGGGGGCTTCGCCCTGGCGCGCCCGTGGGGGGTGGGGGTGCGGGGTGGGGATGGGGATGGGGTCAGGCGAGGTGTGGGAGGAGGAGGGCGGTGAGTTGGCGCCCATGCTGAGGCCGACCAGGGCGGGGCGGGTGAGGCCGAAGTGGTCCAGGACGGTGCGGAGGTCGGCCAGGTCGTCGAAGGGCTGCTCCCGGGGGTGTGGAGCGGCCGAGGCCTCGGGCGTCGTAGCGGATCACGTCGTGGTGGCGGGCCAGGGCCGGGATGACGGCGTCCCAGAGCCGGGAGTCCATGCCGGAGCCGTGCAGCAGCACCACCGGGCTGCCTGCGCCTCGGCGTTCGGCCCAGAGTCGGCCGCCGTCGGGGGTCGGGACTTCGTGTTCGGTCCTCACCCGGAGGATCCTCGCAGACGGCGGGTCAGGGGCTTTGCGGGAGGCGGATCGGCATCAGGACGGAGTAGGTGCCGGTGCGGCCGGGGGTGCGGATGGCGAGGGGGGCGATGGGGCCGCCGAGTTCGAGGAGGAGTTGTGCGGGGTGGGCGGCGTGCAGGGCGTCGAGCAGGAAGTCGCGGTTGACGGCGATGTGGAGCTCGTCGGGGGTGGGGTCGTCGGTGACGGTGAGGTGGCCGTCCTCGGTGAGGGTCAGCACGGTGACCTGGCAGTCGGCGCCGTGCGGGCCGGAGGGGAGGGTGCGGGTGGTGCCGGTTTCGATGGCCGCGCGGAGGTCGGCGGCGGGCAGGGTGACGCGGTGTCGGGGGTCGAGGCGGGTGGCGGCGCGGTGGTCGGGGTAGTCGAGGTCCGGGGCGGTGCCCTCGATCCGGTGGCCGCCCGTTTCGGCGCGGAAGGTGCCGCCGCCGAGGATGAGGGTGACGTCGGCCGGGCCGTCGGGGAGCAGTGCCCGCAGGGCGTCGACCAGGGCGGTGGGGACGGGGGTGCCGGGAGCCGGCTGCTGGGGGGCGCCGATGGCGGGCAGTTCGGCGAGGGCCATCCGGTAGCGGTCGGTGGCGACCAGGCGCAGTACCGGGCCGTCCGGTTCGAACAGCACTCCGGCGAGGGAGGGCAGTTCGGGGTCGTCGCAGACGGCGAAGCGGACCGCGTCCAGGGCGGCGGCCAGGCCGTCGGCGCGGACGGTGAGGCGCAGGTCGGCGGGGGTGGTGGTCATCGGGTGCTCCCTCTGCTCGATCATCGTGCGGATCAGGGAGAGTTCGCGGCGGGCGTCGGTCAGGCCGTCCTCCAGCCGGCGCAGGTGGGCGTCGAGGACGCGGTCGGCCTCGTGGCCGGCCAGGACGGCGCGGATGCCCGTCAGTGGCAGGCCGACCCGGCGGAGCCGGGCCAGCAACCGGGCGTCGGCGAGTTGGTCCGGCCGGTACCAGCGGTAGCCGGTCTGCGGGTCGACCCAGGCGGGGGTGAGCACCTCGGCGCCGTCGTAGTAGCGCAGGGTGCCCACGCCCAGGCCGCTGGCGCGGGCCAGTTCGCCGATGCTGTGCAGCTCGCTCTCCATGCCGGTGACTCTCGGGGCTCGACCTGGTCGAGGGTCAAGCCAGGTGGGCGAGCTTGTGGGGGTTGCGGACGACGCGGATGGAGGAGACCAGGAGGGCGCCGTCCGGGCCCTCGGTGAAGTCGAGGACCGAGACGGAGTCGACGGCGCCGTCGACGGTGATCAGCAGGCCGGGCTGGCCGTTGACGAGGACCGGGCGGACGCCGGCGCCCTCGCCCAGCTGGCGGAGCACGCCGAGGATGAAGCGGGCGACGTTCTCGGCGCCGGTGACCGGCCGCAGCGCGGCGCGGATCACGCCGCCGCCGTCGCTCCAGGTGGTGACGTCGGGGGCGAGCAGGGCGAGCACCCGGTTGAGGTCGCCGCCGACGCAGGCCGCCAGGAACTCGTCGGTGGCCCGGCGGCGCAGCCCCGGCGGGGCGTCGAAGCGGGGACGGCGGGCGCGCACGTGCGCCCGGGCCCGGCTGCCGACCTGGCGGCAGGCGGCCTCGGTGCGCTCCAGGGCCTCGGCGATCTCCAGGTAGGAGAAACCGAAGGCCTCCTTGAGGACGAACACCGCCCGCTCCAGCGGGGAGAGGCTCTCCAGCACCACCAGCAGGGCGAGCGAGACGCTCTCGGCGCGCTCGACGCCGTCGGTCGCGTCCGGCTCGGCGACCAGCGGCTCGGGCAGCCAGGGGCCGACGTAGGACTCGCGGCGGACGGCGGCCGAGTCGAGGCGGTTGAGGGCGAGGTTGGTGACCGTACGGGCCAGGTAGCCGGCCGGGCTGGCGACCGGGCCGGTGACCTGGCTCCAGCGCAGCCAGGTGTCCTGGACCAGGTCCTCGGCGTCGGCGACGCTGCCGAGCATCCGGTAGGCGATGCCGAAGACCATCCGCCGGTGCTGTTCGAAGGCGGCGAGCCGGGTGTCGGGCGTGTCGGTCACCCCCAGGACGCTACCGCCCGGGGGCGGGGGTTTGAAGACGGGCCCTAGGAACGGAAGGTTTCGTAGGCGGGGGCGAGCAGGGTGGCGAGGTCGCGGCCGTGTGTGGTGATGCCGGAGCGGCCGAGGCGGTGCAGCGAGGGTTCGTCCGTTTCCTCGTCCGGGGGTTCCGGGCGCAGGGTGAAGTCGCCGCGCCAGTAGGCCGCGACGTTGACCATCGGGGTCTTGGGGGGCGGTGGCTGTTCGGTCATGTGTCCTCCTCGGCGACGGCGTCCTCGCGGGTGAGGGTGACCAGTTCGCGCAGGGCCTCGGCGGGGAGATCGGTGAGCCACTGTTCTCCCGCGCCCACCACGGTGTCGGCCAACCGGCGTTTGGCGGTGAGGAGTTCGTCGATGCGCTCCTCGACGGTGCCGACGCAGACCAGGCGGCGGACCTGGACGTCGCGGCGCTGGCCGATCCGGAAGGCGCGGTCGGTGGCCTGTTCCTCGACCGCCGGGTTCCACCAGCGGTCCAGGTGGATCACCTGGTTGGCGGCGGTCAGGTTGAGGCCGGTGCCGCCGGCCCGCAGGGAGAGCAGGAACACCCCGGGGCCGTCGGGGGATTGGAAGCGTTCGACCAGTTCCTCGCGGCGGGTGCGGGGGACGCCGCCGTGCAGGTAGAGCACCTCCTCACCGAGTCGGCGTTCCAGGTACGGGCGGAGCATGGTGCCGAACTCGGCGTACTGGGTGAAGACCAGGGTGCGGTCCCCCTCGGCCAGCGCCTCCTCCAGCAGTTCGGCGAGCCGGGCGACCTTGCCCGAGCGCTCGCCCAACGGTGAACCGTCGTGCAGCAGTTGGGCCGGATGGTTGCAGACCTGCTTGAGCTTGCCGATCGCGGCCAGCACCGTGCCGCGCCGCTCCACGCCCCGGATGCCCTCGACCCGCTGGAGCAGGTCGGCGACCACCGCCTGGTAGAGGCCGGCCTGTTCGGCGGTGAGGTTGCACCAGACGGTCATCTCCTGCTTGGCGGGCAGCTCCGCCGCCACCGCAGGGTCCGACTTGAGCCGGCGGAGCACGAACGGGGCGGTGCGGCGCCGGAGTTCGGCGGTGCGCTCGGGGCTGCGGTGCAGTTCGACCGGGATCGCGTAGCGCTCCTTGAACCGTTCGGCCGGGCCGAGCAGGCCGGGGTTGGCGAAGTCCAGTACGGCGTGCAGTTCGGCGAGCCGGTTCTCCACCGGGGTGCCGGTCAGGGCGATCCGGTGCCGGGTGACGGGCAGTGCGCGGATCGCGCGGGACTGCGCGGTGCCGGTGTTCTTGATGTGCTGCGCCTCGTCGGCGACCACCCGGCGCCAGCGGATCGCGCGCAGCGCGGCGAGGTCGCGCTGGACCAGGCCGTAGGTGGTGATGACCAGGTCCACGCCCCGTACCGCGTCGGCGAGTTGACCGGCGGCGAGGCGGTCGGAGCCGTGGTGGACGTGGCGCCGCAGGCCGGGGGCGAAGCGTTCGGCCTCGCGCTGCCAGTTGCCGACCAGGGACATGGGGCAGACGAGGAGGGTGGGGGCGGCGGCTTCGGGGCGTTCGGCCCGCTCGGCGGCGAGGAGGGCGAGGGTCTGGACGGTCTTGCCGAGGCCCATGTCATCGGCCAGTACGGCGCCGAGGCCGAGTCGGGACATGGTCGTCAGCCAGGCGAGTCCGCGCTGTTGATACGGGCGCAGTTCGGCGTGGAAATCCGCGGGCAGGGGCGGAACTTCGGGCGCGGCGGGGGTGGCTGCGGCGCCGGCCAGCAGGTCGCCGAGCGGGCCGTCCACCCGGACGCCGGTGACCGGCAGTCCGGCGACCGTGGCGTCCGGGTCGAGGGCCAGGCGCAGCAGGTCGGCGGTGGCCAGCAGGCCGTCGCGCTGCTCGGCGAGGAAGGCGAGCGCGGCGGCGATCTGGGCCGGGTCGGCCTCCAGCCAGGTGCCCCGGACCCGCACCAAGCCCTGTTTGGCGGCGGCGAGTTCGGCGAGTTCCTGCTCGGTGAGCGGGGTGCCGTCCGGGCCGAGGGCGGCCTGCCAGCGGAAGGCGACCACGGCGTCCCGGTCGACCTGGCTGGTGACGGCGAGGGTGCCGGGGGCGGGCGGGGTGGTGGCGCGCAGGGCGAGCCCGAGCCGGGGGCGGCGGCGCCACCAGGCGGGCAGCAGGACGCCGAAGCCGGCCTCGGCGAGTGCGGGTGCGGCGGTGCGCAGGAAGTCGAGGGCGCCGGAGCGGTCGAGCGGGAGGACGGACGGGCGGGAGCGGTGGCGCAGCCCGTGCAGGGCGGGCCAGCGGTGGGCGGCGCGGGCGAGTTCGGCGACCAGGGTGTCGGTCGGGCCGGCGGCCTGCGGGTTCCGCTCCTTGCGGGCGAGGGCGGCGTAGGCCGGGCCGCCCTCGTGGAGGTCGGCGGCGCGGACCAGCAGGGAGGGTTCGTCGACGGCCTGGAGCAGGAACTCCAGCCGCCAGGCGTCGTCGGAGGGGCTGCCGTCGGGGTCGTCGTCGGCGGGGCCGAGCGGTTCGACCAGGCGGAAGCAGAGCCGCAGCGCGGGGTCGGCGGGCTCGGCGGTGGCGTACCAGTCGGTGATCCGGCGGCGCAGCTCGGCGAAGTCCTCGGGCGGGGCCTCGACCTCGCCGGAGGGGGTGGCGAGGGCGTGCAGCCAGTGGCCGGCCGCGTCCCGGCCGGGGTCGGGGAAGGGGGTGGCGGCCAGCGCGGCGCGGGCCTCGGCGTCCACCAGGGCGGCCAGGGCCGCCTCCAGCAGTGCCTCCCCGGTGCCGGCGCCGGTCGGCCATTCGCCGAGCAGGACGGGCGGGCAGCCGGCCGCCAGT
>NZ_MECK01000033.1 GCF_014596465.1 Streptomyces sp. CBMA123 | reverse complement strand
GCTCAGCGCCAGACCGGCGCGTCCGCCCCCCAGCGCCCGGGCGGGGCGGCCCAGTCGGTGGGTGCGCCGGCGTAGCCGATCGGCGGCAGGGCGTACCGCAGCCGCCCGTACGCCGAGTCGGTCTCGGTGAGCCAGCGCGCCGCCTCGTACCGCCCGGCGTCCGGGTGCGGCGGGTCGGTCGGTTCGGCCGGGATGCCGTGCAGCAGCCAGGAGGCCGTGCCGGCGAAGGAGAAGCGCAGGTGGCGGCCGCCGGGGCGGTGGGTGCGCTGCTCGGTGAGGGCGCGCAGCACGGCGGCGGCGAGGAGGTAGCCGGTGCCGTGGTCGAGCGCCTGGGCGGGCAGGGCGCCGGGTCGGCCGTCGGGGCCGGCCTCGTGGGCGGCGATGCCGACGCCGGCCTGGACCAGGCTGTCGAAGCCGCGGCGGCCGGCCCACGGACCGGTCCAGCCCCAGGCACAGATCTGGGCGAGGATCAGGTCGGGCCGGCGGGCGAACAGCGCCTCGGGAGCGAGGCCGAGGGCATCCAGCGAGCCGGGGCGGTAGGCGTTGACGACCACGTCGGCGGTGTCGAGCAGTCGCTCGAAGGTGGCTCGGTCGGTCGGGTCGGCGAGGTCGAGGCGGGTGGAGCGCTTGCCGAAGCCGGTGTCGGTGTGGGCGTCCTCGGCCTCGGGCAGCCGGGGCGAGTCGATCCGCAGCACGTCGGCGCCGAGCAGGGCGAGGGTGCGGGTGGCGACCGGTCCGGAGATCACCCGGCTGAGGTCGAGGACCCGGATCCCGGCGGCGGGCCGGTCCGCCGGGGCGGCGGCGAGCGGACGGACGGGCGCGGTGCCCATCTCCCGACACTCCACCAGGGGATGTACGGACGCACGCACCGGCGCGACGGCGACCGCGAGCGCCCCCGCCTCATACGCGCGCTCCTGCACCTGCTCGCCCGGCAGCTTGCCGAGCGCCCCGGCGAGTTGCTCGGGCCCGGCGTCGGGGGCGAGGTCGAGGACGGTGAGCAGCCGGTCGCGGTGGTGCGGGTAGTTGGCGTGGGTGCGGATCCAGCCGTCGGCGGTGCGCCAGAAACCGGAGAGCGGGGCGAAACCGACCGGCTTGCGGCCGTCGATCTCCAGGTGCCGCTCGCTGACGAAGGAGGTGGCGACCGCGCCCTCGTCCACCCGTACCGCGGGGACGGGCCCGCCGCCCCGGTGTGCGGCGAGTTCGGCCGCCGCCAACGAACAGGCGGCCACGGTGGCCCGGGCGAGCCGGCCCACCGGCAGACCGGAGGGCAGGCCGTCCTGGGGCCCCTGGAAGGCCACCCGATCCAGGAGGTCGGCCTGTCCGCCCAGGGCGGCCCAGACATCGGCGGTGGGGCGGTCGGCGGGCCCGTGCTCGGGCGAAGTCGGACGATCGGTCATGCCGGGCATTGTGCTCCGCATCCCGCGCACCCGCCGTGACGCACACCACCGCACACCACCGCACGCTGGTACCCGTCTCCGCGCCCCCGCGCTGCTCCGGCGGCCGCGGACCGCCGCCACCGGGCCGCGGCACGGCGCCGCACCGTACGTCAGCCCCTCCGCCGAGCGGGATTCCCGCAGCTGGGAGCGGGCCTGACGAGCGGACAGACGGACGCCCGGCGGGGGCTCGCAACCGCCGGATAGGGTGCGAAGGGCGGCCGCCTCGGCCGCCGCACGGGGGCGGAGCGACAAGGGGGAGCATGCACACGATCCGCCGTCTCGACCTGGGCTACATCGTCCGGCCGGCCGCCGAGGTGGGCGGCCCGGAGCCGCGCGTGGAACCGGTGCTCGCGTACCTGATCCGGAGCCCGGAGGGGCTGCTGCTGTTCGACACCGGGATCGGCGCGGGCTCACCGGAGACCGAGGCGCACTACCGCCCGGTCCGCCGCCCGCTGCCGGAGGCGCTCGCCGCGGCCGGCGTCGCGCTCTCGGACATCGACCTGGTGGTCAACTGCCACCTGCACTTCGACCACTGCGGCGGCAACCCGCTGTTCGCCGGGACGCCGGTCCTCGTCCAGGCCCGCGAACTGGCCGCCGCCCGGCGCGGCGACTACACCATCGACGGGCTGGTCGACTTCCCCGGCGCCGTCCACCGCGAACTCGACGGCGAGACGGAGGTCTGGCCCGGCGTCCGGGTGCTGCCCACCCCCGGGCACACCGATGGCCACCAGTCCCTACTGGTCGAACGGCTGGACGACTGCACGGTGCTGCTGGCCGGGCAGGCGTACGACTTCGCCTCCGAGTACGGTCAGGCGGTGCTGGCGCGGCAGGCGGCGCGCGAGGGGGTCGCGGCGCCGCTGCCCGGCTTCCGGCCCTGGCTGGACCGGGTCTCGGAGCACGGGCCGCGGCAGGTGATGTTCGCGCACGACCACGCGGTGTGGGAGCTGTCCGTCTAGTCCCGATGGTCCCGATGGTTCCGACCGGCTACCGACTGGTTTCCGACCCGTTCCGACGGAACGGCTGGGTTCAGCGGCTTCAGCCGGCCCAGCCGGTTCATCGGGCTCAGAAGGCTCAGAAGGCTCAGCGGGATCAGCGGGCTCAGAAGGTGAAACGCAGCGAGCGGACCCGGTGGTCGAAGCTGGACGGGGCGAGCACCGGCTCGCCCACCGACCGCGCCTCGGGCAGCCGGGTGAACAGCTCGCGGAACAGCGTCGTCATCTCCTGCCGGGCCAGGTGCGCGCCGAGGCAGTAGTGCGGTCCGCCCCCGCCGTAGCCGAGGTGGGGGTTGGGGGTGCGGGTGATGTCGAAGGCGTCGGGGTCGGGGAACACGGTCTCGTCCCGGTTCGCCGAGCCGTAGTACAGCACGACCTTCTCCCCCGCCCGCAGCAGCGGGCCGCCCGGCCCGCCGAGCTCGTGGTCGACGGCCACGGTCCGGCGGAACTGGACGATCGGCGTGGCGTGGCGGACGATCTCGTCCACCGCGCCGTCGAGCCGTCCGTCCAGGTCGGCGAGAAGCAGCGCGCGCTGCTCGGGGTGGACGGTCAGCAGGTGCAGACCGTGGGCGAGCGCGTTGCGGGTGGTCTCGACCCCGGCGACCAGCAGCAGGGAGAAGAAGGCGCCCAGCTCGCGGCCGGTGAGCCGGCGGCCGTCCAGGTCGGCGGTCACCAGGGCGGAGATCAGGTCCTCAGCCGGCCGGCGGCGGCGCTCGCGGCCGATCGCGGCGACGATGCCCTGCATCCGGGCGAGCGCCGCGAGCCCGCGCCCGGGCATCCGGAGCCGTCGGCGCAGCGGACGGGCCACCCCGATGTCCTCGGAGGTGCGGTTGACCAGTTCGAGGATGGTGCGGCGGGGGCGCTCCGGGACGCCCATCATGGTGCAGATCACCTGGAACGGGAGTTCGCCCGCGACCGCGCCGACGAAGTCCTCGGGCCGGTCGCGTTCGACTCCGTCCACCAGGGCGGTGCAGATGCGCCGGGCGTCCTCCTCGACCCGGCCGAGCAGGCGCGGAGTGAAGGCCCGGGAGACGATTCGGCGCAGCTGGGCGTGCCGGGGGTCGTCGAGGTTGACCATCGAGTCGCCGAACAGCAGCCGGACCCACCGGGCCGGTTCGGGGGTGGTCACGCCGGGTCCGGAGCGGAACACGGCGGGGGTGCGGCTGGCCTCGACCACGTCGGCGTGCCGGACCAGGGCGTGGAAGCCCCGGCCGGTGGCCCGGTCGCCGAAGTAGACCGGGGCGGGGAGGCGGCGCAGCTCGGCGAAGGCGGCGGCGCGGGCGGGGGCGGGCAGCTGCCAGAAGCGGGGGTCGGTGAGGTCGGGGGTGCCCGGTGTCGGGGTGGGGAGCTTCGTCGGCGTGTCCATGGCCGTGCCTCCTGTTTCCGGTGCTTCCGGTGCTTCCGGTGTCCGGCGCTTCCGCTCGGACGGTGTCCGGTGCTTCCACGCGGATTCGTTCCGGCGCGCACAGTCAGTGCCGGAGTGTGCACTTTTAGTGAGAAGGAGGTAGGCGTGTCAAGCCGGATCGACGGCTCCGTGAAGCAGTGCTAAGAGCGGCTGATCCGCTGAGCTGACGGGCCGGGCATGGTCTCACGGGCCGGAACCGGCCATCACCGGAGGGTGCGGTACGGGCGGGAGGTGGCGGGTGCGACGATGAGTGCCATCGTGATGACCGACCGGATCCGCCTGCTGCGCGCCGCGGTCTTCGCCGCGCTGTGCGTGGCGATGGCCGCCACGGCGCACGTCGCCATGGCCGGAGCCGGGGTCTCGCCACCGGTGCTGCTCTGCGCCTTCGGGGCCGTCCTCGGACTGACCTGGCTGCTGGCCGGGACGCGGCGCGGACTCGGGGTGATCAGCGTCTGGATGGTCGCGGCGCAGAGCGCGCTGCACCTGCTGTTCGAACACGCCGGGACGCTCGGCCGCGGCGGCGGTGGCCTCCGGCAGCTCGCCACCACGGACTGGGCCGCGCTGCTGCTCTGCAATCCGGACCGGACGGCCGGCGGGCTCTCGCCCGTCGAGCTGGCCCGGATGGCGGGCATCGACCCGGACGTGCCCCCGGCCGCCGGCGCCCTGCGCCCGATGACGGGGATGCACCACGGGGCGGCGGGGTCGGCCGACGGGATGGCCATGGACATGGGGCTGCCCGGGATGACGGGCATGTCGCACGTCATGCCCACGGGGGCCGGCCCCGCGTCGGCACACGGGATGACCGGCGGATTGTCGGGCGGAATGTCGGGCGGAATGCCCGATGGGATGACCGATGGGATGACCGGGGGAATGGCCCACGGGATGGCCCACGGCATGTCGCCCGGGATGGCCCTCGCCCACGTGCTGGCGGCGCTCGCCTGCGCCCTGCTGCTCTGGCGCGGCGATGCCGCGCTGGTCCGGGTCTTCGAGTTGCTCGCCGCGCTCGGGGCGGTGGTCGCCGGGGCACTGCTGCTCCCGCTGCTGACGCTGTTCGCGCGGCCCCTCGGGTGCCGGCCGCCGGCCGCGCCCCGGCCCGCCGACCGGCAGGCCCGGCTGCCCCGGTCGGTGCTGCTCACGCATGCCGTGGTCCGGCGCGGACCGCCGGCGTTCGCCCTCGCCTGCTGACGCGCCCGACGCGCTCCTCCCCCTCCGGCCGGACTCCGGCCGATTCCGGGACCTCGGCGTCGGGCAGGTCGCCCTGCCGCGCCGTCGTGCCCCCGCGCCGCCACGTCCAGTGCCGTCGCGTTCCGCGCCGCCGTACCGACAGGGCTCGGGCCCGAGTCCGCTTCCGCCGTTACTCCCCCGGGAGGTGCGGTGCGCCGCGCGACCGGCCCATGGACGCCTGCGGTGCCGCCGTGCGCGGCGCCGCCCCCTGCCTTCCCCTCGGGACCTTCCCATGCCTCACTTCGACGGCGCACCGGTTCTCGCCGGCGCCACCGTCCTACCGCTCCGACGACTCCGGCCCCTCCCGGCGCTCCGACGGCTCCGGCCCCTCCGGCGCGTGGCCGACCGGACCGTCCAGTCCCAGCCGGGCCGACAGCCCGGCCGCCCACTCCGGTGCCGGCCCGTCGACGGCGGTGGCCCGTACCTGGGCGCGCAGTCGCTGAGCCCGGTCCAGCCAGTCCCGGCAGCCGGTGCAGCGCGCCAGGTGCTTGTCCAGCCGGGTGCCGGGCAGGCCGCTCGGCTCGCCGTCCAGCCGGGCGGACAGAGCGGTACGGAACTGCGCGCATCTCATACGACCATCGTCCCGCACCACGATCGGGCCGGGACCGGCCGGACCGGCGGCCGCCGTGGATGACGACCAGCTCACCGCGCTCGCGCTGACCGCCCGCTCGGGCCGGGCGGCGGACGTCGAGGCCTTTGTCCGGGCGACCCAACGGGACGTCTGGCGCTTCGTCGCCCACCTCACCGACGTCCAGTCCGCCGACGACCTCGCCCAGGAGACCTTCCTACGGGCCCTGCGCGGCCTCCCCGCCTTCGCCGGCCGCTCCTCGGCCCGCACCTGGCTGCTGTCGATCGCCCGTCGCACGGTGATCGACCGATACCGGATGGCCGCCGCCCGGCCGCGCTGCGCCGCCCTGCCGGACTGGCAGGAGGCGGCGGAACGGCAGGGCGGCACCCCGGCGGCCGGGTTCGAGGACGGGATCGCCCTCGGGGACCTGCTCGAACGGGTGCCCGCGCAGCGGCGGGAGGCCTTCGTACTGACCCAGGTGGTCGGCCTGAGCTATGCCGAGGCGGCCGAGGTCGCCGGGTGCCCGGTCGGCACCGTCCGCTCCCGGGTCGCCCGGGCTCGGGAGGAGTTGATAGCGCGCCTGCGGGCCGCCGAGGCCGGGGAACTCGCGGCGGCCTGCTGAGCGCCGCGCGGCGGGGAGCGGATGACAGATGACAGCAAACAGATAACAGATGGCAGATAACAGCTGACAGATTTCGAACTCTGTCAGCTGTTCGCTGCCGCCTGTCGCCTGTTGCCCGCCACTCGCCACACCCACCCCGCCGCCCTCTCCCACCCGCTCGCCCGCCCGCCCGACCGCCCGGAAAAAATCCCCCAAGTGTTCGGAACTGGAGCCCTCCCGCCTCCGACTGCTGTACCGGACACCGCCGCCGAGGCGGTGCCGGTACGGCAACGGGGGAACGGAGGACCTTCATGCGAGCACAAGACCCCTCGACCACGCCCGACCTGACTGACCGTCAGATCGAGCCGGTCGACCGGTGGAGCCTGGTCGTGGCCGCCGGGCTGCTCTCGTTCGTCGCGATGCTCGACATGAACGTGGTCAACCTGGCGCTCACCGACCTGGCCGCCGGCCTGCACGTCTCCGCCGGGGTCGCCCAGTGGGCCGTACTCGGCTACCAACTCCCGCTCATAGCCCTGCTGTTGCCCGCAGGCCGATGGCTGGACCAGGTCGGCACCCGGCCCGCGCTGCTGCTCGCGGTCAGCTGCTTCGCGACCTGCAGCGTGCTGGCCGCCCTCGCCCCGTGGGCGGGTTGGCTGATCGCCGCCCGGCTGCTGCAAGGTGCTTTCGGGGCCGTGCTGTTCGTACTGATGCCGGTGCTGGCCGCGACCTCCGTCCGGCCCGAGCTGCGCGGGCGGGCGATGAGCGTGCCCGCGACGCTGGGGCCGCTCGGCGCCGTCACCGGTCCGGTGGTCGGCGGCCTGCTGCTGGACCACTTCGGCTGGCGGGCCGTCTTCCTGGTCAAGCTGCCGATCTGCCTGGCGACCGTCCTGATCGTGCGCCGGCACGCCCCGCACGGCGGCCGGCTGCGGCTGCCCGAGCGGGGTTCGCTCGGCGACGCCGCCCTGATCGGCGCGGCCGTGGCGGCCGTCCTGCTGGGCCTCACCCTGGCGCCGACGGCCCCGCAGTGGCTGCTGCTCGCACTGCCCGCCGCGCCGCTGGTACTGCTGTGGCTGCGCCGCCCGGGCGGGCGGCCGGTCGCCGAGGTGCTGCGGGCCGCCGGCACCGCCGGGGTGAACGCCTCGGTGCTCGCCCTCGCCGCAGGCTTCGCGGCCTGCCAGTACCTGCTGGTCCAGCACCTGCGCGGCCCGCACGGCGAGAGCGCCACCGCCACCGCGCTGACCATGCTGGCCTTCCCGCTCGGCATGGTGCTGGCCGGACGGGTCGGCGGACGGCTGGCGGACCGCTGGGGCGCCCGGCCGACGGCGCTCACCGGCGCCGCCGTCACCACCTGCGGCCTGGCGCTGCTCATCCCGGTGAACACCGGCTGGTCCAGCCTCGACATCGCCGCCCGGCTCGCCCTGGCCGGCGCCGGAATGGGCCTCAACGGCGGCCCCACCCAAGCACTGGTGATGACCGCCTCCCCGCCCGGGAAACTCGCCACCGCCGGCTCCGCCGTCCAGCTCTCCCGCAGCCTGGGCTTCGCCCTGGGCCCGGCCCTGGCCACCGCCGCCGCCCTGGCGGGCGACCGCGCCACCACCGGTACCCACGTGGGCATCGCCCTGGCCGCCACCGTTGCCGTCACCGCCGTGCCGCTGCTCGCGCTGCACCGCCGCCGTCCGCAGGCCTGAGGCCTGACACCTGAGGCCTGAGGCCCGAGAGCCGGGCCGCACAGACTCGTCCCCCTCACCGGAGGAAGCACACCCATGACCGACACCGCCCACACCCCTGCCACGCCCGACGCCCCGTCCGAGTCACAGTCCGAGGCCGCGCGCTGCCCGTACGGCTACGACCGCGACCGACTCCCCAGCCCCGTCCCGCTGTACGGCTCCGCCTACAAGACCGACCCGTACCCCCTCTACCGCCGGATGCGCGAGGCCGGGCCGGTGCACCGGGTGGAGTTCCCGAGCGGCATCCACGCCTGGCTGGTCACCGGCTACCAGGCCGCCCACGCGACCCTCAACGACCCCCGGCTCGGCAAGAACCACGCGCTGGGCAACGACGAATGGCGCCGGCTCGCGTCGATCATGCCGGAGCCGCAGCACTCCCAGCTCCAGGTCCACCTGCTGCACCAGGATCCGCCCAAGCACACCGTGATGCGCCGCCTGGTGCTGGACGCTTTCGCCCCGCGCCGGGTGGAGGCCCTGCGCCCGCGCCTGCGGGAACTCGCCGACGCCCTGGTGGACGAGCTGCCGGCCGTCGGCGGCGCCGATCTGGTGGCGGGCTTCGCGGCCCACTACCCCTTCCGGGTGCTGGCCGAAGTCATCGGCCTGCCCGCCGAGTTGGCCGCCCGCTTCGACCGGGACTGGGGCAAGGTGGTGCAGCCGGTCGGCCCGCAGGACCCGGGCCGTCCGGCGTACGAGGCGCGGCTGCGCGGGCTGCAGACGTACATCGCCGAGGTGGTCGCCCGCAAGGGGGCCGACTGCCGCACCCCCGGCTGGGACGAGGGCGAGGACCTGCTCGGCCGGCTCGTCGCCGCCCACGACGCGGGCGAGTTGAGCCGCGAGGAGCTGGATTCGATCGTGTTCCAGCTGCTGGTCGCCGGGCAGGAGCCGGTCACCAACCAGATCACCACCATGCTGATCACCCTGCTGCGCCACCCCGAGCAGCTCGACGCGCTGCGCGCGGGCCTCGACGAGCCCGGCCGACTGGCCCGGGCGGTGGAGGAACTGCTGCGCCACGACGCCGCGTTCGAGCTGACCACCTGGCGGTTCTTCGCCGAGGACAGCGAGCTGTTCGGCACCACCGTGCCGGCCGGCGACTCGGTGATCGTCTCGCTCTGCGCCGCCAACCGCGACGACGCGCAGTTCCCGGAGGCCGACCGCCTCGACCTCGACCGCACCCCGAACGCCCACCTCGCCTTCGGCCACGGCGTCCACTACTGCCCGGGCGCCGCCCTGGCCCGGGCCGAACTCCAGATCGCCATCGGCACCCTGCTCACCCGGCTGCCCGGACTGCGCCCCGCCGGTGCGCCCGGGGACGGCCTGGACGAACTCACCTGGATCCCCGCCGTCCTGGCCCGTGGGGTGAACCGGCTGCCGGTCGCCTACGACCGGCGAGGCTGAGCACCCGCCCATCCGCCATCAGTCGTCAGTCACCCGTCACCCGCCATCCATCGCCCGTCACCCGTGGAGGAGATCCATCATGCCGCCCGTCGGCACCGCCCCCGTCGTCACCAGTGCCCCCGAGCAGCGGTCGCCGGCTCAGCTCGCCGCCCGCATCCTGGGCCTGCTGCTTCCGCACCGCCGCGCCTCGGACCCTGAGTTCGACGCCCGGCCCGAGCACTTCCCCTTCCAGCTCGCCCAGTTGGCGGACTACATCGAGGCCGATGAGCCGATCGTGTTCACCCTGCCGGGCTTCCCCTGCAAGTCGCCGAACCCGGCGAAGGTGCTCGGCCATCTGCCCGACGAGGGCGAGCGGTTGTCCCTGACCTTCCTCGACGACCTCTGCACCAGGATCGGCCGGATCCACCCGCCCGGCGCCCGGATGCTGATCTGCTCCGACGGGCACATCTTCGGCGACCTGATCAACGTTCCCGACGAACACATAGACGAGTACTCCGACGAGTTGACCGCGATGATCCGGCGTGAGGACCTCCGCCACCTGGACACCTTCGACCTGCGCGCGGTGCTCGGCGACCTGCCGTATGACGAGAAGCGCGCCCGGGTCCACGAGCGGTACGCGCCGAGCGTCGAGGAGTTGCGCGAGCAGGTGGTGACCGAGCAGGAGACCCTGCGGCTCTACCGCGGCATCACCCGTTTCCTCACCGAGGACACCGTGGACTTCCCCGGCACCCGCTCCGCCCTGCAGCGGGACTGCCGCCGCCGCGCCTACGGAGTGATCCAGCGCAGCCGCGCCTGGGGCGCGTTGATCGCCGAGCAGCACCCCCGGTCGGTGCGGCTGTCGATCCACCCGCAGCCGGCCGGCGCGCCGAAGTTCGGCATCCGGCTGCTGGCGACACCCGACGCCTGGATGACGCCCTGGCACTCGGCAGTACTCCACCGGGCCGACGGCGGATGGGAGTTGCGGCGCAACGAAGAGGCGGCGCGGCTCGGCCGGCCGGTCCTGCGGGAGGGCCGGCCGAGCCACTACGAGGGCTACTGAACCCCGAGCCGCCGAACCCCGGGCTGCCGTTGACCCCCGGGCTGCGGCACCACGGAGTCCGCCGGGGAGCGGTGGTCGAAGGCGATCAACGGGTCACCGGTGAGCGGGTGTTCGACCACCGCGGCGCGTACGCCGAAGACCTCGGCCAGCAGCTCGGCAGTCAGCACCTCGCGCGGTGCCCCGGAGGCCACCAGGGCGCCGCGGTGCAGCACGTGGAGCCGGTCGCAGACCGAGGCGGCGGCGTTGAGGTCGTGCAGCGCGACCAGCGTGGTGCGCCGCTGTTCCCGGAGCAGGGCGAGGAGTTCGACCTGGTGCCGGACGTCCAGGTGGTTGGTCGGCTCGTCCAGCACCAGGACGTCCGGCTGCTGGGCGAGCGCGCGGGCCAGCAGCACCCGCTGCCGTTCGCCACCGGACAGTTGGGCGAACCGCCGGTCGGCGGCCGCGCTCATGCCGACCCGGGCCAGTGCCTCGGCGGTGATCCGGTGGTCCTCGGAGTCGTCGGCCGCGAAGGCCCGCTTGTACGGGGTACGGCCCATCGCCACCACTTCGCGCACACTCAACTCGAAGTCTCCGCCGCGCTCCTGGGGCAGCGCGCCGATGTGCCGGGCGGACTGCGCGGGCCGCAGCGCGGCGAGGTCCTGTCCCGCCAGCAGCACGCGCCCGGCGCTCGGCCGCAGGTGCCGGTAGACGGTGCGCAGCAGGCTGGACTTGCCGCTGCCGTTGGGTCCGACCAGCCCGGCGATCTCCCCCTCCTCGGCGACCAGATGGACCCCGGCCACCACCGTACGGCCGGCCAGGGCGACGCTCAGGTCCTCGACGGTGATCCTCAACTGCGCTCCAGTCGTCGGTCCAGCAGGTAGAGCAGGGTGGGGGCGCCGAGCACGGCGGTGACCACGCCGATCGGCAGTTCCTGGCCGTCCAGGGCGGTGCGGGCGACGGTGTCGACCACGGCCAGGAGGACGGCCCCGGTGAGGGCGGACAGCGGCAGCAGGCGCCGGTGGTCGCCGCCGACGAGCAGCCGGCAGACGTGTGGCACCATCAGTCCGACGAAGCCGATCGCCCCGGAGACGGCGACCAGCACCCCGGTGAGCACACTGGTGACGACGAACACCTCGCGGCGCAGCCGGGTCACGTCCACGCCGAGCCCGGCGGCCGTCTCGTCACCCATCAGCATCGCGTTGAGCCCCCGGGCGCGGGCCTGGAGCAGTGCCAGGCCGAGCGCCACGGCGACGGCGGGGATGGCGAGTTGGGCCCAGACGGCGCCGCCGAGGCTGCCCATCAGCCAGAACAGCACGCCCCGGGTCTGCTGCTCGTCGCTGGTCTGCAGGACGAGGTAGCTGGTGATGCCGCCGAGGAACTGGGCGATGCCGATGCCGGCCAGGACCAGCCGCAGCGGGGAGAAGCCGCCGCCGCGCCGGGCCAGCAGCCAGACCAGGGAGAACGCGCCGAGCGCGCCGGCGAAGGCCGCCAGGGAGACGGTGAGTCCGAGTGCGCTGCCGAAGGAGAGTTCGAGGCCGAAGGCGGTGCCGAGGACGATGGTGGCGACCGCCCCGAGGGAGGCGCCGGAGGAGATGCCGAGCAGGTAGGGGTCGGCGAGCGGGTTGCGCACCAGGGCCTGGACGGCGGTGCCCACCAGGCCGAGTCCGGCGCCCACCACGGCCGCCAACAGGGCGCGGGGGACGCGCAGTTGCCAGACGATGAGGTCGCGGGTGCCGGGTTTAGGGGCCCGGCCGGTGAGGTGGTGGACGACCACCGACCAGACCTCGCCGGGCGGGATGTCGACCGAGCCGAAGGAGACGGCGGCGGTCAGCGCGAGCACCAGGGCGACGGCGAGTGCCCCGGCCAGTGGCCCGGCCCGCAGGGTGCGGGCCGGGCGCCGGGCGTCCGGGGCCTCGGCTTGGACTGCCGAAGTCACCTGCTACTGCCCGTTCTCGACGGGGCCGGGCTTGACGAGGTCCGGGTGGACGGTGGCCGCGATCTGCCGGACGGCGTCGGCGTTGCGCACGCCCGCGATGGTGGTCACCTCGGAGCCGAGCCGCACGAAGTGCCCCTCCTGGACGGCCTTGAGGCCCTGGGTCGCCGGGAAGCTCCGCAGGAACGCCTCGGCGTCGTCGAAGGCCTTACGGGTGGCCTCCTCGCTGCCCCGGTTGCGCACGGCCAGCTGGATCCAGTCCGGGTTCTTGGCGACGACGTCCTCCCAGGAGCCGGGCTTGAAGTCGGCGTCGCAGTCGGCGAACACGTTGCGGGCCCCGGCCTGGGTGATGACGGCGTTGGCCACCTGCCGCCCGCAGACCGCGACCGGCTGCTTCGTCCCGGCGTCGAAGTCGAAGACGAAGTAGCCGGGCCGCTTGTCCTCCGGGACCCCGGCGAGCGCGGTGCGGACCTCGCCGATCTGCTTCTCCATCCCGCTGACGAGTTCCTCGGCGCGGGCGCCGGTGCCGGTGACGGCGCCGAGGCGGCGGATGTCGTCCTCGACCCCGGCGAGGTCGGTGCGCGGCGCCTTGGCGGCCTTCGGGGTGCCGGCGCAGGCGGTGGAGAGGAGGTAGACGTGCTGGATGCCGGCCGCCGCGAACTCCGCCTCGGTGGGCCCGGTGGCGCCGCCCATCATCGGCATCGCGCCGAAGGTGTCGACGTAGAGGTCGGCGCCGGAGCCGAGCAGCTTCTCCTTGGGGACGGACTTGTCGCCGAGCACCGGCACCTTGGCGCCCTGTTCGGCCAGCGCCGCCGGCAGGGTGCCCTTGCCGGGCGGGAAGCCGGTGCCGATCACCCGGTCGCCCGCGCCGAGTCGGAGCAGCATCTCCAGGCTCGCCGCGTTGCTGGTGACGATCCTCGTCGGGGCCTTGGCTATGGTCGTCTCCTTGCCCGCGCAGTCGGCGACCGTGACGGGGTAGCTCCCGGCCGGGCCGGCCTGGGCGGTGACGGCGGCGCTGGTGCCGCCACCACTGCTTCCGCCGCTTCCGCAGGCCGTGGCGAACAGGGCGACGGCGGCCGCGATACCGCAGACGACGCGAGGGCGCATGAGAACTCTCCTGGTCGGTGATCGTGCTGGGGACCCGCGCTGCGGACCCGGACCAGGTAGTCGGGCCGGGGCTCCGGTGGGTTCCCCGGACTTCCGGGACTTCTGACGGCCCCGTACGCGGGGCCGCGCGTAGGGTGGCCGGATGCCAGAGCTCTCCGACCCGCGCGACGACCTCGGCCTGCCGGTACGACTCGGGCCACGGCCGCCGCGCCGGGTGGTCTCACTGGTGCCCTCGCTGACCGAGGCCGTCGCCGCCACCGCACCCGGTCTCCTGGTCGGCGCCACCGACTGGTGCAGCCACCCGGCCGGGCTGGCGGTGACCCGGATCGGCGGCACCAAGAACCCCGACCTGCCGGGCGTCCTCGCGCTCGCCCCGGACCTCGTGATCGCCAACGACGAGGAGAACCGCCGCCCCGACCTGGACGCGCTGCGGGCGGCGGGGGTGCCGGTCTGGGTCACCGACATCCGCACCCTGGACGGCGCCTTCCGCTCCCTGGACCGGCTGCTCACCCTCGCCTGCCGACTGCCCCGCCCGGCCTGGCTGGACGAGGCGGAGGCGGCCTGGCGCGAGGTACGGCCGACGGCGGACGGCCCACGGGCGATCGTGCCGATCTGGCGCCGCCCGTGGATGGTGCTCGGCCGCGACACCTTCGCCGGGGACCTGCTGCACCGCCTCGGCCTGCGGCTCGTCCACGCCGGGCACCCCGAGCGCTACCCGGCGGTGCCGCTGCCCGAGCTGCTGGCGAGCCGTCCGGACCTGGTGGTGCTGCCGGACGAGCCGTACCGCTTCACCGCCGAGGACGGCCCGGAGGCGTTCCCCGGCGTCCCGGCCGCGCTGGTCAGCGGACGGCATCTGACCTGGTACGGACCGTCCCTGGTGACCGCTCCGACCGTCCTCCGGCAGGCGATCGACCACCCGTTCGCCGGGGGCAGAACGATCGCACCATAGGATGACCGCCACTCTCCGGGATCACCGGTGACAAGTGGGGGGACCACAGATGAAATCCAGCGCCACCCGGCGGACCACCGTGCTGGTATCCGCCGTCGCCGTCTCGACCGCCGTCCTGGCGGGCTGCGGCACCAAGAGCGCCGACCAGCACCCCGACGCGGCACCGGGCACCACGCTCGCGGCGGCCACCGCCACGCCGGGCGACACCGCGAGCGCGAGCCCGTCCGCCGACGCCACCCCGAGCGCCTCGGCCTCCGCGAGCCCCACCGCCTCGCACAGCCCGAGCGCCGGCGCGAGCAAGTCGGCGAAGTCCACGCCCAACGCCCAGGCCAGCAACGCCAAGGGCGGCGGCAACGCGGCCGGCGCACCCGCCACCCAGCCGCCCGTCGAGAAGCCCGCCATCCCCGCACCGGTGCCGACCGCCAAGGCCGGCGCCGTCGCCCTCCCGCCGCCGCCCGCGCCGCCGGCCGGACACGTGCCACCGCTGCAGAGCGGCTGCCAGCCCAGCAAGCCGCAGCCGGACGAGCCCAAGGCCTCCGTCGCCACCGCGCTCACCTCGGCGGCCGGCCAGGCCCGGGTGCTCACCCTCAGCTCCGGCGGCACCGACAAGCTCCCGGCGCTGCCCGTCAACCTGGTCAAGGCGATCGCCTGGCAGGAGAGCGGCTGGCAGTCCGGCATCCTCGCCTGCGACGGCGGGATCGGCACCATGCAGGTCATGCCGAACACCGTCGCCTGGATGAACGGCAAGTACGGCACCACCTCCGACCCCAAGACGCTCGCCGGGAACGTCCAGCTCGGCACCCAGCTGCTCGACTGGCTGGTCGCCTACTACGGCGACTCCTCCTTCGGCGGCACGTACGACCTCTCCCCCGACCCGGCCACCGGCAAGACGCCGCTGCTGGACCTGGTCGTCTCGGCGTACAACGCGGGCGCGGGCAACGTCCACTACAACACCGTCACCGACCCGGCCACGGGCCAGGTCGTCGGCAGCCTGGACATCCCGAACCCGACCTACGTCTCCAACGTGAAGGCGCTGATGGCCTCCCAGCCCTGGAACAAGGCGGGCTGACCGACTCCCCGCACCACGGCCTACGACACCACGGCCGTACGACACCGCGGCCGCACGACACAGGGCCCGGGACGCCAGTGCGTCCCGGGCCCTGCGGCTCCGGCTGCTGCCCGGAGGTCAGCCGCGCGCGGCGGCGACGGCGGCGCCCAGCGCCTCCTTGATCCGGGGGCCGAGGCGGGCGAAGCCCAGCTCCTTCATCGCCGCACGGAGCAACTCGTCATCGCTCCGCCCGGTGCCGTCGGCGTCGATCCAGCGGACGACGGCGAGCAGTTCCTCCGCCGAGTAGGCGGTCACGGGCCGGCCGGGGGTGAAGTCCGGCTTCTCCGAACGGGCGGCGGGCACCTCGGCGACGGGCTCGGCCTCGGGCTCGGGCGCTACGACCTCGGCGACGACCTCGGGCTCCTCGGCCTCGACGGCCGGCTCGTCAACCTCAACGGCCTCGGCCTCGACGGCCGGCTCCTCCACCTCAACGGCCTCGGCCTCGACGGGGGGCGCCTCGGCAATGACCTCGGGCTCCTCAGCCACCACAGCCGGAGCCTCCTCGGCGACCTCGGCCTCGACCACCGGCTCCGCCACCTCGGCGGCGGGGGCCTCCACGACGAGGTCCGGCTCCTCGGCCTCGGCGGCGGGGTTCTCGGCCACCACGGCCGGAACCTCCTCGGCGGCCTCGACCTCGGCCTCGACCTCGACCGGCGACTCGTCAACCTCGACGACCGCGACGACCTCCGGCTCAGCAGCCTCGACGGCGGGCACCTCGGCGACCGCCTCCGGCTCGACCTCAGCCTCGACCACGATCTCAGCGGCAGGCTCCTCGACTGCCTCCGGCTCCGCCGCGACCTCGTCCGCAGCTGCGGCCTCGGCCAGCGCTGCGGTCGCGGCGGCCACCAGGTCGTCAGCGGCCGGGGAGGGCGCCGGAAGGGAGACCACGGCAGCCGGGGCCTCCTCCTCCTCCACCGCAGCCGACTCGGTCTCGGCGGCGTCCGCGTCCGCGCCCGACGCCGCCTCGACGGCCTCGGCTTCAGCCTCGACCTCGACCTCGTTCTCGGCAGCGGCAGCGGCAGCGGCGTCAACCTCGGCAGCGGCCTCAGCGGTCTCAGCGGTCTCCTCGACCGGAACCGCCACCGGAGCCGGCGTCTCCTCCGTCAACCCGTCCCGCTGCCCACCGGCGAGCGCCTGACGCGCCGCGGCCTCGGCCTCCTCCTGGGAGGGCTCGGCCCCGGACGGCTCGACCTCGGTCTCGGTCTCCGCTTCGGCCTCGACCGACACATCGTCCGCAACCTCGCCCGCGACCTCGGCCTCCTCCGCCACCGGCGCCGCCAGCCCGTCCCGCTGCCCGCCCGCGAGCGCCTGGCGCGCCGCGTACGCGGCCTCGGCGGCGCGGCGGTCGGCCTTGGCGGCGGTGAGTTCGGCGAGCAGGTCGGCGAGGCCGGCCTCCTCGAGGGTGGCGCGCAGGCCGCGGATGGTGGGCAGGCGGTAGAGGGTGCCCTCGTCGGCGGCGAGCCGCTCGACCAGGTCGGCGAGTTCCGTGAAGGCGAGCCCGTCCAGGTCGTGGTCGGGCAGCAGCCGGGCGAGGTCGCGCAGGCCGGTGTTGATGGGTTCGAAGGCCTGGGCGGTGCGCTCGACCAGGTCGCCGTCGGCCGGCACGTTGGGCAGGGTGCCGGCGGGGGCGATGGCGGCCCAGGCGCGGCGCTCGATCTCGGCCGAGGTGAGTGCCTCGTGCAGGTCCTCGCGGCGGACCTTGCGTTCGTGGGCGAGGGCGGTGGCCTGCTTGCGCAGCGAGCGGCCGCGCAGCCAGGAGAGCTTGACGCCGTTCTCGCGGCGCCAGGTGCTGTCGGCGGTGGCGGCGGCGAGGGCGACGAGGTCGGCGTCGTAGGCGGCGCTGGTGAGGATGGCGGAGGTGCGGCGCACCCGCTGGAGCATCTCGACCAGCAGCACGGTCTTGGCGACGGTGTCGGGTTCGTCCAGCTTGACGTCGGCGGCCAGGGCGGTGACGGCCTCCCAGGTCTGCTGGAGGTCGCGGCCGCGCAGTTCGGCGAGCGCGGTGGACGCGGCGCGGGCGTCCTCGGGGGTGGCGACGGTGTCGACGGCCGCGTACCAGGCGTGGGTGTCGGCGCTGAGCGTGAAGGCCCCGAGTTCGGCGTAGCGGCCGAGATCCTCGCGGAGGTCGGGCTCCGCAGCGGCGTCCTGGGGGTCCTTGACGTCTGCGGCGTCGGCGACGTCCGCCGGGTCGGCTGCGTCGGCGTTGCGCGAGTGAAGCACTGTCATGTGAGGTCCGGTTCTGGGCGACGACGGCGGGGCTGACGGCGAGGGGGCGACGGACCGGGTGCGCGGGGCCCCTGGGGCGGGACCGGGGGGCGCGCGGTCGGGCCGCCGGGTGTGGACGCCCAGAATACGGGTGCCCGTTCGAGCCTTGCACGCACCCACCGCCGGGACGGGTCGGTGTCGTGTGCCATACCGCCCGCCTGGCCGCTACTCGGGAGGTCCACCCGGGTGGTGCGGTGGTGGTCCGGACGGGTGGCCCGGGTGCTCCGTGCGGGGTGGGCGTGGTCGCCGCAACCCGTCCAGGGGAACGGCGCGGAGGCCCCGGGCGGGGCTGTCCGGCGGGGGACGGCCGGGCGGCGGGTGGTGGCCGGCCCGGGCGAGGGTGGGCAGGTCGACCGGCGCGAGGTACTCGTGGAGCGCCGTGCGGTGCCACCAGGCGCCGGTCTCCCGCAGTTCGCGCCATCTGGTGAACCGGTAGAGGTGGAGGGTCGCCCGGACGTGGGTCGGCGGGGCGTCGGGGAAGGGGTTGTGGCGCAGCAGCCGCAGGGTCGCGCGGTCACCGGCCAGCAGGCGGGTGACGAAGGGCAGGAACCAGGGCCGGGCGTAGGCGGGCGAGATGCCGGCGAACCACATCAGCCAGTCCAGGCGCAGGTGGTAGGGGGCGTACTGGCGCGGGAGGCGGCGCACGTCGCCGGGTTTGCCCTTGAACCCGTATTCGCGCCAGACGGTGTGCGGGGTGAGGACGGCCTCGTCGGTGCCCTCGATCACGACCTCCTGGCGCAGGCGGTTGACGCTGCCGAACGCACCGTAGGTGTTGACGAGGTGCAGCCGGTTGAAGGAGCGGTTCATCACCTGGCCGCGGGAGAGCAGGTTGCGGACCGGCCAGTAGCTGAGCACCAGGACGGCGGCGGTGACCGCGGCCACCAGCGCCTGGTACCAGACGGGCGCACCGGGGAGGTTCCGGACGTGGCCGGGCAGGCCGAGGCGGCCCGGTTCGACGGCGGCGAGGGCGAGGACGACGGTGAGCCAGTTGAGCCAGGCGAAGTTGCCGGAGGCGATCAGCCACAGCTGGGTGGCGATCACGGCGCAGGCGGCGTAGCTCGCGACCGGCTGCGGGAGCAGCAGGCCGATCGGGACGAGGAGTTGGACGACGTGGTTGGCTGCCGCCTCGACCCGGTGCAGCGGGTCGGGCAGGTGGTGGAAGAACCAGCTGAGCGGTCCGGGCATGGGCTGGGTCTCGTGGTGGTAGCGCAGGCAGGTCAGGTCGCGCCAGCAGCTGTCACCGCGCAGTTTGATCAGTCCGGCGCCGAACTCGACCCGGAAGACCAGCCAGCGCATCAGCCAGAGCACGGGGGTGGGCGGCGCGGTGTCGGCGTTGCCGAGGAAGGCGGCGAGGGAGCCGGCTTCGAGCAGCAGCGATTCCCAGCCGAAGGAGTACCAGGTCTGTCCGACGTTGACGATGGAGAGGTAGAGGGCCCAGAGCACCGCCCAGAGCAGGATCGACGCCCAGAGCGGTACTTCGTCGCCGAGCCCGGCCGCGACGGCGGCGGCCAGCGCGGCGCCGGTGAGAGCGACGGTGGCGAAGAAGCGGTCGCTGTAGTGGAGGTGGAAGAGGCCGGGTGCCCTGCGGAACGGGACCCGGGCGGTGAAGCGGGGCACCGGCAGCATGCCGTGGGTGCCGATGAGGGCGCGGAACTGCGCGGCGGCGGCGAGGAATCCGATCAGGTAGAGGCCGGCGAGCAGGCGCTGGACGAGCAGTCGGCTCAACCAGTAGTCGGGGGCGGCGAACCAGTCCATCCAGTCCATGCGGCCCATGCCTACCACCGGCGGCGCGCGGCCGGGCCCGGCCCGGGGTGCGGGCGACGGACGGTTCACCCGCTCGGCCGGGGCGACGCGCCGTGGCCCGTACGGCCTCGGGTGAACTACCTCAGGCCGTACGGCCTCGGGCGAACTGCCGCAGGCGGTACGGCCGGCCGCGTCCGCCCCGGAACGGCAACGTGGCGGGGAGCCTCTCCTCGGGGGTGAGAGGCGCCCCGCCACGGTGGTGGGCGGTACGGGTGGTGCGGTGGGCGGGTACGGCCGGGGGCCGTGGTGCCGCGCACGAGCGGCGGTCGGCCGCTCAGCTCGGCAGGACGAGTCCGGACCCGCTGGCGATGCCCGGTCGGCCGGTCGGGGTGGCGGCGCCGTTCTGCTGGAGCCGGTCGACCAGCAGCGCGGCCAGGGTGCCGAGTTCCTCCTCGGTGCGGGACTGGGCGGTGACGTCCATGCCGACGGTGAGGACGCCGTTGACCTGGCCGGTGCGCGCGACCCGCAGCGGGGTGCAGGTGAAGCTGAAGATCTGCTGGATGCGCTGCGCCTCGGGGCGGCCGGACTGGATCCGGACGTCGTTGAGGGCGGTGACGCGACCGGTGTGGTACGCCTCCGCGACGGCCTGCTGGAGGCCGGCCGCGCCGAGCTGCGGGTAGGCGGTGCCGATCGAGCCGTACGCCACCGGGGCGCCGAAGGTGTCGGCGTGCTGGGCGTTGGCGTAGCGGATCTCCTGGCCGGGGCCGTCGGTCAGCATGATGGGGAACGGGGAGCCGTCGAAGGCGGCGAACATCTCCTGCTGCTGGGCGAGGAGGTTGTCGCGCAGCCGGATCTCGGAGAGCAGCGCCTCGGCGAGGTGCTGGATGTCGCGCAGTCGCTCGCGCCCCCACTGCCGGGGTTCCCGGTCGAGGACGCAGACGGTGCCGATGACGGTGTTGGTGTCGTCGACGAGCGGGGCGCCGAGGTAGGCCCGGACACCGAGTTCGTCCACGACCGGGTTCCCGGCGAACCGGGGGTAGGCGAGAATGTCGTCCAGCGCGAGGGGTGAGCGCTGGGCGACCACGTGCGGGCAGAAGCCGTGACTCATCGGCATCTGCCGGGTGGGAAGGTCGAAGGCGATCCCCCGGTCCGCCCAGGAAGCGCCTTCTTCGGCCGCGATTTCACCGGAGTTTGGCGGAATGTAGAGCCCCCGGAACATCTGGCGCTCGTCGTTGATGAAGTTGACCATCGCGATGGGAGCGCGGGTGATGCTGGCTGCGAGGTGGGCGAAGCGGTCGAAGGCCTCGTCTGCGGAGGGTTCGTTGAGGCCCAGGCTGCGCAGCCTGCGGGTCCGCTCGGACTCCCCGGCAGCACCCGGGAACTGGCCTTGAGTGCTCATCACATCAGTCATGGCGCACATGTAATCAGACATCCGGGCGCCGCGGTGCTACCGGGACGGATCACCCCCGTTGCTGATGAACAGTCAAAGCAGCAGTTGAGCGACCACGCGGACGGGTGCGGGAGGAGGGGAAGGTCAATCCCCACCCGGAGCCATGACAAAACCCTCCGGCGGCGGGGTGGGCCGAATCCCGCCATTCCAAGATCAACTATGTGTGGACCCCATGTGCACATATGACAATGAGCCCTGCCGAAGACACGGACGGTAGTCCCCCAGGCTCCACGGGAGACCCCGGCCCAAGGTCCGCATGCACCGATGGCTTCGAAGCGATCGGCACCGCCACACCCCACACCCCCACCCGATCTCCCTGGGGGAACGGCCGGAGCGGCATCTACGGCGCGAACGGAGGCACGACACCACTGGAATGAGAGGACCAAGCATGGCGATGGACTACTTCACCGACGAACGACACGAGAGCCTCCGGGCGGAGGTGCGTGAGTTCGCGGAGAAGGAGGTGCGTCCTCAGGTGGCCAGAATGGAGGCCGACCGGGAGATCGAGTTCGAACTGTCGCGGGAGATCGCCCGCCGCGGCTGGATCGGTGTCACGATCCCGCGCGAGTTCGGCGGACTGGGGCTGGGACACCTCGCCAAGACCATCATCGTGGAGGAGCTGGCCCGGGTCAGCGGTGCGATGGGCGCGATGGCCCAGGCCTCGCAGCTCGGCGTCGCCAAGGTCATCCACTTCGGATCCAACGCCCAACGGCGCGAGTGGCTGCCGAAGTTCGCCTCCGGCGAGTCCCTGCCGACGATCGCGGTCACCGAGCCGGAGTCCGGCGGCCACGTGCTCGGCATGGGCGGCACCGCCCGCCGCGAGGGCGACGAGTACGTCCTCAACGGCCGCAAGGTGTTCGTCGGCAACTCGCACATCGGGGACGTCCACGGCGTGGTCTTCCGCACCGACCGGGGCAGCAAGGGACTGTCCGCCTTCCTGGTCGAGAGCGACCGGCCCGGCTTCCGCACCGGCACCATCGGCACCCAGGGCGGCCTGCACGGCTTCAGCTTCGGCGAGCTCGTCTTCGAGGACTGCCGCATCCCCGTCGGCAACCGGCTCGCCGAGGAGGGCCAGGGCCTCGACGTCGCCTACTCCTCCTCCACCCTGTACGGCCGACTGAACCTGGGTGCCGTCGCCCTCGGCATCCACGTCGCCGTGGTGGAGGACACCGTGCGCTACGCCGAGGAGCGGGTGCTCTACGGCAAGCCGGTCAACCAGCTGAACAGCATCGCGCTGAAGCTCGGCGAGATGCAGTCCCGGCTGATGACGGCCAAGTTGGCCGCCTACCACGCCTCGCACCTGCTCGACCACGGCAAGGCCTGCGACGCGGAGCTGATGAACGCCAAGCTCGTCAACACCGAGTACGCGATGGACTCGGCGCGCCAGGCGATGGAGATCTTCGCCGCCCGCGGCACCCAGGAGGAGCACCACGTCATCCGCTACCTCCGGGACGCCACCCACATCTACGCCCCGGCCGGCACCTCGGACGTGCAGAAACTGCGGCTCGGGCAGGTGGCGGCGGGCACCTACGGCAGGCAGTGGTCGGCCGAGCTGTCCGAACTGACGAGCTGGGCCTGGACCGAGCTCAACGAGCGGGAGTCGCAGGCGCCGTCGGCGGACCGGCGCTACGGGCGCGGCGGCGCGGGCGGGCAGGGCGGCCAGCTCGGACAGGGCGGCCAGCTCGGGCTGGGCGGTCGGGGTGCCCGGGTGGTGCCGATCTCCGCGGCGAGCTGAGACCGGCCCCTGGGGACCGCCACCCGGACGGCGGCGAACTCTCGGTACAACGACTGTTGACCTGTTCCTGACGGCTCCCCGGAAGGCCCACCCGGCCCACCGGGGGCCGCTCCCGCTTCGCACCGCCCGCGCTGAACTGCGGCGATCCGTCGGCGAACACTCCGACCGGGACCGACCGGTTCTGCCAGCAACCGTTCACATGTCGTCAGTTGATGTTGCGATGAGGGCACCTGGGACTGATAGGTTTCCTGCCGTCGGCGGCCGCGCTGAACCCCGCCCGGACGATGACACCACGTCACCCCGTCCGGCGACCCCGGCCTCGGCGCCCTGAAGCCCGGGCCGGGCCGCTCGGGGCCGACCCGCCGTTCGGCCCCGAGACCCGGCCTGCAACTCGGCCCTGCAGCAAGGAATCAGATGCCAGGCATATCGGCCCCCCACACGGGCCACCGCGCCGGCCGGTCCGGCTCCCTCCGCAGCTCGCTCCTCGCCCTCGTGCTGGTCCCCAGCCTGGGCCTGGCCGCCGCCTGGGGCTACGCCGCCTACCTGCTGCGCGACGCCGGACACCGCACCGCACTACTGGCCGGCACCGCCGTCGTCTCCCTGGTGCTGCTGGTCAGCCTGGTCCGCGGCATCCGGGCCGCCCGCGCCCTCTCCGCCCGGCTGGCCGGACTGCGCACCGACACCCTCGCCCTCGCCCAGCGGGAGATCCCCGAGGTCGTCGGCCGGCTGCGCGCCGGAGAGCCGGTGCCCGCCCCGCCCACCTGGACGCCCTCCCGGCGGGTCGGCGACGAGGTCCAGCAGACCTCCGACGGCCTGGCCGCCGTCCGGCAGGCCGCCGTCGCCGCCATCGTCCACCAGGCCCAGGGCCGCGAGGGGACGAAGAAGGTCTTCCTCAACATCGCCCGCCGCACCCAGATCCTGATCCACCGGCAGATCAGCATGCTCGACGCGCTGGAGCGCGAGCACGAGGAACCCGAGCTGCTGCGCGAACTGTTCGCCGTCGACCATCTGGCCACCCGGATGCGGCGCAACGCCGAGAACCTGGTCATCCTCGGCGGCGCGCTGCCCGCCCGGCGCTGGCGCAACGCCGTGCCCGTGGTCAACGTGCTGCGCAGCGCCGTCTCCGAGACCGAGAACTACGCCCGGGTCGTCGTCCAGGGCGTGCCGCGCGCCTCGCTCAGCGGACAGGCCGTCGCCGACGTGATCCACCTGGTCGCCGAGCTGATCGAGAACGGTACGACCTTCTCCCCGCCGTACACCCAGGTGCAGGTCGCCGCGCAGGAGGTCCCCAAGGGCCTGGCGGTCGAGGTGGAGGACCGCGGCCTCGGCATGACCGAGGACGAGTACGAGCGGCTCAACGACTACCTGGCCAACCCGCCCGAGCTGGACGTCTCCGCGCTCGGCGACGACCTGCGGCTCGGCCTGTTCGTCGTCGCGCGACTGGCCGCCCGGCACGACATCCAGGTCACCCTGCGGCCCTCGCCCTACGGCGGCACCCGGGCCGTGGTGCTGGTGCCCGCGGCGCTGCTGGAGCAGGCCGAACAGCCCGCGGCGGTGCCCGGACTGCCGTCCGGCGCGCGGGTCACCCGCACCCCGGTGCCCGAACCGCGGCCGTCGGACGGGGACTTCGGTGAGGTCGACGAGGAGCTGACGGGCGCGCTCGCGGGAGTGCTCGGCGGGCTGCTCGGGGGTGCGCCGGCTGCTGATGCCGGTGTCGGTACCGGTACCCCTGTCGGTGCCGGCGCTCCCGAGGTGCCTCCCGTCGACTCCGGTGCGGCGGGCGGCGGTCTGATCATCGGTGAGCTGCTCGCGCGGCAGGACGGCGAGGGCGGCGGGACCGCCCCCGACGACTCCGGGCTGCCGGTCGGTGCCGAGATCCCCGGACTGCCCGGGGCCGTGGTGGTCCCCCGGCCCGCGATGCCGCGCCCGTACGACCTGCCGACCGGTCCGTCGGCGGAACTCGCCGCGCAGCTCGGTGCCGCGCACGCGGCGCCCGTCGAGCACGTCGAGCACGTCGTCGACGGCGCCGGCGATGCCGCTGCCGACCTCACCGCCGGCCTCCCGGCGGACGTCGCTCCCAGCCACGAACGCCCGCAGGAGGACCACGTGGAGCACGGCCCGGACGGCGAACTGCGCACCCCGCGGATCCTGCCGCAGCGGGTCCGCAACGCCAGCCTCGCCGAGCAGCTCCGCGAGGCCAACGCGCCCGGCACCATGATGCCGCCCGTCGCGCCGGCCCCTTCCCCGTTCCCCCAGTCGGCTCCGCCCGCCGCGTCCGCGCCGTACGGGGCCCACGCCGCCCCGACCGGACCGCGCTCCGGCGAGGCCGACGGCGCCTCACCGGCGCGCTCCCGCGCC
>NZ_MECK01000032.1 GCF_014596465.1 Streptomyces sp. CBMA123 | reverse complement strand
CCGCAGCCCGGCGCCCGGCCGGGCGCGCTGGCGGACGGCTGGGGGCCGGGCCTGGCGCTCTACCGGCAGGACGGACGGCTGTGGTGCGGCCACGACGGCAACGCCATGGGCACCTCCTGCCACCTGCGGGCCGAACCGGACAGCGGGGTGGTGGTCGCCTTCACGGGCAACGCGGGCGCCGCCACCGCGCTCTGGCGCGAACTCGCGGACGAGCTGGCCGACGTGACCGGCATGGCGGTGCCGGCCGCGATCGCCCCGCCGGCCTCGGGCGCCCAGGTGGCCCTGCCGGAGTGCGCGGGCGACTACCGCAACGGCGGGATCCGCTACCGGGTGGAGGTGGCGCGCAACGGAGGGCTCACCCTCTCCGTGGACGGCGACCTGCCGCTCCCGCTGCGCTGCCACGCCGACCTCCGCTACGACCTGATCGCGCCCGACACCGGCCGCCCCGAGCCCGGCGGGTGGTTCCACCGGGACCCGGCCACCGGGGTGATCGACCTGGTGCAGGTGTCCGGGCGCACCGCGCGCCGCACCGGGCCCGCCTGACCGCTCCACCCCCCCGGCACCGCCAGCACCCCCGCACCGCCGTCACAGCCATCGCCTCCGTACCCCCGGCGCATCCCGCACGGCCGCCCCGCCGACCCCGCGGCGCCGAGGGCCTCTCCCCGCCCGCCCCGGTGCCCGCGTCGCTCCCTCCCCGTCCGGAAGGACCTCCCGTCATGGCCGACTGGCCCGCCCAGCCCGCGCGTCCGTCCGCTCCGCCGCAGGCCCACGGCACCGCCGGGGCGCCGGACACCGCCGCCGACCCGTCCCCGGCCGGCCGGACGCTCCACGGGCTGTTCGCCGCCCGGGTGGCCGACACGCCGGACGCGCCCGCGCTGACCGACGGCCGGCGCACCTGGAGCTACCGCGAGCTGGCCGACCGGGTGGACCGGCTGGCGCAGGCACTGAGACGCCGGGGCGCCGGTACGGACCGGACGGTGGCCCTCGTCCTGCCGCGCTCGATGGAACTGGTCGCGGCCGAACTGGCCGTCGCCCGGGCCGGCGCCGCCTTCCTGCCCGTCGACCCCGGCTACCCGCCCGAGCGGCGGGCGCTGATGCTCGCCGACGCCGCGCCCGCGGTGGTGCTGGACGACCCGGCCTGGGTCGGCGCGGCCCTGGAGACGGCCGGCACCGACCCCGGTGAACCCGACGAGGAGCCCGGCGCCGACCCCGGCGAACCCGCCGAGCAGTACGGCACCGACCACGCCGCGTACGTCATCTACACCTCGGGCTCCACCGGGACGCCCAAGGGCGTGGTGGTCACCCACCGGGGGATCGCCGGGTTCACCGCGGCGGCCGTCGAGCGGTACGCCGTACGGCCCGGGGACCGGGTGCTGCAGTTCTCCTCGCCCAGCTTCGACGCCTCCGTGCTGGAGCTGTTCGTCTCCGTGCTGGCCGGTGCCATCCTGGTGGTCCCGCCGGACGGCCCCTGGCTGGGCGCCGAACTCGCCGCCGTGCTGGACGAGCAGCGGATCACCCACGCCCTCATCCCGCCCGCCGCCCTGGCCACCGTGCCCGAAGGGGCGGGCCGCCGGCTGCGCACCCTGATCGTCGGCGCCGAGGCCTGCCCCGCCGAACTGGTCGACCGCTGGGCGCCCGGCCGACGCATGATCAACTCCTATGGCCCGACCGAGGCCACCATCGTCGCCACCTGGACCGGCCCGCTGACCGCCGGCAGCGGCACCCCGACCATCGGCGGCGCGCTGCCGCACACCCGGGCGTACGTCCTCGACGCCCGGATGCGCCCCCAGCCGGCCGGCACCGACGGCGAGTTGTACATCGGCGGCGCGGGTGTGGCGCGCGGCTACCTGGGCCGTCCGGGCCTGACCGCCGCCCGCTTCCTGCCCGACCCCTTCGGGCCGCCCGGCGCCCGGCTCTACCGCACCGGCGACCGGGCCCGCTGGACGGCCGACGGGCAGCTGGAGTTCCTCGGCCGGCTCGACCGGCAGGTGAAGGTCCGCGGCTTCCGGATCGAACCCGGCGAGATCGAAGCCGCCCTGCGGGCGCAGCCGGCCGTCGACCAGGCCGTCGTGGTGGTCCGGGAGGACGAACCGGGCCGGGCCCGGCTGGTCGGCTACGTCACCCCGGCCGACCAGGAGCACGCCCCCGACCCGGCGGCCCTGCGCACCGCCCTGGCCGCCGCCCTGCCGGCCCACCTGGTGCCCGCCGCCGTCGTCGTCCTGCCCGCGCTGCCGCTCACCCCCCAGCACAAGATCGACCAGCGCGCGCTGCCCGCCCCCGCCCGCCCCGCCACCGCCGAGCCGCTCGCCCCGCGCACCGGGCGCGAACGCGCCCTGGCCGCCATCTGGGCCGAGGCCCTCGGCGTCGACACGGTCGGGGTGAGCGACGACTTCTTCGAGCTGGGCGGCGACTCGATCCTCGCCGCCCGCGCCCTGGCCAGGATCACCGAGCGCCTCGGCGCCCGGCTCACCCTCCGCGACGTCTTCACCGCACGGACCGTCGCCGCCCTGGCCCCACTGCTGGACGACCGGCCGGCCGACCCGGCGCCGGAGCCCATCCCGCCCGCCCCGCGCGGCGAACCGGCCCCGGCCTCCAGCGCCCAGCGCCGGCTGTGGTTCCTCCACGACCTCGACGCCGACGGCACCGAGTACAACACCGGCGTCTCCCTGCGGCTGCACGGAACGCCCGACGTCGAGGCGCTGCGCCGGGCACTGCACCGGCTCGCCGCCCGCCACGACTCGCTGCGCACCACCTTCGCCACCGTCGACGGCCGGCTCGTCCAGCACGTCGCCGCGGCCGCCGCCCTGCCGCTGCGCACCGCGGACCTCGCCGCGCTGCCCGCCGAGGAGCGCGAGGCCGCGGCCGAACGGCTGCTGACCGAGGAGCTGAGCCGCCCGTACGACCTGACGGACGGTCCGCTCACCCGGGCGCTGCTCGTCCGGCTGGCCGCCGAGGACCACCTGCTGCTGCTCGGGCAGCACCACATCGTCACCGACGGCCGGTCGGTCGGCGTGCTCACCCGCGAACTGGCCGCGCTCTACCGGGCGGAGAGCGCCGGCGAACCGGACGGACTGCCCGCCCCCGCCCTCCAGTACCCCGACTTCGCGCACTGGGAGCAGCACCGCCCGGACGCCACGGCGGCCACCGACCTCGCCTACTGGAAGCGCTGGCTGGCCGACCTCCAGCCGCTGCAACTGCCCACCGACCGGCCCCGGCCCGCGCTGCGCACCACCGCCGGCGGGGCGCACCGCCACCACCTCCCGGCCGAACTGGTGGCCCGGCTGCGGCACCTGGCGGCCGGCCGGGGCGCCACCGTGTTCACCCTGTTCGCCGGGGCCTGCGCGCTGCTGTTCTCGCGTTACTCCGGCCAGCGGGACGTGGCCTTCGGCACCGTCACCACCGGGCGCGAGCGGCGGGAACTGGAGGACGTCACCGGCTTCTTCGTCAACACCGTGGTGCTGCGCGCCGACGTGGACGGCAAGGCCACCGTCGACCGGTACGTGGAGAGCGTGCGCACCACCCTGCTGGACGCCTTCGCCCACGCCGCGGCCCCCTTCGACCGGGTGGTCGAGGAACTCGCCCCGCCCCGCGACCCGAGCCGGACCCCGCTGGTGCAGGTGCTGGTCGTCCAGCAGAGCCCCACCGCCCCGACGCCCGCCGGCGGCCTGCGCTTCGCCGACCACCCGCTGCCCCGCCCGGCCGCCCGGTTCGACCTGGTGCTGGAGTTCACCCCCGACGACGCGGGCGGCTGCACGCTCACCGTGGAGCACAACACCGACCTGTACGACCGGCGGACGGTGGCCCGGATGGCGCGCCACCTGCACCGGCTGCTGGCCGGGATGGCGGACGGCCCGCAGCGCACCCTCGCCGAACTGCCCATGCTCTCCGAGGAGGAGCAGCGCACCCTGCTCGACTCCTGGAACCCGCCGGTGCGCGGCCGCCGGGACGCCCCCGGCGCCGTGCTGCCCGAGCTCTTCGAGGCGCGGGCCGCCGAGGCCCCCGGGCGGACCGCCGTGGTCCACGGCCCGGTGCGACTGGACTACGCGGCGGTCAACCGGCGCGCCAACCGGCTCGCCCGGCTGCTGGTCGCCCGGGGCGCGGGCCCGGAACGGCTGGTCGCACTCTGCCTGCCGCGCTCGGCCGAACTGCCGTCGGCGCTCTGGGCGGTGCTGAAGGCGGGCGCGGCGTACCTGCCGGTGGACCCGGCCTACCCGGCCGAGCGGATCCGGCTGATGCTGGCGGACGCCGAGCCGGCCATCGTGCTCGCCACCCGGGAGACCGCCCCCGCGCTGCCCGAGGGCTGCCCGGTCCTGCTGCTGGAGGACTGCGCGGAGCCCGCTGCCGAGGCGGAGCCCGGTGTCGGGACGGAGCCTGGTGTCGGGGCGGACACCGGGGTCGAGGCGGACACCGACCTGACCGACGAGGACCGGCTCGGCCCGCTGCTGCCGGACCACCCCGCCTACGTCATCTACACCTCCGGCTCCACCGGCCGCCCCAAGGGCGTGGTGGTCACCCACCGCAGCGTCGCCGTCCTCGCGGGCTGGGCGGCGGAGCGGTTCGGGCCCGAGGGGCTGACCCACGTGGTCGCCGCCACCTCGCTCAGCTTCGACGTGTCCGTCTTCGAACTGCTCTGCCCGCTGCTGGTGGGCGGCTCCGTCGAGGTGGTCGCCGACCTCACCGCCCTCGCCGAGACCGGCGAGCCGGGGCCGCGCCCGGTCGGCTTGCTCAGCGGTGTGCCCTCGGTGGTCTCCCGGCTGATCGCCGGGGGAGCCGTGCCCGTCGACCCGGACACCGTGGTGCTGGCCGGCGAGGCTCTCTCCGCCCGGGCCGTGCGCGATCTGCGGCAGGCCCTGCCCGGCAGCGCCGTCGCCAACCTGTACGGCCCCACCGAGGCCACCGTCTACGCCACCGGCTGGTTCGCCGGCGACCGGCTGCCGGAGCAGGCGCCGCCGATCGGCCGGCCGCTCGGGCTGACCAGGGCGTACGTCCTGGACGCCGGGCTGCGCCCGCAACCAGCGGGCGTGGTCGGCGAGTTGTACCTCGGCGGCAGCGGACTGGCACGCGGCTACCTGGGGCGCAGCGGGCTGACCTCGGCCCGGTTCGTCGCCGACCCGTACGGCGAGCCCGGCGGCCGGATGTACCGCACCGGGGACTTGGCGCGGTGGAACGCCGACGGCGACCTGGAGTACCTCGGCCGGATCGACCAGCAGGTGAAGGTCCGCGGCTTCCGGATCGAACTGGGCGAGGTGGAGGAGGCCCTGCGGCGCTGCCCCGGCGTGGCCGAGGCGGCCGCCGCCGTCGCCGAGGACGACGGCCACCGGCGCCTGGTCGGCTACGTGGTGCCCGCCCCGGGCACCCGGCTGGAGCCCGAGGCCGTGCGCCGCGCGCTCTCCCTGACGCTGCCCGACCACCTCGTCCCCGCGACCGTGCTGCCGCTGGACGCGCTGCCGCTCAACCCCAACGGCAAGCTCGACCGGGGCCGGCTGCCCGACCCGGGGCCGGTCGCCCGGACCGTCCGCCACGTCGCCCCCCGCACCCCCTCCGAGCAGGCCCTCGCCGCCATCTGGACGGAGGTGCTGCGACTGGACCGGGTCGGCGCGGACGACAACTTCTTCGACCTCGGCGGCGACTCCATCCTCGGCATCCAGGTGGTGGCCCGGGCCCGGCAGGAAGGGCTGCCGCTGACCTCCCGGGACCTCTACCGGCACCAGACGGTGGCCGCGCTGGCCCGCTGCGCCGACGCCGCCGAACGGCCCGCCGCCACCCCCGAGGTGGCCGCCACCGGGGCGGGGGTGCCCACCCCGATCCAGCGCTGGTGGCTGGAACGGGCCGCCGGGTGCGCCGGGCACTTCAACCAGGCGCTCTCCCTCCTGCTGCCCGGCGACGTGGACCGGGCGGCGCTGGAGGAGGCGCTGAACGACCTGGTCGGGCACCATGACGCGCTGCGCTCGACGTTCTCCGAGGCCGGGCCCGAGGCCGGGCCCGATGCCGGGCCCGATGCCGATGCCGAGACCGGTGCCGAGACCGAGGCCGAGCCCGGGGACCGGCCGGGCGGCGCGCGCTGGCGGGTCGAGGACCGGGCCCCCCGGCTCCGGCTGGCCCGGCACACCGGACCGGACGACGACACCCCCCACTTCGGCCCGTTCGACCTGCGCCAGGGGCCGCTGCTGCGCGCCGTGCTGCACGACCGCGGCGCCGGCCGGCCGCCGGTGCTGCACCTGGCCGTCCACCACCTGGTGGTCGACGGGGTCTCCTGGCGGGTGCTGCTGGAGGACCTCGACACCGCCTACCGGGCCCGCCGGGACGGCCGGGACGGCGCCGAGGCCCTGCCCGTGAAGTCCACCCCGCTGCGGCAGTGGGCCCAGCGGCTGGCCGAGTTCGCGGCCGCCGGCGGCTTCGAGGACGAGACGGAGTACTGGGCGCGGGCCCTCCCGCCGCGAACCGCGGCCGGCCCCGACACCGACCCCGACCCCTTCCCGGCCGACGACCCGGCGGCGCCCGACGACTACGCCTCGGCCCGCTCGGTGACCGTACGGCTCGACCCCGCCGACACCGCCGCCCTGCTGCGCACCCTCCCCGACACCTACCGCACCCAGGCCAACGACGTGCTGCTCGCCGCCCTCGGCCGGGCCCTGTGTGGGGCGAGCGGGCTGGACCGGGTGGTGGTGGACATCGAGGGGCACGGGCGCGAGGAGCTGTTCACCGACCTCGAACTCGGCCGCACCGTCGGCTGGTTCACCACCCGGCACCCGGTCGCGCTGGCCGTGCCGGACCGGGCCGGCTGGGACGCCGTGCTCAAACTGGTCAAGGAACAGCTGCGCGCCGTCCCCCGGCGCGGCCTGGGCTTCGACGCCCTGCGCCACCTGGGCCGCCCCGGCGCCGCGCCGACCGCCCCGACCGCCCGGATCAGCTTCAACTACCTGGGCCGGATGGACGTTTCCGAGGGTGCCGGCGGCCTGCTGCGCGGCACCTTCCGCCCGCTGGAACTGGACGCCGACCCGAGCGCCGAACGCCCGCACCCCCTGGAGGTGGTCGGCCGACTCGTCGACGACGCCCTGGAGTTCACCTTCTGCTATGCCGAACCCCGGCACCACCCGGCCACCGTCGAGGCGCTGGCCCGCCGCTTCGCCGAGGAACTCGCCGACCTCGCCCGCTTCGCCACCCGCCCCGGCGCCGCCGGACGGACCCCGTCCGACTTCCCGCTGGCCCGGCTCGACCAGGCGGCCGTGGACCGGATCACCGGGGACGACCCGGGCGCGGTCGAGGACGTCCTCCCGCTGACGCCGACCCAGGCCGGCATGCTCTTCCACGGCCTCGCCGAGGAGGACAGCGGCGCCTACTTCCAGCAGCTGGACTTCGTCCTGGACGGCGTGCCCGACCCGGAGCGACTGGCCGCGGCCTGGCAGTGGGTCAGCGACCGCACCGAGGTGCTGCGCGCCCAGGTCCGCTGGCAGGACGTGCCCGAGCCGCTGCTGGTGGTCCGCCGCCGGGCGGAGCTGCCGGTCACCATGCTGGACTGGCGCGCGCTGCCCGAGCCGGAGCGCGCGGCCCGGCTGGCCGAACTGCTGGACCGCGACCGGGCCCGCGGCCTCGACCTCACCCGGGCGCCGCTCCAGCGGCTGGTGCTGATCCGGCTCTGCGACCAGCGGGTGCGGGTGCTGTGGTCCTTCCACCACCTGGTGCTGGACGGCTGGAGCCTGTTCCAGGTGCTCTCGGACGTCTTCGCCGTGCACGCCGCGCCGGCCCGGCCCGGAGCGCAGGGGGACGTCCCCTACGGCACCGTCCCGCAGCGCCGCCCGTACCGCGACTACGTCGCCTGGCTGGGCGAGCGCGACACCGCCGAGGCGGAGCGGTACTGGCGCACCCGGCTGGCCGGGCTGAGCGAGCTGACGCCGCTGCCCTACGACCGTGAGCCGCGCCAGAGCCACCGCGCCGAGTCCACCCGGGCGCTGCCCTTCACCCTGCCCGCCGCCGCGACCCGGGCCCTGGAGGGGCTCGCCCGCACCGCCGGCGTCACCCTGAACACGCTGGTCCAGGGCGCCTGGGCGATCCTGCTCGGCCGCCAGGCGAACCGCGGTGACGTGCTGTTCGGCACCGCCTCCGCCGGGCGCCCGCCCGAGCTGCCCGGGGTGGAGACGATGACCGGGCTGTTCATCACCACCCTGCCCACCCGGGCCGCGGTGCCCGCCGAGGGCACCCTGCTGGACTGGCTGCGCGAGCTGCAACGGGAGCAGAGCGAGGACCGCCGGCACGGCTTCCTCCCGCTCACCCGGCTGCGGGCCGGCACCGAACTGCCCGAGCAGGGCGCCCTGTTCGACAGCATCGTGGTCTTCGAGAACTACCCGGTGGACGACGACGCGGCCGCCGCCCACGGCCTGCGGCTGCGCGAGCTGGACGGCATCGAGACCACCAACTACCCGCTCGCCCTGCTGGCCTACCCGGGCCCGGAGCTGGCCCTGCGGCTGTGCTACGACCCCCGGCTGTTCGACGCCGCCACGATCCGCCGGACGGCCCGGCAGCTCACCGCCCTGCTGACGGCCCTGCCCGAGGGGGCCGCTCGCCCGCCCGCGCGGATCCCGCTGCTGAGCGCCGAGGAGCGCCGGCGGGTGCTGGTCGACTGGAACGACACCGCGGTCCGGCGGCCGGAGCGGGACATCGCGGAGCTGTTCGCCGAGCAGGTGCGGCGGGTGCCCGAGGCCGTCGCGGTGGAGGCGGGGGAGGAGCGCCTGAGCTACCGCGAACTCGACGCCCGGGCCGCCGCGTTGGCCGGCCGGCTGGCCGCGCTCGGGGTCGGTCCGGAGTGCCCGGTCGGGGTGCTGATGAATCGTTCCACCGACCTGGTGGTCGCCCAGCTGGCCCTGGTCCGCACCGGCGGAGTGTACGTGCCGCTGGACGGCCGGGCCCCGCGCGAGCGGCTGCACCGGATGCTCACCGAGGCCGGCGCCGAGCTGCTGCTCACCGACGCCGACTGGGCCGGCACGGCCGCCGAACTCCGCTCGGAACAACGGGTGTTGCTGGTCGACGGGGCTTGCGTCGAGCCGAACACGGCGCGCGCCGCCGGGGCGCGGCCGGTCCACCCCGACAACCTCCAGTACCTGATGTTCACCTCCGGATCCACCGGCACCCCCAAGGGCGTCGCGGTGCGCCGCCGGGACGTCGTCGCACTCGCCCTGGACGGCGCCTTCGCCGCCCACGACCGGGTGCTGGTGCACTCCCCGCACGCCTTCGACGCCGCCACCTACGAACTGTGGGTGCCACTGCTGCGCGGCGGCACCGCCGTGCTCGCCCCGCCCGGGGACCTGGACGCCGCCGCCGTCCGCCGTGCCGTCACCGAGCAGGGCGTGCGCTGCCTGTTCCTGACCATCGGGCTGTTCCGGCTGCTCGCCCAGGAGGACCCGGGCTGCCTGCGCGGCGCCCGGGAGGTGTGGACCGGCGGCGAGGCGGTGCCGGGCGCGGTGGTGCGCAGGGTGCTGGAGGCCTGCCCCGAGCTCACCGTGGTCGACGTCTACGGCCCGACCGAGACCACCACCTTCGCCACCCGCCGGGCCTTCCGGCCGGGCGACCCGCTGCCCGCCGTGCTGCCGATCGGCCGCCCGCTGGACAACACCCGGGCGTACGTCCTGGACGGCGCGCTCCAGCCGCAACCCCCGGGGGTCACCGGCGAGTTGTACATCGCCGGCGCCGGACTCGCCCGGGGCTACCGGGGCCGGCCGGGGGAGACCGCCGCCCGCTACCCGGCCGACCCGTACGGGCCGCCCGGCAGCCGGATGTACCGCACCGGGGACACCGCCCGCTGGAGCGAGGACGGCGAGCTGCAGTTCGTCGGCCGCGCGGACGACCAGATCAAGATCCGCGGGTTCCGGATCGAACCCGCCGAGATCGAGGCCCGGCTGAGGGCCCACCCGGCCGTCGCCGAGGCCGTGGTCTCGTTGAACCAGGACGGCGGGCGCAAGCGGCTGGTCGCCCACCTGGTGCCCGCCGGGGGCACCGAGCCGCCCACCGCCGAGCTGCCCACCGCCGAGCCGCCCACCGCCGAGCTGCCCACCGCCGCCGCCCTGCGCGCCCACCTGGCGGCCGACCTGCCCGACTACATGCTGCCCGCCGCCTTCGTCCCGGTGCCCGAACTCCCGCTGACCGCCAACGGCAAGGTGGACCGCCGCCGGCTGCCCGCTCCCGACTGGTCCACGGCCGGCGGCGCCGACCACCGGGCCCCGCGCACCGAGGCCGAGCGCCTGCTCGCCGGGATCTGGGCGGAGCTGCTCGGGGTGGAGCGGGTCGGCATCGACGACGACTTCTTCCTGCTCGGCGGCGACTCCATCCTGAGCATCCAGGTGGTCTCCCGGGCCCGCGCCGCCGGGCTCGCACTCTCCCCGCGCGACCTCTTCCGGCACCCCACCGTCGCCGCGCTGGCCACGGCCGCCGGCACCGCCACCACCGTCGTCGGCACCGAACCGGTCAGCGGCGAGGTCGGCCTGACCCCCATCCAGCACTGGTTCCTCGACCCCCACCCGGCGCAGGCCCACCACTTCAACCAGTCCGTGGTGGTGGAGACGCCCGGCGAGGTCGACCAGGACGCGCTGCGCCGCGCCCTGACCGCCCTGTGGGCGCACCACGACGCCCTGCGCTGCCGGTTCACCCCCGGTGCGGACGGCGCCTGGCAGCAGCACTGCGAGCCCGCCGACGCCACCGCCCCCGAGCTGCTGGAGGTCCACCCGCACGGCCACGAGGCGGCGGTGACCGGCGCCGCCCAGGCCGGGTTCCGGCTGGACACCGGCCCGCTGTTCGCAGCCCGGCTGTTCGTCTCCGACGGCACCCGCCCCGCCCGGCTGCTGCTGGCCGTCCACCACCTGGCCGTCGACGGCGTCTCCTGGCGGATCCTGCTGGAGGACCTGGAGACCGCCTACCGGCAGGCCGTCGAGGGCCGCCCGCTGCGGCTGCCCGCCCGCACCACCTCCGTCCGGGAGTGGACCGGCCTGCTGCGGGCCCGCACCGAGACCGGCGGCTTCGCCGACCAGCGCGCCCACTGGGCCGCGGCCGCCCGGGCCTGCGCCACGCCGCTGCCGGTGGACGGCGAGGGCGGCAACACCACCGCCGAACTGCGGTCGGTGACCGTCCGGCTGGACCGCGAGCGCACCGACCGGCTGCTGCGCCAGGTGCCCGCGGTCTACCGCACCCGGATCGACGACGTCCTGCTCACCGCGCTCGGCCGGGTGCTCGCCGACTGGACCGGCCGGCGCACCGTCGCGATCGGCCTGGAGGGCCACGGCCGCGAGGACGGCCTGTTCGAGGGCGTCGACCTGTCCCGGACCGTCGGCTGGTTCACCTCGCTGTTCCCGCTCGCCCTGGATGTCCCGGATATCTCGGACATCTCGAATGTCTCGGATGTCTCGGAGGCCGCGGATGTCTCGGGTGTGTCGGGTGTTTCGGGCAGGGACTGGGGCGTCGCGCTGAAGTCCGTCAAGGAACAGCTGCGCGCGGTGCCGGACCGCGGGCTCGGCTACGGTGCGCTGCGCTACCTGGCCGGGGACGAAGCGCTCGCCGGCACCCCCGGGATCAGCTTCAACTACCTGGGCCGCTTCGACTGGTCCGCCGACGGCGCCGCCCTGGTGCGCGCCGTCCCCGGCGGCCTGGGCGGCGCGGAGGCGCCCGGCACCGAGCGCCCCCACCTGCTGGACGTGGTCGCCCGGGTCGAGGGCGAGGAGCTGGAGATCGGCTGGTACTACAGCGCCGGCCGGCACCGCGAAGCCACCGTCGGCGCCCTCGCCGAGGCCATGCTGCGCGCGCTGGAGGGGATCCTCGCCCACTGCGCCCGCCCCGAGGCCGGCGGCCGCACCCCCGCCGACTTCCCGCTGGCCCGGCTGGACCAGGCCGCGGTGGACCGGATCGTCGGGGACGGCCGCTCCGTCGCCGACGTCTACCCGCTGACGCCGATGCAGGCGGGCATGCTGTTCCACAGCCTGCTGGAGCCGGAGAACCGCACCTACGTCAACCAGGTCCAGCTGGTGCTGACCGGCGTCAGCGACCCGGCGGCGCTGGCCGAGGCCTGGCGGCAGGCCGCCGAGGCCAACCCGGTGCTGCGCACCCGGCTCAGCTGGCAGGACACCGCCGAGCCCGTGCAGGTCGTGCAGCAGCGGGCCGCCCTGCCGGTCACCCGGCACGACTGGACGGACCGGCCCGCCGCACAGGTCGCCCGGGACACCGCCCGGCTGCTCGCCGCCGACCGGGAGGCCGGGATCGACCTGGCCGCCGGGCCGCTGATGCGGCTGTCCGTGGTCCGGCTGGCCCCCGACCGGGTGCGGCTGGTCTGGACCTTCCACCACGTCCTGCTGGACGGCTGGAGCGCCGCCCAGGTCTTCGACGAGGTGTGCGAGCGCTACGCGGCGCTGACCGCCGGGCGCCCGCCCCGGCTCGCCGAGCGCGCCCCCTTCGCCGACTACCTGCGCTGGCTGTCCGACCAGGACCAGGAGCGGGCCGAACGGTACTGGCGGGACACCCTCGCGGGCTTCCCCGCCCCCACCGAACTGCCCCGGGACCGGCGCCCCGCCGAGGCCCACCGGGCCACCTCCTCCGCCAAGGTGCGGATCAGCCTCGGCGCCGAACTCTCCGACCGGCTGCGCGACACCGCCCGGCAGGCCGGGCTGACCGTCAACACCGTGCTCCAGGGCGCCTGGGCGCTGCTGCTCTCCCGTTACGGCGGCGGGGACGACGTGGTGTTCGGCACCATCGTCTCCGGCCGGCCCGCCGAACTCCCGGGCGTCACCTCGATGGTGGGGCTGTTCATCAACGCCCTGCCGACCCGGGCGCGGATCGACCCCCGGCGCCCGCTGCTGGAGTGGCTGCGCGAGCTGCAGCACACCCAGTCGGAGGCCCGCCGGTACGACGGCGTCTCGCTGGCGCAGCTCCAGAGCTGGAGCGAACTGCCCGGCGGGACGGGCCTGTTCGACAGCATCGTGGTCTTCGAGAACTACCCCTTCGACGCCGGGGCGCTGACCAGGCACGGCCTGACGGTGGAGACCGAGCACGTCCTGGAGCCGACCAGCTACCCGCTCAGCGTGGTGGTCGCCCCCGGCGAGGCCATCGAGATCGACCTGGACCACGACCCGGCCGCCTTCGACACCGCCACCGTCGAAGGCCTCGGGGCGAGCCTGCGGACCCTGCTGGCGGAGCTGGCCGCCGACCTCGGCCGGCCGGCCGCCGAACTGCCGCTGCTGGCACCGGAACAGGGCCGCGCGCTGGTCGAACGCCTCGGCGGGCCCGTGGTCGAGCCGCCCGCGGGCACCCTGCCCGAGGCCTTCGCCCGGCAGGCCGCCCGCACCCCCGAGGCCCCGGCCGTCCGCTCCGGCGACACCCTGCTGACCTACCGGGAGCTGGACGAGCGCTCCGACCGGCTGGCCCGGCTGCTGACCGAGGCCGGCGCCGGCCCGGAGCGCTTCGTCGCGCTCGCCCTGCCGCGCACCGCCGAGCTGGTGGTGGCCCTGCTGGCGGTGCTCAAGAGCGGCGCCGGCTACCTGCCCGTCGACCCGGGGTACCCGGCCGAGCGGATCGCCTACCTCTTCGACGACGTCCGGCCGGACGCCGTCATCACCGCCTCCGAGACCCAGGGGCGGCTGCCGGCGGGCCCGTTCACCCGGCTCGTGCTCGACGACCCGGCCTGCGCCGCCCGGCTCGCCGCCGTCCGCGCCGACGCGCTGGACGGGCCGGACGGGGCGGACGTGCTGGACACACCGGACACGCCTGACGGGCCGGCCGCGCCGGACGTGCAGGAACGATCCGCCGCTCTGCTGCCCGCCCACCCCGCGTACGTCATCCACACCTCCGGCTCCACCGGCCGCCCCAAGGGCGTGGTGGTCGCCCACGCCTCCGTGCTCGCCCTGACCGACTGGGCGGCCCGGGAGTTCGGCGGCCGCGGCCTCGCCCACGTGGTCGCCGCCACCTCGCTGAACTTCGACGTCTCGGTGTTCGAGATCCTCGCGCCGCTGCTCGCGGGCGGCTGCGTGGAACTCGTCCGCGACCTCCTGGCCCTCGCCGAACGGCCCGGCCCCTGGCGGGCCGGCCTGGTCAGCGCGGTGCCCTCCGCCCTCGGCGGGCTGCTGGCCGACAACACCGTCCGACTCGCGGCGGACACCGTGCTGCTGGCCGGCGAGGCGCTGCCCGCCCGCACCGTGCGCCAGGTCCGGGCGGCCGTCCCCGGCTGCCGGGTGCTCAACGTCTACGGCCCCACCGAGGCCACCGTCTACGCCACCGCCGCCCTCTGCGACCCCGCCGACCCCGACCGCGACCCGCCGATCGGCCGCCCGGCCGGCGGCGCCCGGGCCTACGTCCTGGACGGGCGGCTGCGCCCGGTGCCGGTCGGCGCGCCGGGGGAGCTGTACCTGGCCGGCACCGGCGTGGCCCGCGGCTACCTGCGCCGCCCCGGCCTCACCGCCGCCCGCTTCCTGCCCGACCCCTTCGGCCCGCCCGGCGCCCGGATGTACCGCACCGGCGACCTGGTCCGCTGGACGGCCGACGGCGAGCTGCGCTACCTCGGCCGCGCCGACGACCAGGTCAAGGTACGCGGCTTCCGGATCGAACTCGGCGAGCTGGAGGCCGCGTTGGCCCGCCACCCGCAGGTGGCCGCGGCCGCCGCCCGGGTGGTGGAGCAGGACGGCCACAAGCGGCTGGTCGGCTACGCCGTCGCCCGCGACGGCCGGCTGCCCGACCCGGCCGAGTGGCGGGCCTTCCTGGCCGGCACCCTCCCCGACCACCTGGTGCCCGCCCTGGTGGTGCCGCTGGAGCGGCTGCCGCTCGGCGCCACCGGCAAGCTCGACCGGCGCGCCCTGCCCGCACCCCAGTGGCACGCCCCCACCACCGGCGGCGGCGCCCGGCCACCGCGCACCGCCACCGAACGCACCCTGGCCGCGATCTGGACGGACGTCCTCGGTGTGCCCGAAGTCGGCCTCGACGACAACTACTTCGCGCTCGGCGGCGACTCCATCCTGGGCATCCAGATCGTCTCGGCGGCCCGCCGGGCCGGCCTCACCCTGACCCCCCGCCACCTGTTCGCCCACCAGACCCTGGCCGAACTCGCCCGTGCCGCCGAGGAGGCGCCGCACGCCACCGGCGGCGCCGAACAAGGGCCGGTCACCGGAGACGCCCCGCTCACCCCCGTCCAGCACTGGCTGTTCGACACCCTCGACGGAGACCCGGCCCGGCTCACCCAGTCCCTCGCCTTCCGGCTCGCCCCCGACACCGACGAAGCCCTGCTGCGGGCCGCACTGGCCGCCGTCCTGGACCAGCACGACGCGCTGCGGCTGCGCTACCAGCCGCTCGGTGACGGCCGCTGGCGCCAGCACGGCGCCGCGCCGGGCCAGGCCCCCGCGCTGTCCACCCACCGGCCGGGCACCGGAGCCGAGGTGGAGCGGCTGCGGGAACAGCTGGCCGAGGGCTTCGACCTGGCCGCCGGACCGCTGCTGCGCGCCGCGCTCTGCCGCCTCCCGGACGACCCCCACCCCGTGCTGCTGCTGGCCGCGCACCACCTGGTGGTGGACGCAGTGTCCTGGCGGCTGATCCTGGAGGACCTGGACACCGCCCACCGCGCCCTGAAGGCCGGGCGGCAGCCCGACCTCGGCCCCAAGAGCACCTCCTTCCGCGCCTGGGCCGAGCAGCTCGCCGCACACACCGCGGCCGGCGGCTTCGACCGCGAACTCGCCCACTGGCACGGCCTGGAGGGCGCGGTCACGACCCCCCTGCCGACCGACCTCGACGGCGCCAACACGGCCGCCGAGGAGGAGTCGCTCACCGTGGCCCTGGACGCCGAGCAGACCAGGCAGCTGCTCCAGGACGTCCCGGAGGCCTACCGGACCCGGGTCAACGACGTGCTGCTCTGCGCCCTCGGCCGGGTCCTGGCCCGCTGGACCGGACGGGACACGGTGGCCGTCGCCCTGGAGGGCCACGGCCGTGAGGAGCTGTTCGACGGCGTCGACCTCTCCCGCACCGTCGGCTGGTTCACCGCGATGTACCCCGTCGCCCTGGACGTCCCCCGCACCGCCGACACCGGCACCGTGCTCAAGGCCGTCAAGGAGAACCTGCGCGCCGTCCCGCACGGCGGCCTCGGCCACGGCGCCCTGCGCCACCTGCGCGACACCCCCGAGCTGCCCGGCCTGCCGCAGATCGGCTTCAACTACCTGGGCCGGCAGGACTGGACCGCCACCTCCGGCGGCCTGCTGCACTCCCCGTACGGGCCGCTCACCGGCGGCCTGGACCGCACCGCCGAGCGCCCCCACCTGCTCGATGTGCTCGGCCAAGTGGCCGACGGACGGCTGGAGTTCACCTGGTCCTACTCCCGGGAACGGCACCACCGGGCCACCGTCGGCCGGCTCGCCGCCGAACTCCTCGACGAACTGCGGGAGATCGTCCGGCACTGCGCCGAACCGGGCTCCGGCGGCCGCACCCCCGCCGACTTCCCGCTGGCCCCGCTGGACCAGGCCGCCGTCGACCGGCTGGCCGGCACCGGGCGCGAGGTGACCGAGATCCAGCCGCTCACCCCCACCCAGACCGGCATGGTGCTGCACGGCCTGGACGAGGCCCGGCACGGCCTGTACGTCGAACAGCTCACCTTCGTCCTGGACGGCGCCCGCGACCCGGAGCTGGTGGCCGCCGCCTGGCAGCAGGTGGTCGACCGTACCCCCGTGCTGCGCACCGCCGTCGCCCTGCGCGACGTCCCGGTGCCGCTGCAACTGGTGCACCGGCAGGCGACCCTGCCGGTCACCCGGCACGACTGGAGCGACCTGCCCGAAGCACTGCGCGGAACCCGGCTGGAAGCGCTGCTCACCGAGGAGCGCTCCCGCCCGCTCGCCCTGGACCGGGCCCCGCTGCTGCGCCTCCACCTGATCCGGCTCGGGCCGGACACCGTCCGGGTGGTATGGACCTTCCACCATGTGCTGCTGGACGGCTGGAGCGTCTTCCATGTGCTCGCCGACGTCCTGGCCGCGCACGCCGCGCTGCTCGCCGGGGAGCGGCCGCACCTGCCCGAGCGCCGGCCCTTCGCGGACTACGTGAGCTGGCTCGCCACCCGCGACACCTCCCGTGCTGCCGCCACCGAGCACTGGCGCGCCGTGCTCGCCGACCTCACCGCGCCCACCCCGCTGCCCTACGACCGCCGGCCCGCCCCCGGCGACACCGCCCGCTCCGGGCAGTGGCTCTCGCACCGGCTCGGCGAGGCCGAGACCCGGCGGCTCCAGGACTTCGCCCGCCGCCACCGGCTCACTCTCAACACCCTGGTGCAGGGCGCCTGGGCCCTGCTGCTCGCCCGCCGCAGCGGCGAGAGCCGGGTCTGCTTCGGCACCACCGTCTCCGGACGCCCGGCCGAACTGACCGGCTCGGACGCCATCATCGGCCTGTTCATCACCACCCTGCCCGCCCGGGTCGGCGTCGACGGCGGCCGGCCCTGCGCCGAGTGGCTGCGCGGCCTCCAGGAGGAGCGCGCCGAGGACCGCCGGTTCGAGCACCTGCCGCTGGCCGAGATCCGGGCGCTCAGCCAACTCCCGCCCGGCACCGAGCTGTTCGACAGCCTGGTGGTGCTGGAGAACTACCCGGTCGGCGACGCCACGGCCGGCGCCCACGGCCTGCGGATCCGCGAACTGGACGCCCGGGAGGCCACCAACTACCCGCTCACCGTGGTCGTCTCGCCCGGCGAGCGGCTCGCCGTCGAACTCGGCCACGACCCCCGCTACCTCGACCACGCGACCGCCGAGCGGCTGGCCGCCCAACTCCTGCACACCCTCAACGCGTTGGCCGCCACCGACGGCACCGTCCGACTGGACGACCTGGACCTGCTGCCGCCCGGCGAACGGGAACGGCTGCTGCACGGACCGGCCCGCCCGGCCCTCGGCCCCGTCACCCCGGTGAGCCTGCCCGCCCTGGTCGAGGCCGCCGTCGACCGCAGTCCGGACGCCGTGGCCCTGAGCGCCGAGGGCCTGGAACTGACCTTCGCCGAACTGGAGGCCCACGCCAACCGCCTGGCACACCGGCTGATCGCCCGTGGCGCCGGCCCCGGTACCCTCGTCGCCCTGCTGCTGCCACGCTCGGCCGACATGCTGATCGCCGAGCTGGCGGTCGCCAAGAGCGGCGCCGCCTTCCTCCCCGTCGACCCCAACTACCCCGACGAGCGGGTGGAGTCGATGCTGCGCGACGCGGCCCCCGCGCTCACCCTGGACGCCAAGGAGACCGCCGCGCTGCTCGCCGCCGTACCGGCCGTCGCCCCCGAGCACCGCCCCACCGACGCCGACCGGACCCGCCCGCTCGACCTGGACGACCCCGCCTACGTCATCTACACCTCCGGCTCCACCGGCACCCCCAAGGGCGTCGTCCTCACCCACCGGGGCCTGGCCGGCTTCGCCGCCGCCGAGGCCGCGCACTACCACGTCGCCCCCGGAGACCGGGTGCTGGCCTTCGCCACCCCCAGCTTCGACGCCTCCGTGCTGGAACTCTGCCTGGCCCTGCCGCACGGCGCCCGCCTGGTGGTGCCCGCCCCCGGGCCGCTGCTCGGCGCCCGGCTCGCCGAGGTGCTCCGGAGCGAGCGGATCACCCACACCCTGCTGCCGCCCGCCGCCCTCGCCACCCTGCCCGCCGACACCCCCGGCACCCTGCCCGCGCTGAAGACCCTGATCGTCGGCGCCGACGCCTGCGGCCCCGACCTGGTCGCCCGTTGGGCCCCGCACCACCGCATGGTCAACTCCTACGGCCCCACCGAGGCCACCGTGGTCGCCACCTGGTCCGCGCCGCTGGCCCCGGACGGCGCCGCCCCGCCGATCGGCCGCCCGCTGCCCGGCACCGGCGGCTACGTCCTGGACGCCCGGCGGCGCCCGGTGCCCGACGGCACCCCCGGCGAACTCTGGCTGAGCGGACCGGCGTTGGCCCGCGGCTACCTGGGCCGCCCCGGCCTCACCGCGGCCCGGTTCACCGCCGACCCGTACGGCCCGCCCGGCAGCCGGATGTACCGCACCGGCGACCTGGTGCGCCGTGACCACCGGGGCGAACTCCACTACCTGGGCCGCACCGACCACCAGCTGAAGCTGCGCGGCCACCGGATCGAGGCGGGCGAGGTCGAAGCCGTGCTGGTGCGCCACCCGGCCGTGCTGGACGCCGTGGTGAGCGTCCGCGAGGACGAGCCGGGACTGCCCCGGCTGGTCGCCCACCTGCTGGTCGCGCCCGACGGAGAACCGCCGACCGGCGCCGAACTGCGGGCGCTGGCCGCCCGCTCGCTGCCCGGCCCGATGGTCCCCACCGCGTTCGCCGTCCTGGAGCGCTTCCCGCTCACCCCCGGCGGCAAGACCGACCGCGGCGCGCTGCCCGCACCCCGCCCGGTCGAACCGCGGTCCGCCGAGCGGCTGGCACCCCGCACGCCCACCGAGGAGGCGGTCGCGGAGATCTGGGCCGACACCCTGGGCACCGCCGTCGGCGTGACCGACGACTTCTTCCTGCTCGGCGGCGACTCCATGCGGGCCCTGCTGATCGCCTCCCGCGCCAACGATGCCTTCGGCGTCACGCTCACCCCCCGCGACGTGCTGGTCTCCCGCACCGTGGCCGACCTGGCCGAACTGGTGGAGGACCTGGTGCTGAGCGAACTCGAAGACGCCGCGTCCGGCGGCCCCGACGATGACGAACGGTGAGGACCCGACGACCATGACGCCTTCGACGCCTTCGACGCCTTCGACGCCTTCGACGCCTTCGAAGCGAGACCGCGCGGCCGCGCTGCCCGCCGACCTGCGGGAAGCGCTCCGGCTCCGGCTGGCCGGACGGTCCGGCGCCACCGCGGCCGGCATCCCGCGCGCCGACCGCGACCAGCCGCTGCCGCCGTCCTCCGTCCAGCAGCGCCTGTGGTTCCTGGACCGGCTGCGGCCCGGCGACCCGCGCTACAACAGCGCGCTCGCCGTCCGCTTCACCGGGCCGCTGGACCGTACGGCCCTCGCCGGGGCGCTGACCGCCGTGGTGGCCCGGCACGAGGCGCTGCGGACGGTCTTCGAGGAGACCGACGGCCGCCCGGTGCCGACCGTACGGCCGGCCGGGCCGGTGCCGCTGCCCGTCCGGGAGATCCGCGAGCAGGCCGAACAGGGCACCCTCGACGCCGTCCTGCTCGCCGAGTACTCCCGCCCTTTCGACCTGGCGCACGGCCCGCTGCTGCGCGCCCTGCTGGTCCGCGAGTCGGAGCACTCCCACGTCCTCCAGCTGACCGCGCACCACATCGTCACCGACGGCTGGTCGATGGGCGTCATCCTGGACGAGCTGTGCACCGCCCACGAGGCGCTGGCCCGCGGCGCCGCACCGGAGCCAGGGCCCGTCCCGGTCCAGTACCCGGACTTCGCGGCCTGGCAGCGCGAGCAGCTCTCCGGCGACCGGCTGGACGCCCAACTCGCCCACTGGAAGGCGAAACTGGCCGGATCCGTGCCGCCCGAGCTGCCGCTGGACCACCCCCGGCGCGGCGAGGAGGCCGGCCCCGGCGCCGTCCACACCTTCACCGTGCCCGCCGCGCTCACCGCCCGGCTGCGCGAGCTGGCCGCCGAACAGCACGGCACCCTGAACACCGCCCTGGTGGCCGGCGTCCAGGCGCTGCTGGCCCGCTGGTCCGGGCAGCAGGACGTCACCGTCGGCTCGCTGACGCCCGGCCGCACCCGCACCGAACTGGAGCGGGCCGTCGGCTGCTTCGTCAACACGGTGGTCCTGCGCACCCGGGTCGACCCGGCCGGCGGCTTCCGCGAGCTGCTGGCCGCCGCCACCGAGACCGGCAACGACGCGCTCGCCCACGGCGACACCCCCTTCGAGCGGATCGTCGAGGCGGTGGCCGCGCCCCGCGAGGCCGGCCGCAACCCGCTGTTCGACGTGCTGGTGCTGCTGCACCCCGCCCCGCCCACGGCCGCCGCCCCGGCCGGCACGACGGTCTCCCCGGTGGCGGTGCCCCGGCAGGCCGCCACCTTCGACCTGAGCGTGGAGTTCGTCCCCGAGGGGCCGGACGGCGAGGCGCTCACCGGCCTGCTGGAGTACCGCGCCGACCTCTTCGACCCGGCCACCGCCCGCCGCGCCGCCGACCAGCTGCTGCGGCTGCTGACCGGCGCCGCCGCCGAACCGGACCGCCCGCTCGGCACCCTCCCGCTGCTCTCCCCGGAGCAGGCCCGGCAGCTCACCCACGGCTGGAACGCCACCGTCCTCCCGGTCGAGCCCGCCACCCACACCGAACTGTTCCAGCGCCGGGCCGCCCTGACCCCCGACGCCCCGGCCCTGTACGCCGGCGGCGAGCAGCTGAGCTACGCCGAGCTCAACACCCGCGCCAACCGGCTCGCCCACTGGCTGATCGCCCGGGGCATCGGCCCCGAACGGCTGGTCGCCCTGCACCTGCCGCGCACCGCCGACATGATCACCGCGATCCTCGCCGTCTGGAAGACCGGCGCCGGCTACCTGCCGCTGGACCGGGCGCTGCCCGCCGAGCGCGTCCGCTTCCTGCTGGCTGACGCCCGCCCGGCCCTCGTCCTGGACGAGGCGACGCTGCGCGCGCCCGCCGACGGCCCGGACGCCGACCCCACGGGCACCGACCGTACGGTCACCGACCCCACGGGCACCGACCGTACGGACGCCGACCCCACCGACGCCGACCGCACCAGCCCGCTGCACCCCGCGAACACCGCCTACGTGCTCCACACCTCCGGCTCCACCGGCCGCCCCAAGGGCGTCGCCGTGCCGCACAGCGCCCTGGTCAACCTGCTCGCCGCCCACCGGGCCGGCTTCGTCGCCGACGCCGGCGGCGGCCCGCTGCGAGTCGCGCTGACCGCCTCGTTCTCCTTCGACACCTCCCTGGAGGGCGTGCTGCTGCTGGCCGACGGCCACCCGCTGCACCTGGTGGACGAGACCACCCGGATGGACCCGGCCGCCCTGGTCGAGTACGTGGTGCGCCACCGCATCGACTTCCTCGACCTCACCCCGTCCTACCTGCGCCAACTGCTGCCCGCCGGACTGCTGGACGACCCCCGGCACCGCCCCCGGGTGCTGATGCTCGGCGGCGAGGCCGTCGGGCCCCGGCTCTGGCGCGAACTCGCCGCGCACCCGGAGACCGCCGCGTACAACTACTACGGCCCCACCGAGTGCACCGTCGACGCCCTGGCCTGCCGGATCGCGGCCGAGGACCGCCCGCTGGTCGGCCGCCCGCTGCCCAACCTGCGCGCGTACGTCCTGGACGACCGGCTCCAGCCGGTGCCGCCCGGGGTCAGCGGCCAGCTCCACCTGGCCGGCGAACAGCTCGCCCGCGGCTACCTGGGCCGCCCCGGCCTCACCGCGGCCCGGTTCACCGCCGACCCGTACGGCCCGCCCGGCGCCCGGATGTACCGCACCGGCGACCTCGCCCGCTGGACGGCCGACGGGCGGCTGGAGTACCTCGGGCGCGCCGACGACCAGGTCAAGGTGCGCGGCCACCGGATCGAACCCGGCGAGATCGAGGCGGCGCTGCTCGACCTGCCCGAGGTCACGGCGGCCGCCGTCGTCGCCGGGCCCGACGCCCACGGCCACACCCGACTGGCCGCCTACCTGGTGTTCGCCGACGGCGCCGCCCGCCCCGGCGCCGACCTGCGGGCCGCCCTGCGCCGGGTGCTGCCCGACCACCTGGTGCCCTCCTCCTTCACCGCGCTGGACGCCCTGCCGCTCACCACCAGCGGCAAGCTGGACCGCCGCGCCCTGCCCGCCCCCCGGACCGACGACCGGGACGGCGAGTTCGTCGCCCCGCGGACCCCCGACGAGCAGACCCTGGCCGGGATCTGGGCCGAGGTGCTGGGCGTGCCCAGGGTCGGCGTCACCGACAACTTCTTCGAACTCGGCGGCGACTCCATCCTGAGCATCCAGGCCGTCTCCCGGGCCCGCGCGGCCGGCCTGCGGATCGGCTCCCAGGACGTCTTCCGCCACCAGACCGTCGCCGACCTGGCCGCCGCCGCCCGCCCGGCCACCGTCCCCGCTCCCGCCCCGGCGCCGGCTCGAACGGACGGCCCGGCCCCGCTCACCCCGGTCCAGGAGTGGTTCCTCGCCGCCCACGGCCCGCTGCGCCACTTCACCATGTCGATGCTGCTGGACCTGCCGCGCCGACTCGACGTGCCCGCCCTGGAGTCGGCGCTGCGGGCGCTGGTCGACGCCCACCCGGCGCTGCGCACCCGCTTCACCCGCGACGGCGACTCCTGGCGGCAGCAGCCGGTGGACACCCCGGACGCCGCACTGCTGAGCAGAGCCGACCCGGCCGCCGACCGGGCCGAGGCCGCCGACGCCGCCCGCGCCGCCCTGGACCCGGCCACCGGCGCCCTGCTGCGCGCCGTCCTGTTCCCCGCGCCCGTCGACGCCAGGCCCCAACTCCTGCTGACCGCGCACCACCTGGCCGTGGACAGCGTCTCCTGGCGGGTGCTGCTCGCCGACCTCGAACAGGCCTACCGTCAGGCCGAGTCCGGCGCGACGCCCCGACTGGAGCCCGAGCACACCCCGTTCACCGACTGGTCCCACCGACTCTCCGACCACGTCCGGGCCGGCGCCCTCGACCAGGCCCTGCCGTACTGGACGGCCCAGGCCCGGCAGCCCGCCCGCCCGCTGCCCGTCGACCTCCCCGGCACCCCGACGGCCGGCTCCGTCCGCACCCTGCGCACCCGGCTGGACCGCGCCACCACCGAGGCCCTGCTGCGCAAGGCCCCCGAGGCGTACCGCACCCAGGTCAACGACGTGCTGCTCAGCGCCCTCGGCCGGGCCCTCGCCGACTGGACCGGCGCCGAGCGGGTGACCGTCGCCCTGGAGGGCCACGGCCGCGAGGAGCTGGTCGACGGCGTCGACCTCGCCCGTACGGTCGGCTGGTTCACCACCCAGTACCCCGTCACCCTCGCCCCCGCCGGCCCGGCCGACGCCCCCGACTGGGCCGGCACGCTCAAGCGGGTCAAGGAGGCGCTGCGGCACGTCCCCCACCGGGGCCTCAGCTACGAGGCGCTGGCCCGGCTGCGCGCGGGCGACCCGGCCGCCCGCGCCCTGCGGGACGTCCCGCTGCCCCAGGTCTGCTTCAACTACCACGGCCAGTGGACGGCCCCCGCCGACGGCGACTTCGCCCCCGCCGGTCCGCCACCCGGCCGGGACCTCGCCCCCGGGGAAGCGCTGGACCACCTGCTGGACGTCTCCGCCGTGGTCGCCGACGGCGAGCTGGAACTCACCTGGCACTACAGCGACCAGGTGCACCAGGCCGCCACCGTCCGCGCCCTCGCCGAGGCCACCGCCGCCGCGCTGACCGCCCTGGTCGAGCACTGCACCGCCCCCGGCACCGGCGGCCGCACCCCCTCCGACTACCCGCTGGCCGGGCTGGACCAGGCCGCCGTGGACCGGATCGTCGGCGACGGCCGGGACGTCGAGGACCTGCTGCCGCTCACCCCGCTCCAGGAGGGCATGCTCTTCCACCGCCTGGTCGGCGGCCCCGACGACGTCTACCTGGACCAGGCCGCGCTGCTGCTGGACGGCGTCGGCGACCCGCACGTGCTCGCCCTCGCCTGGCAGCGGGTCACCGACCGCACGCCCGCGCTGCGCACCTCGGTGGTCTGGGAGGGCGTCCCCGCCCCGCTGCAACTGGTGCGCCGCGGCGTCCGGCTGCCCGTCACCCAGCTCGACCTGCGGGCGCTCGACCCGGGGCAGCGCGCCGAGCGGCTGGCCCGGCTGCGCACCGAGGACCTCGCCCAGGGCCTGGACATCGCCACCGCCCCGCTGACCAGGCTCACCCTGGTCCGGCTGCCCGAGGCCCGGCTGCAACTGCTCTGGACCTCCCACCACCTGATCCTGGACGGCTGGAGCCTCGCCCAGGTGCTCACCGAGGTGTTCGAGGAGTACGCCGCCCTCACCAGCGGCGCCGCGCCCACCCCGGCGGTGCGCCGGCCCTTCGGCGACTACGTGCGCTGGCTGGCCGGGCAGGACACCGGGGCCGCCCGGGCGCACTGGCAGGGCGTGCTGGCGGGCTTCGCCGGCGCCACCCCGCTGCCCGCCGACCGCGTCCG
>NZ_MECK01000031.1 GCF_014596465.1 Streptomyces sp. CBMA123 | reverse complement strand
GGCTGGTGGGGCAAGGGCGCCCAGGCCTCCTGGGCGGACGCGGTCGAGGCGGCCCGTACGGTGGCCCGCGCGGCCGGCGTCGAGCTGACCGTCCGCCAGGGCCAGCTGGCGCCCTGGCACCCGGGCCGCTGCGCCGAGCTGGTGGTCGCCGGCACCGACCGGGTGGTCGGCCACGCCGGTGAGCTGCACCCGCGCGTGGTCAAGGCGCTCGGCCTGCCGGCCCGTTCGGCGGCGATGGAGCTCGACATCGACCTGCTGACGGCCGACGGCCCGGTGAAGGTCGAAGGCCCGGCGGTCTCCGGCTTCCCGGTGGCCACCCAGGACGTCGCGCTGATCGTCGACACCGCCGTGCCGGCTGCCGAGGTCGAGGCGGCGCTGCGTTCGGGCGCGGGCGAACTGCTGGAGGCCATCCGGCTGTTCGACGTGTTCACCGGCGAGCAGGTCGGCGAGGGCAAGAAGTCGCTGGCGTACGCGCTGCGCTTCCGCGCCGCCGACCGTACCCTGACCGCCGACGAGGCCACCGCCGCCCGCGAGGCGGCCGTCGCCGAGGCGGTCGGCCGCACCGGCGCGGTGCTGCGCGGGGCCTGATCCGCGGAACGCCCGAGAGGGCCCCACACCTTGCCGCGAGGCGGGTGTGGGGCCCTTTTGGCGTTCTCTCCGCCTGTTCCATCCGTTCCGCCTGTTCCATCCGTTCCGGCTGTTCCGGCTGTTCCGGCTGTTCCGGCTTGACGAGCTGTCATCCCATCCTTTATCTCTTTACCTATGGAAGTAGATAAAGCTGAGGACCAGCCCTCGCCCATCGAGTTCCGCCTGGACCCGGCCTCCGGCGTCCCGACCTATCTGCAGCTTGTGCAGCAGGTCGAACAGGCCTTGCGGATGGGCTGGTTGACGGAGGGGGACCGGTTGCCCCGGGTGCGCGAGGTGGTCGCCGGGCTGGCGATCAACCCCAACACCGTGCTCAAGGCCTACCGCGAGCTGGAACACCGCGGCCTGGCGGCCGGCCGGCGCGGCCAGGGCACCTTCGTGCGCGGGCTGCCCGTCGGAGTGGTGCCGCTGCGCGAACGGGCCGCGCTGCGGCGGGGGTTGCTGGACTGGATGCGCTCGGCGCGGACCGCCGGGCTGGACGAAGGGGGGATGGTCGCGGTGTTCGAGGACGCGCTGCGCGACCTGCGTGAGGGCCGGGACGGGGTGGTGGCGTGATGACGACGGACACCGTGATCGACTGCGGCGGCATCGGCAAGCGCTACCGCCGCTCCTGGGCGCTGCGGGACTGCCACCTCGCCGTCCCGGCGGGCCATGTGGTGGCCCTGGTCGGCCCGAACGGCGCCGGCAAGACCACCCTGCTCAGCCTGGCCGCCGGGCTCACCCTGCCCAGCGAGGGTGCGATGACCGTCCTCGGAGACCAACTCCCCGGCTCCCCGAGGGCCTTGGACCGGATCGGCTTCGTCGCCCAGAACGCCGCGCTCTACCCCGGCCTGCCCGTACGCGACCTGCTCGCGATGGGCCGCCACCTCAACCGGCGCTGGGACGACACCCGGGCGCGCACCCACCTGGACGGCCTCGGCATCCCGCTGGACCGCAAGTACGGCCGGCTCTCCGGCGGCCAGCAGGCGCAGGTCTCGCTCGCCCTGGCTCTCGCCAAGCGCCCCGAACTGCTGCTCCTGGACGAGCCGTTGGCCGCCCTCGACCCGCTCGCCCGGCACGACTTCATGTCCGTGCTGCTCACCGCGGTGGCCGAGGACGGCCTCTCGGTGCTGTTCTCCTCGCACGCCGTCAACGAGCTGGAGCAGAGCTGCGACTACCTGGTGGTGCTGGCCGGCGGCCGGGTCCAGGTGGCGGGCGAGGTGGACGACCTGACCGCTGGTCACCGGATGCTCACCGGCCCCACCGCCGAGGCGGACGCGGTCGCCGAGCGCCTGCCGGTGGTCCGCGACCGCCGGGCCGGGGCCCAGTCCCACCTGCTGGTGCGCACCGGCGGCGTGGACGCGCCGGTCTCCGAGGGCTGGCGCCAACAGCGCATCGGCCTCGAGGAGTTGGTGCTCGCGTACCTGCGCGAGCCGACCGCTTCGGCCCTGCCCGGCCCGCGCGGCGCCGTCCGTACGAACCAGAAGGTACTGTCGTGAGCTCGATCACCCTCGCCCCGCCCCGCTCCGCCGTGCTGCGGGCGGCCGGGCTGCGCCACCGGCCGGCGGTGCTGACCCTGCTGACCGTGATGGGGGCGATCTCGCTCGCCCTGTTGCTGCACGGCTGGTACCTGCACACCGGACTGGACCGGACGGGGGCCGCCGGCTGCGACCCGGCCACCGACGTCTGCACGGCCAAGTACAAGCAGTTCACGCGCCAGTACGGCCAGAGCATGCTGCCGCTCGAAACCGTGTTCTTCGTCGTCGGCGGCGCCTTCGGCGCGTTCCTCGGCGGCCCGCTGCTGGCGCGGGAGTTCGAGCACGGCACGGTGCGCTTCGCCTGGACCCAGGGCGCCGGGCGGACCCGCTGGACGATGGGCGGGCTGCTGGTGAGCGGCGGGGCGCTGGCCGTCGTCGCGGCACTGTTCGGCGTGCTGCTGCGCTGGTGGAGCGAGCCGCTGGCGCTCAAGGGCGGGGACTTCAACCCGCAGCTCTTCATCCTGGCATCGCCGGTGCTGGTCGGCCGGGTGCTGGTGGGCTTCGGGGTCGCGGTGCTGGCCGGCGCGGTGCTGCGTCGCACGCTGATCGCGGTGGGCCTCGGCCTGGCGGCCTCGGTCGCGCTGCCGTTCCTCGCCCAGGCCGTGCGCCCGCACTACATGGCGCCGCTGCAGGACTCGCTGCACTCCATGACGTCCCTGCCGCTGGACGACCGCTGGGTGCTGAGCGCCTGGTTCTCCGACCCGGCCGGCACCCGGATCTCCGCGGACGACTTCTACAACCGCGGTGACACCTTCGCCCAGTGGCAGGCGATGGTGCGCGACGGCGGCTACACCGCACACGAGATGTACCAACCGGCGGACCGGTACTGGCCGTTCCAGTTCATCGAGGCCGGCTGGACGATCCTGCTCGCCGTGGTCCTCTGCGCGGCGGCGCTCTGGTGGGTGCGGCGTCGGGCGGTCTGACCTGCACCGTCGGCAGCTCTTTGAAGTGGCGTTGTCAAAACCCTTGCGGGATCGGGGTTCCCGGGCGTTTCCTTCTCGTTAGGAAGGTTTCCTAACCCACGAGGAATCGGAGCGTCCCATGCGTCCTCAGCCCCGTCGCGCCCTCCGCATAGCCCTCGCCGCCGCCCTGGTGGCCGCGCCCCTCACCGTCGCGGCCACCTCGGCCGCCCAGGCCGCGCCCGCGCCCGCACCGTCCGTCCAGCTCAAGGGTGTCGGCCTCGACGACCCGCACAAGAAGGACATCGCGATGCAGCTGGTGTCCAGCGCCGAGAACTCCTCGCTGGACTGGAAGGCCCAGTACAAGTACATCGAGGACATCGGTGACGGCCGCGGCTACACCGCCGGCATCATCGGGTTCTGCTCCGGCACCGGCGACATGCTGGACCTGGTCCAGCACTACACCGACCTCAAGCCCGGCAACGTCCTCGCCAAGTACCTGCCCGCGCTGAAGAGGGTCAACGGCAGCGCCTCGCACTCCGGCCTCGGCACCCCCTTCGTCAACGACTGGGCGACCGCCGCCAGGGACACCGTCTTCCAGCAGGCCCAGAACGACGAGCGCGACCGGGTGTACTTCAACCCCGCCGTCAGCCAGGCCAAGTCCGACGGCCTGCGCGCGCTCGGCCAGTTCGCCTACTACGACGCCATCGTCATGCACGGCCCCGGCAACAGCTCCGACAGCTTCGGTGGCATCCGCGCCGCCGCCATGAAGAAGGCCAGGACGCCCGCCCAGGGCGGCGACGAAGCCGCCTACCTCAAGGCCTTCCTGGACGCCCGCAAGGTGGTCATGAAGAAGGAGGAGGCGCACTCCGACACCAGCCGGGTCGACACCGAGCAGTCGGTGTTCCTCAATGCCAAGAACTTCGACCTCAACCCGCCGCTCAAGTGGAAGGTCTACGGCGACAGCTACGCCATCAACAGCTGACGCCCAGGTCGGCGCGGTGGCGGGAGACCGTTCCCCCGGGTCTCCCGCCATCTCGGCGTTCGATCGTCCCCCCCCCCGCGAAAACCCCAAGGGCCTGTGAAATTCCTGTTCATCCCGTAACGAATCGAGCAGGGGCATAACGAACGATCCCTCCCGCATTGACGCATTCGCCCGGTGGCGCTTGACTCCGTCCCCTGTCGCAGGGTTGCGGCGCAGTACAGGAGGCACCACCGATCATGATCAGACCCATGCGTCTCGCGGCCACGGGCACGGCCGCCGTGTCGCTCGCACTCGCCCTCACGGCCTGCGGCCAGACGGTGGCGAGCCAGACGCCGGCGGCCGGCGGAGGCGGAGGTGGCGAGGGCATCGGTCTGCTGCTGCCGGAGAGCACGTCCTCCACCCGGTACGACGCGTTCGACAAGCCCCTGATCGAGCAGACGGTGACCGGCCTCTGCGCCAAGTGCACGGTGAGCTACGCCAACGCGGGCGGCGACGCCACTGTCCAGAAGAAGCAGTTCGACGACATGCTCGCCAAGGGCGCCAAGGTCATCCTGCTCGACCCGGTCGACGCCAAGCTCACCGCCCCGTGGGTGGACGCCGCCAACGCCAAGGGCGTGAAGGTCGTCGCCTACGACCGGCTGGCCCAGGGCAAGGTCGCCGCGTACGTCTCCTTCGACAACCAGCAGACCGGTCAGCTCCAGGGCCAGGCCCTGCTCGACGCGCTCGGCTCGAAGGCCTCCTCGGCCAACGTCGTGATGATCGACGGCGCCGAATCCGACCCCAACGCCGCGCAGTTCAAGGCGGGCGCGCACCTGGCACTGGACGGCCGGGTCAAGATCGCCTACGAGCAGTCCGGCGAGTGGAAGCCGGACGTGGCCACGGAGAAGACGAACGAGGCCATCCGGAGCCTCGGGAAGAACGGCATCCAGGCCGTGTACGCCGCGAACGACGGCATGGCCGCCGCCGTCATCGAGGCCCTGAAGGCCGCAGGCATCAAGAACGTGCCGGTCGGCGGCCAGGACGCCTCCATCGACGCGGTCCGCCGGGTGCTCACCGGCGAGCAGGCCTACACCATCTACAAGCCGTACAAGCCCGAGACGGACGCGGCGGGCAGCATCGCCGTCCAGCTGGCCGAGGGCATGGACATCAGCACGACCGCCGCCACGCTCACCGACAGCGGCGGGCTGAAGATCCCCTCGCTGCTGCTCACCCCGATCGTGGTGACCAAGCCGAAGGTGGAGGCCACGGTCGTCGGCGGCGGGCTCTACAAGGCGTCCGACATCTGCACCCAGCAGTACGCCGAGGCCTGCGCGGAGGCCGGGGTCAAGTAGCGCGGCACGTCAGGCAGTCGGAAAGGGGCGCGCCCGTACCGGAGACCGGTACGGGCGCGCCCCTTTCCGTCGAGGCTCAGGCGCTCGCGGTGTAGTCGTAGAAGCCGCGGCCGGACTTGCGGCCCAGCAGGCCGGCGTCGACCATCCGGGACAGCAGCGGGGGAGCGGCGTACAGCGGCTCCTTGTACTCGTCGTACATCGACTCGGCGATCGACACGATGGTGTCCAGGCCGATCAGGTCGCACAGCCGCAGCGGGCCCATCGGGTGGGCGCAGCCGGCCTCCATGCCCTTGTCGATGTCCGAGGCGGTGGCCACGCCCGACTCGAACATCCGCACCGCGGACAGCAGGTACGGCACCAGCAGCGCGTTGACCACGAAGCCGGCCCGGTCGCGGGCCCGGATCGGCTCCTTGGCGAGCACCTGGGTGGCGAAGGCCTCGACCCGCTCGGTGGTGGTCGCCGAGGTGGTCAGCGTCGGGATGACCTCGACCAGCTTCTGCACCGGCGCCGGGTTGAAGAAGTGCAGGCCGATGACCTGCTCCGGGCGGGAGGTGGCGGCGGCCAGCTTCACGATCGGGATCGAGGAGGTGTTGGACGCCAGGATCGCGTCGCGGCGCTCGATCACCTGGTCCAGGGTCTGGAAGATCTTGACCTTGATGTCCTCGCGCTCGGCGACCGCCTCGACCACCAGGTCGCGGTCGGCGAAGTCGGACAGCTCGACGGTGAAGGACAGCCGGGACATCGCCTCGTCCCGCTGCTCGGGGGTCAGCTTGCCGCGCTTGACCGCCGTCTCCAGGGAGTTGGTCAGCCGGGTGCGCCCGAACTCCAGCGCCTCACCGCTGGCCTCCGACACCATGACGTCCAGCCCGGCCCGGGCGAAGACCTCGGCGATGCCCGACCCCATCAGGCCGCAGCCCACTACTCCGACGCGCGCGATGTCACTCACTCAGTTGCCCTTCGGTGGTGCTGGGGGTCGCCCAGCGAACTGGTGGCCCAGCGAGCTGCTGGTCAACGGGTCGGTGAACCGGAATGGGTGCACCGGTCACCGCCCCGACGACGTTACTACTCCGTACCGGCCAGTAGGTCACCCCCTCCCCGGCACAGTGCCAGCCGGAACGGACCCCCGATCGGGTGAGGCCCGGCCGCCCGCGCGTGTGCCCGGAGCCGCCGCCGCCCGGCGCCCGACAGAATGCCGCAGACGGGGGCCGGGGACGGGAAGGGAGCACACGGTGCCGACGGGATCGCTCACAGGACAGGTCGCACTGGTCACCGGCGGCGGCCGGGGCATCGGCCGGGAGATCGCCATCGGCCTGGCCGCCGAGGGCATGGCCGTCGGACTGGTCGGCCGCACCCACGAGACGCTGACCGACACCCTCAAGGAGTGCGTCAAGCACGGCTCCCGGGGCGTCGCCGTCACCGCCGACGTCTGCCGCCCCGGCTCGGTGCGCGAGGCCGTCCGGCTGATCGAGCGCGACCTCGGCCCGATCGACCTGCTGGTCAACAACGCCGGCCTGGTCGACCGCGCCGAGGTGCCGCTCTGGGAGACCGACCCCAACCAGTGGTGGCAGGTGATCGAGACCAACCTGCGCGGCCCCTACAACCTGCTGCGCTGCGTCCTGCCCGGCATGGTCGCCCGCCGCCGCGGCCGGGTGGTCAACCTCAACTCCGGCTTCGCGCTGCGCCCGGACGGCGAGTACACCGCGTACGCGACCTCCAAGGGCGCGCTGCTCCAGCTCTCCGACAACATGGCGGACTCGCTGGCCCGGCACGACGTCGTGGTGCTCGACATCAGCCCCGGCGCGGTGGCCACCGACATGACCGCGGGGATGCCGATGTTCCGGGACATGAAGGCCTGGGGCTCGATCCCGTACGTGGTCGCGGTCACCGTGGACGCCGCCCGCGGCCGCTTCGACGCGCTGCACGGGCGGTTCATCCACGCGGGGCGGGACGACCTGGAGGAGCTGGTCGCCCGGGCGGACGCCATCCGCGCGGCCGACGCCCGGACGCTGCGGCTGCGCCCGTACAAGGACGACGACCCGATGGTCTGACCGGCGGACGGGGCCGTTCAGGCGCACAGCTGGCTGGCCGTGACCGGCTTGAGCCCCGCCTTCGCCAGCCCGTCCAGGATCGCCGGCAGCGCGTCGATGGTGCACTGGTGGCTCATGTGCAGGGCCACCACCGAGCCGCCGCGCACCCCGTTCAGCACCCGGCGCTGCAGTTCGGCGGCGGTCGGGTCGTTGTAGTCGCGCGGGTCGACGTCGAAGGACAGCACGTGCTCGTAGCCGACGGCCTTGGCCTGCTCGGTCACCACCGAGGTGGCGTACTGCGCGGCGGAGGGGCGGAACCAGCGCCCGATCGAGCCGGTCAGCTTCTGCAGCCGGTCGGCGCACTGGGCGATCTCGGCGCGGGCCTGCTCCGGCGACATCGCGGAGATGTTCAGGTGGTTCTGGGTGTGGTTGCCCAGCTCGTGGCCGCCGTCCAGGATCCGCCGGGCCATCTGCGGCTGCTGGTCCAGCCAGCTGCCGACCGCCATCACGGTCAGCTTGACGCCGCGCTGCTCGGCCGCCTCCAGCAGGGCGGTGGCGAGCTTCGGGTCGCCGCTGCCGTGGCAGGTGAGCGCCACGTTCTTGCCGGTACGCGGCCCGTGCACCACCTCGTACGGAGTGCCGGCCGCCAGCGGTGTCAGCGCGGGCGGCGTCGGCGGGGCGGAGGCCCGGGCGGCGGCCGGGGTCGGCTCGGCGTCGGGGCGCGGCTCGCCCGGGGCGGAGGAGGCGGGCCCCTCCCCGCCGTTCCAGGCCGGGTCGGTGGTGTGCTGGGGGTCGACGCTGCCGGGGTGCGCGGCGAGCCCCCCGGTGTCGGCTCGGCGGGGCGTGCCGCTGTCGCAGGACGTGAGGAGCCCCCCCGCGGCGGACAGGGCGGCCAGCTTGGCGGCGGTGCGCAGTACGGTGCGGCGGTCGGCAGTCATCGGCAGTCAGCATAGAGAGGACGGCCCCGCCGGGCGATCCGGCGCCGCCGTCCGTGCGCGTCCTCCGGATCGCCTTTGACGTGCACACACTCCGCTGCGCGGGTGTTGCGTAAACCTGAACTCCCGCTGTTTCCACGGCGTGTCGTTGGATACGATCACCGCGCACCGCGAGTTACGGGGCAGTAGGCACATTCCGGCATTGCGCATTGGGGGCGGAACATGACGCACGAGGACACCGCGGCCGTCGACCAGGACACCCGCACCGGCTGGGAGTGGGCCAGAACCGACGACTGGCAGCCGCCGAGCGAACTCGACACCGGCGTTCCGCACACCGCCCGGATGTACGACTACTACCTGGGCGGCAAGGACAACTTCGAGGCGGACCGCAAGGCCGCCCAGGCCGCGATAGCCGCCTACCCGGCGCTGCCGCTGCTGGCCCGCACCAACCGGCAGTTCCTCGGCCGGGCCGTCGAGTTCGCGGCGGGCCGGGGGATCCGCCAGTTCATCGACATCGGCACCGGCATCCCGGCGGTGGGCTCCACCAACGAGGTCGCCCAGCGGGTCGCCCCGGACGCCCGGGTGGTCTACGTCGACAACGACCCGATCGTCGCCACCCACGCCCGCGCCCTGCTGGCCGGCCGCCCCGCCGGGCGCACCTCGGTCATCGAGGCCGACCTGCGCGACCCGGAGGCGATCCTGCGCCACCCCGCACTGTGCGGCGCCGTCGACCTCTCCCAGCCCGTCGCGCTGATGCTCGTCGCCGTCCTGCACTTCATCCGCGACGAGGAGGGCGCCCAGCGGATCGTCCGGACCCTGCGCGACGCGCTCGCCCCCGGCAGCGCCCTGATCCTCTCCCACGGCAGTCCGGACTTCGCCTCCCGGGAGAGCGCCGCCGAGGGCACCCGGATCTACAAGAGCGCCAGTGCCCCGCTGGTGCTGCGGCCCCGGGCCGACGTCGAACCCTTCTTCGGCGACTTCGAGTTCGTCGGCCCCGGCCTCGTCCAACTCCCGCTCTGGCGCCCCACCGCGGGCCACCTCCGCACCACCGAGCTGCCCGAGGGCTGGCAGGACGTCTCCGCCTACGCGGGCGTCGCGCTCAAGCCGTGACGCGGCCCGACGCCACCGTCACGCCGTGACAGGGGCCGGTCCCGGCGCCTCCCTCCTGCGCCGGGACCGGTCATCGCAGCCTAGGTGTGGACACTGACAACCCCTCACCGGCCCGGCTACCCTGCGGCGTGACCACCGGACACCCCTGCCCGCCGACGCCCCGGGGCGGCTCGCGCTCCAGGCCGCGCATCCGGTGCGTACCGGGAGGAATTGACGCGACAGGGCGCGGCGGGCGGTGTTAGCTTCCGCCGCATGGAACCCCTCGACGACCCCGAGATCCGCGCGTCCTTCGTCAACTGCTCCAAGGGCGAGGCCCGGCGGCTCCACCTGCCCCGGGGTCTGGCCGAACTGCCCTGGGGGGACTTGGACTTCCTCGGCTGGCGGGACCAGGGCGCGCCCGACCGGGCGTACCTGGTGGCGCCGTACGGCGGCGAGCTGGTCGGCGTGACGCTGCGCTCGCCGATGGTGCGGCGCAGCCTGACCAAGACCAACGTCTGCTCGCTGTGCATCACCGCACACGCCGGGTCGGGCGTCGCGCTGCTGGCCGCCCGCCGGGCCGGGGCGTCCGGGCGGGAGGGCAACACCGTCGGCACGTACATCTGCGCCGACCTCGCCTGCTCGCTCTACGTCCGGGGGCTGAAGAAGTCCGCCCTGGTGACCAGGCCGGACGAGTCGCTGCCGCTGGCGCAGCAGGTCGCCCGTACGGTGGGCAACCTCGACGCCTTCCTCGCCAGGGTGCTCACCGACACCTCGGCGTAGCCCCGGCGGCCACCGGCCGCGACCAGCCGCTACCCGCCGCTACCGTCCGCGCAGCTGGTCCAGGTCCCGGCGCTCCCGCTTGGTCGGGCGCCCGGCGCCGCGGTCCCGTTCGAAGGAGGTCGCGGTGAACTCGCGCGGCGGTCGCGGCGGGCTGTTGTCGATCAGGCACTCCGCCGCGACCGGAGCGCCGACCCGCTTGCGGATCGGCTTGCGCACCACCACGACCCGCTCGTAGCCCTCCTCGCGGACCCGGACCTCGTCCCCGGCCCTGAGCGGCTGGGCGGGCTTGGCCCGCTCGCCGTTCACCCGGACGTGCCCGGCCTTGCAGGCGGCCGCCGCCAGCGACCGGGTCTTGGCCAGCCGGACCGACCAGACCCAGACGTCCACCCGCACGCTTCCCTCGTCCTCAGCCATCCCGCGAGCCTACCCAAGCCCTACGCGGCGGAGGGCACCTCCTGGACGGCCCAGCCGTTGCCGTCCGGGTCGTTGAAGAACACGAAGTTGTTCCAGGCCTCGCCGTGCCCGTTCACCCGGGCTCCCGCCACGAAGTGCTGGACGGGGCTGACGGCCACGCCGCGCGCCGCGAGTTCGGCGTGCGCCTTCTCGATGTCCGGCACCACCAGTTGGAGGCCCTTCACCGAGCCGGGCGCCGATTCGATCACCCCGGTGCCCACCACGATCGAGCAGCGGGAGCCGGGGGGAGTCAGCTGGACCACCCGGACTCCGTCCCGCAACCGGGTGTCGTGGTCCACGGTGAAGCCGGCCTGCTCCTCGTAGAAGAGCTTCGCGCGGTCGACGTCCGCCACCGGGACCACCACGACTTCGAGCTTCCATTCCATCGCCCTCACCCCTCTCGGTCGGGCCCTTCCAGTATCTGCCCGAAACCGTTCCCCGGGGGACCTTCGGATAGCCTGAGAACACGATGAATCCGCAGACCACGCCCGCCTCGTCACCGTCAGCCACCGCCTTCGCGACCCCCTGGGGAACCCTCGACCTCGCCCGCTTCCCGGTGGACCCGCGCGAGCGGCTGCGGGCCTGGGACGCCGCCGACGAATACCTGCTGCGCCACCTCGCCGGTGAGGCCGGCAGTGCCGGCGGCGCCGCCACCGAGCTGGCCGGCCGCCGGATCGTCGTCCTCGGCGACCGCTGGGGCGCGCTGACCACTGCACTGACGACTGCCCCGGCCACCACGCTGAACACCGCCCCGGCCACCGTGCCGGCGCCGTACGAGCCGGTCCAGATCAGCGACTCCCACCTCGGCCGGCAGGCCACCAGGGAGAACCTCGCCCGGGCCGGCGCCGCCGTCGACGAGGGCCGGCTGCTCACCACCCGGGACACCCCGCCGGAGCGGATCGACGTCCTGCTGGTGCGGGTGCCCAAGAGCCTGGCCCTGCTGGAGGACCAGCTGCACCGGCTCGCCCCGGCGATCCACCCCGGCACCGTGGTGATCGGCACCGGGATGGTGACCGAGATCCACACCTCCACCCTGCAACTGTTCGAGAAGGTCCTCGGCCCGACCCGCACCTCGCTCGCCGTCCGCAAGGCCCGGCTGATCTTCTGCACCCCCGACCCGGCGCTCGACCCGGGCCCCAGCCCGTGGCCGCACCGCTACGCGCTGCCGCCGGACATCGGCGCTGCCGCCGGCCGGACGGTGGTCAACCACGCGGGCACCTTCTGCGCGGAGCGGCTCGACATCGGCACCCGCTTCTTCCTGGCGCACCTGCCGACCCCGGCCCCCGGCGACCGGGTGGTCGACCTCGGCTGCGGCAACGGCGTGGTCGGTACGGCGGCGGCGCTGGCCGGGCCGGGCGCGGAGCTGGTGTTCGTGGACGAGTCCCACCAGGCGGTGGCCTCCGCCGAGGAGACCTTCCGTAGCAATCTGGGCCCGGAGGCCCCGGCCGAGTTCCGCGCCGCGGACGCGCTCGACCCGGCGGTGTTCGCCCCCGGCTCGGTGGACCTGGTGCTCAACAACCCGCCGTTCCACTCCCACCAGGCCACCACCGACGCCACCGCCTGGCGGATGTTCACCGGTGCCCGGCGGGCGCTGCGGCCCGGCGGCGAGCTGTGGGTGGTCGGCAACCGCCACCTCGGCTACCACGTCAAGCTGCGCAAGCTGTTCGGCAACTGCCAACTCGTCGCCGGGAACCCCAAGTTCGTGGTGCTGCGGGCGGTCAGGCGGTAGCGCTCGCCGGCACGGCCCGTCGACGCCCGGGCCGGCCCGCCGCCACCCGGGGCTGGTCCGCGGTCGGCACGTCGACGCCCAAGCCCCATCGGGCCGGCCCAGGGTCCGCCCGGGCCGGCCCCGCTTCGGCCAGTCTTGCATGGATTTTCCCCCACGCGTATATTCATGCCACGACAAAGGAGGAACGCCATGGCATTGCGAGTCGCCGTCGCCGGCGCGAGCGGGTACGCGGGCGGTGAGGTACTGCGCCTGCTGCTCGGCCACCCTGAGATGGAGATCGGGGCGCTGACCGGCGGCTCGAACGCGGGCACCAAGCTGGGCGCGCTGCAGCCGCACCTGATCCCGCTGGCCGACCGCGTGCTCGAGCCCACCACCCCCGAGGTGCTGGCCGACCACGACGTGGTGTTCCTGGCGCTGCCGCACGGCCAGTCCGCCGCCGTCGCCGAGGCCCTCGGCCAGAACGTCCTGGTGGTCGACTGCGGCGCCGACTTCCGGCTCAAGGCCGCCGCCGACTGGAAGCAGTTCTACGGCTCCGCCCACGCCGGCACCTGGCCCTACGGCCTGCCCGAACTCCCCGGCCACCGCCACGCGTTGAAGGGCAGCAACCGGATCGCGGTGCCCGGCTGCTACCCGACGGCCGTCTCCCTGGCGCTGTTCCCCGCCTACGCGGCCGGGCTCGCCGAGCCGGAGGCCGTGGTGGTCGCCGCCTCCGGCACCTCCGGCGCGGGCAAGGCCGCCAAGACCCACCTGCTCGGCAGCGAGGTCATGGGCAGTGTCAGCCCGTACGGCGTCGGCGGCGTGCACCGGCACACCCCGGAGATGGTGCAGAACCTCTCCCCGGTCGCGGGCGAGCCGGTGACCGTCTCCTTCACCCCCACCCTCGTCCCGATGTCGCGCGGCATCCTCGCCACCTGCTCCGCCAAGGCGAAGCCGGGCGTGAGCGCCGAGAGCCTGCGCGCCGCCTACGCCGAGGCGTACGCGGACGAGCCCTTCGTCCACCTGCTGCCCGAGGGGCAGTGGCCGCAGACCAGCAGCGTCTACGGCGCCAACACCGCCCTGGTCCAGGTCGCCCTGGACGCCACCGCCGGGCGGGTCATCGCGATCAGCGCGATCGACAACCTCGTCAAGGGCACCGCGGGTGGCGCGGTGCAGAGCATGAACATCGCCCTCGGTCTGCCCGAGGAGCTGGGCCTTCCCGTGAACGGAGTCGCACCGTGACCACCCCGAACACCGGCGTGACCGCGGCCAAGGGCTTCCGGGCCGCCGGCGTCACCGCGGGCATCAAGGCCTCCGGCACCCCGGACCTCGCCTTGGTCGTCAACGACGGCCCCTCGCTCGCCGCGGCCGGCGTCTTCACCGCCAACCGGGTCAAGGCCGCGCCCGTGCTCTGGTCCCAGCAGGTCCTCAAGGGCGGCCGGGTCTCCGCCGTCGTCCTCAACTCCGGTGGCGCCAACGCCTGTACCGGCCCGGCCGGGTTCCAGGACACCCACGCCACCGCGGAGCGGGTCGCCGTGGAGCTGGGGCTCAGCGCCGGCGAGGTCGCCGTCGCCTCCACCGGCCTGATCGGCGTCCGGCTGCCGATGGACGTGCTGCTGCCCGGCGTCACCCTGGCCGCCCAGGAACTCAGCCCGACGGGCGGCGAGGCCGCCGCGATCGCCATCAAGACCACCGACACCGTGCACAAGACCGCCCAGTTCACCAGCCCGGCGGGCTGGACGGTCGGCGGCATGGCCAAGGGCGCGGGCATGCTCGCCCCGAGCCTGGCCACCATGCTGGTGGTGCTCACCACCGACGCCGACCTGGACGACGCCGCCCTGGACACCGCGCTGCGCGGCGCCACCCGCACCACCTTCGACCGGATCGACTCCGACGGCTGCATGTCGACCAACGACACCGTGCTGCTGCTCGCCTCCGGCGCCACCGGCATCGCCCCGGACCAGGCCGAGTTCGCCGAGGCCGTCCGCACCGTCAGCGCCGACCTGGCCCGCCAGCTGATCGGCGACGCCGAGGGCGCCAGCAAGGACATCCGGATCGACGTCACCGGTGCCGCCACCGAGGACGAGGCCGTCGAGGTCGCCCGCACGATCAGCCGCAACAACCTGCTCAAGTGCGCCATCCACGGCGAGGACCCCAACTGGGGCCGGGTGCTGTCCGCGATCGGCACCACCAGCGCCGCCTTCGACCCCGACCGGCTCGACGTGGCCATCAACGGCGTCTGGGTCTGCAAGGACGGCGGCGTGGGCGAGGACCGCGAGCTGGTGGACATGAAGGCCCGTGACGTCGTCATCACCGCGAACCTCAACGCCGGTACGGCGAGCGCCTCGCTGTGGACCAATGACCTGACGGCCGACTACGTCCACGAGAACAGCGCCTACTCCAGCTGAGCCACGGCTCCGCCGCTCCGCCGCTCCGCTGATCCGCTGATCCGCGACATCCGTTCCGACGAGGGAATCCCGTGCAGATCGCACCCAAGGGCGAACAGGCCCGCAACAACACCGCGTTGCCCAAGGCCATGACGCTGATCGAGGCGCTGCCGTGGCTGGAGCGCTTCCACGGCAAGACCATCGTGATCAAGTTCGGCGGCAACGCCATGGTCGACGAGAGCCTCAAGTCGGCCTTCGCCCAGGACGTCGTCTTCCTCCGCTACGCCGGCCTGCACCCGGTGGTGGTGCACGGCGGCGGCCCGCAGATCAGCGCCCAACTGGACCGGCTCGGCCTGGAGTCCAGCTTCACCAACGGCCTGCGCGTCACCACCCCCGAGACCATGGACGTGGTCCGGATGGTGCTGGCCGGCCAGGTGCAGCGCGAGCTGGTCGGCCTGCTGAACGAGCACGGCCCGTTCGCCGTCGGCATGACCGGCGAGGACGCCCACACCATGACGGCGGTCAAGCGCTACGCGGTGGTGGACGGCGAGCAGGTCGACATCGGCCTGGTCGGCGACATCGTCAACATCGAGGCCGGCGCGGTGAAGGCGCTGATCGGGGACGGCCGGATCCCGGTCATCTCCTCGATCGCCCGCGGCGCCGACGGCCACGTCTACAACATCAACGCGGACACCGCCGCCGCCGCCCTGGCGGTCGCGCTCGGCGCCGAGATGCTGGTCGTGCTGACCGACGTCGAGGGCCTGTACAAGGACTGGCCGAACTCCGACGACGTGATCAGCCAGCTCAACGCGAGCGAACTGCAGGAACTGCTGCCGGGCCTGGCCAGCGGCATGCTCCCCAAGATGGAGGGCTGCCTGAACGCCGTCCGCTCCGGGGTGGGCACCGCCCGTGTGCTGGACGGCCGGGTGCAGCACAGCCTGCTGCTGGAGATCTTCACCGACGAGGGCATCGGCACGATGGTCGTGCCGGACGACGAACCGACCGTGACCGGGGGACTGGCATGACCGCGAACGACCAGCTGACGGACCGGTGGCAGCACACCTTCACCGACAACTACGGCACTCCCCGGATCCCGCTGGTGCGCGGCGAGGGCGTCAAGCTCTGGGACGCCGACGGCAAGGAGTACACCGACCTGCTCGGCGGCATCGCCGTCAACGCCCTCGGCACCGCCCACCCGGCCGTGGTCGAGGCGGTCAGCTGGCAGATCGCCACCCTCGGCCACGTCTCCAACCTCTTCATGGCCGAGCCGACCATCGCCCTCGCCGAGCGGCTGCTGGAGCTGGACGGCCGCGCGGGCGGCCGGGTGTTCTTCTGCAACTCCGGCGCCGAGGCCAACGAGGCCGCCTTCAAGATCAGCCGGCGCACCGGCCGCACCCACCTGGTCGCCCTCCAGGGCGGCTTCCACGGGCGGACCATGGGCGCCCTCGCACTCACCGGCCAGCCCGCCAAGCAGGCGCCGTTCCGCCCGCTGCCCGGCGACGTCACCCACGTCCCGTTCGGCGACGTCGAGGCGCTGCGCGCGGCCGTCACCACTGAGACCGCCGCCGTCTTCCTGGAGCCGATCCAGGGCGAGAACGGCGCGATCCCGCTGCCCGACGGCTACCTGCGGGCCGCCCGCGAGATCACCCGGGCCACCGGCACCCTGCTGGTCCTGGACGAGATCCAGACCGGCATCGGCCGCACCGGGTACTGGTACGCCCACCAGGCCGCCGAGGGCGTCGAGCCGGACGTGGTCACCCTGGCCAAGGCGCTCGGCGGCGGCCTGCCGATGGGCGCGGTGCTGGCCTTCGGCCCGGCCGCCGAGCTGCTCACCCCGGGCCAGCACGGCACCACCTTCGGCGGCAACCCGGTGGCCGCCGCGGCCGGGCTCGCGGTGCTGGACACCATCGAGTCCGAGGGCCTGCTGGAGCACGTCCGCAAGATCGGCGACCGGCTCCGGCACGGCGTCGAGGCGATCGGCGACCCGCTGGTCTCGCACGTGCGCGGAGCCGGCCTGCTGCTCGGCATCGTGCTCACCCGGCCGGTCGCGGCCCAGGTGCAGGCCGTCGCGCAGCAGGCGGGCTTCCTGGTGAACGCGGCCGTCCCGGACGCCGTACGGCTGGCGCCGCCGCTGGTGCTCACCGAGCAGGAGGCGGACGCCTTCCTCGCCGCGCTGCCGGACATCCTCCGGACGGTGCGCGAGAGCGCCCCGGCCGATGCGCGTTGACCGTTGTCCGGGAGAATAATCACATGACCGAATCCCGCTCCGGCCCCTCAGCCGCCGGCCCGACGCCGCAGGTCCCGCAGACCCGCACGGCGCGCCACCGGCGGATCGTGGACCTGCTCACCCGCCAGCCCGTGCGTTCGCAGAGCCAGCTCGCCAAGCTGCTCGCTGATGACGGACTCGTGGTCACCCAGGCCACCCTCTCCCGGGACCTGGACGAGCTGGGCGCGGTCAAGATCCGCAACCGGGACGGCGCGCTGATCTACGCCGTCCCCGCCGAGGGCGGCGACCGCACCCCGCGCGCACCGATGGGGGAGTCGGCCAGCGAGGGCCGGATGGCCCGGCTGGCCGGCGAGCTGATGGTCTCCGCGACCGCCTCCGGCAACCTGGTCGTGCTGCGCACCCCGCCCGGGGCCGCGCAGTTCCTCGCCTCGGCGATCGACCAGGCCGAGGTGTTCGAGATCATCGGCACCATCGCGGGTGACGACACCGTGCTGCTGATCAGCCGCGACCCGGCCGGCGGCCAGGCGCTGGCCGACCACCTGATGCAACTCGCCCAGGCCAAGGCCCAGTAGGCCCCGGGCGCCCTGAACCCCGGTCGAAGGATCCCCTTCGACCGGGGTTTTGTGTTCCATACGGTGTGATGCATACTTATGCCACCCACCGTACATGCGTGAAGGAGCCACCGCGATGACCGCCCAGCAGTCCTCCGACGTCCGCCTCTGGGGCGCGCGCTTCGCCGACGGCCCGTCCGAGGCGCTGGCCAGGCTCTCCGCCTCGGTCCACTTCGACTGGCGCCTCGCCCCCTACGACATCGCCGGCTCCAAGGCCCACGCCCGGGTACTGCACAAGGCCGGACTGCTCTCCGACGAGGAACTGGCCGGCATGCTGGCCGGACTCGACCAGCTGCTCGCCGACGTCCAGGCCGGCACCTTCGTCGGCACCGTCGCCGACGAGGACGTCCACACCGCGCTGGAGCGCGGCCTGCTGGAACGCCTCGGCGCCGACCTCGGCGGCAAGCTGCGGGCCGGGCGCTCGCGCAACGACCAGATCGCCACCCTGTTCCGGATGTACCTGCGGGACCACGCCAAGACCATCGGCGGCCTGCTGCTCGACCTCCAGCACGCCCTGGTCGGCCTGGCCGAGGCGCACCCCGACACCGCGATGCCGGGCCGCACCCACCTCCAGCACGCCCAGCCGGTGCTCTTCGCCCACCACGTCCTCGCGCACGTGCAGGCCCTCGGCCGGGACGCCGAGCGGCTGCGCCAGTGGGACGCCCGCACCGCCGTCTCCCCGTACGGCTCCGGCGCGCTGGCCGGCTCCTCGCTCGGCCTCGACCCGCAGGCCGTCGCCGCCGACCTCGGCTTCGAGGGCGGCTCGGTCGGCAACTCCATCGACGGCACCGCCTCGCGCGACTTCGTCGCCGAGTTCGCCTTCGTCACCGCGATGATCGGCGTCAACCTCTCCCGGATCGCGGAGGAGGTGATCATCTGGAACACCAAGGAGTTCGGCTTCATCACCCTGCACGACGCCTTCTCCACCGGCTCCTCGATCATGCCGCAGAAGAAGAACCCGGACATCGCCGAGCTGGCCCGGGGCAAGTCCGGCCGGCTGATCGGCAACCTGACCGGCCTGCTGGCCACCCTCAAGGCGCTGCCGCTCGCCTACAACCGGGACCTCCAGGAGGACAAGGAGCCGGTCTTCGACTCCTGCGACACCCTGGAGGTGCTGCTGCCCGCGTTCACCGGGATGATGGCCACCCTCACCGTGCACCGGGAGCGGCTGGAGGAGCTGGCCCCGGCCGGCTTCTCGCTCGCCACCGACATCGCCGAGTGGCTGGTCAAGCAGGGCGTGCCGTTCCGGGTCGCGCACGAGGTGGCCGGGGCCTGCGTCAAGGTCTGCGAGGCCCAGGGCATCGAGCTGTCCGACCTGACGGACGAGCAGTTCGCCGCCATCTCCGAGCACCTGACCCCCGAGGTCCGGACGGTGCTCAGCGTGCACGGCGCCATCGCCGCCCGTGACGGGCGCGGCGGCACCGCCCCCTCGGCCGTCGCGGTCCAGCTCGCCGAGGTGAAGGCGGACCTGGCGCGGCAGCAGGAGTGGGTCCAGGGCTGAGCCCTGGAGCAGCGTGCGAGGGGCGCGTCGGTCCGGCCGGCGCGCCCCTCCGGCGTGCGCACCCCGGTCCGGGCGTAACCGGCTCCGCCCGGGCCCGTCATGCACGGTGTGTGCACCCCCTTTCCGCCCGTCCCCTCCGCCGAGGACGTCTTCCTCGCCGAACGCCGCCGCCGCGTGGTCCGCGAGACCGTCGCCGCCCTGCCCGGCCGCTGCCCGCAGCTGATCGCCGCCCTCGTGGAGGATCCGCCGCCCACCTACCGCGAGCTCTCCGAGCGCCTCGGCATGCCGCGCGGCTCCATCGGGCCCACCCGCTCCCGCTGCCTGGCCTGCCTGCGGCTCCTGCTGCACGCGGAGCGCTACCCCTGACCGGGACGGGCCCGCCCCGCCTCACCCGGGCGCCCCACAGCCGGCCGCGCCCCGCGCGCGGCGCGTCGCTGCCACCCCACCCCGGCGTGACCCTTGCCACGTCTGGCCCGTCGAAGGTTGAGGGAACCTGACACCCGGGTAGCACGCTGGCGAACGTCACTCTTGACGGTGGCGCATACGCTCGGATACTGAGCGTGAGCGCGTCACCCTCTGCGCGCCGGGCACGACGACTGGGGAGGCCCCTCCACATGGGCATGAGCGTGATCATCTCGGCCGCTGAGGCCGAGGACGCGGAGCAGATCCTCAAGCTCCAGTACCTGGGCTACCAGCCCGAGGCCGAGCTGTACGGCGACTGGGCGATCGAGCCCCTGACACAGACCCTGGAGAGCCTGCGCACCGAACTGACCGAGCAGCACGCCCTGGTGGCCCGGCTGGGGGACGAGGTGGTCGGCGCCGTGCGCGGCCACGTCGACGCCGAGGGCATCGGCCGGATAGGGCGTCTGGTGGTGCACCCCCGGATGCAGCGGCACGGCCTGGGCGGCCGGCTCCTGGACGCACTGGAGCGCCGGATGGCCGAGGACGGCCGCCCGGTGACGGCCTACCGGCTGTTCACCGGTCACCGGAGCCTGGGCAACCTGCGGTTGTACGCCCGCCAGGGCTACCGGCAGACCGCCGTCGAGCAGGTCACCAGCCGGCTGAGCTTCGTGCACCTGGAGAAGCCGGTCGCCGTCGCGCTCGCCGCGACCGCCTGAGCGCCCGCCCGCGGTCGGGCACCTCGACGCCGCCACCATCCGGACGCCCCGGTGGCGGCGTCGAGGCGTTCCATCCCAGCTCCGGGGCGGCTCGTGTCCGCAATGCGGACAGTCGGGCCCGAACAGTTGGGCGTCAATCGACCCATCTGTTTTACTTGCTCACATGACTGCGACGACGAACTGGACCCCCACCGGCACGCTGCCGGCAGGTGAGCGTGCCATGTGCCGTCGAATGTGTCACCGCTGAGGGCCACCGCCCCCGGTACCCCGTCGAGGGTGCCTCCTCCTCGCGCCCCGAAGCGAGACTCCGGCGTCGCTCCCGCCCGTGTGAGCGCGTCCCATCCCCCCCCCGGAAGACCGGAAATCCCTCCCTCCGGCGTGCCCGCCCACCCGCGGCCGTCGATGACTCGTTAGGGCCACGCCGTCGCGCGGCCCGGCCGTTCTGCGGCCACGATCAAGAGGTGGCGGGCCCGGATCCCCCTGGTGAGGCGTCGCAGGAAGCCGCTTGACCGCAACCCCGGTCGGGCGGCCGACAGCGCCGCCTGCCCCTGACCCACGGAAGCAGCTGTGATCACCACCACGGACCTGACGAAGGTCTACCGTTCCCGAGGCCGCGAGGTGACCGCCCTCGCCGGCGTCGACCTGCACGTTCGCCCGGGCGAGGTCTACGGAGTCGTCGGCACGAGCGGTGCCGGCAAGTCCACCCTCATCCGCTGCGTGAACATGCTGGAGCGCCCGACCTCCGGCACGGTCACCGTGGACGGGGTCGAGCTGACCGCGCTGTCCGGCGGCGAGAACCGGGCCGGCAAGGACCTGCGCGAGGCACGCCGCCGGATCGGCATGGTCTTCCAGCACTTCAACCTGCTGTCCTCCCGCACGGTGCAGCAGAACGTCGAACTCCCGCTGGAGATCATCGGCCTGGACCGCACCCAGCGCCGCCGCAAGGCCGCCGAACTGCTCGACCTGGTCGGCCTCGGCGACAAGGCCCGCAGCTACCCCAACCAGCTCTCCGGCGGCCAGAAGCAGCGGGTGGGCATCGCCCGCGCCCTGGCCGGCGACCCCAAGGTGCTGCTCTCCGACGAGGCCACCTCGGCCCTCGACCCGGAGACCACCCGCTCCATCCTCAAGCTGCTGCGCGACCTCAACCAGCAGCTGGGCCTGACCGTCCTGCTGATCACCCACGAGATGGACGTCATCAAGTCCGTCTGCGACTCCGCCGCCCTGATGCGCGGCGGGCGGGTGGTGGAGTCCGGCGAGCTGACCGACCTGCTGGCCGAGCCCGGCTCCGAGCTGGCCCGCGAGCTGTTCCCGCTCAGCGAGTTCGGCACCGGCCACCCCGGGGCGACCGTCCTGGAGATCACCTTCCAGGGCGACACCCCGGCGCAGCCGTTCGTCTCCCAGCTGGCCCGCACCTACCAGATCGACATCAACATCCTCGGCGCCGCGGTGGAGACCATCGCCGGCCGGATGGTCGGCCGGATGCGGGTCGAACTGCCCGGCGGCCACCAGGACAACGTGGTGCCGATCGGCTACCTGCGCGAGCAGGGCCTGCAGGTGGACGTGGTCGGTGCGGCGGACGGAGCGGTGGCATGAGTGGCCTGAGCTGGGACCAGATGCAGGAACTGATGTGGCCCGCCACCCAGGAGACCTTCCAGATGGTCGGGGTCTCGACCCTGTGCACCGTGCTGCTCGGCCTGCCGCTCGGCGTCCTGCTGGTGCTCACCTCCAAGGGCGGGGCGCTGCAGAACCAGCCGGTGAACAAGGTGCTCGGCGCGGTCGTGAACCTCACCCGCTCGCTGCCGTTCATCATCCTGATGATCGCGCTGATCTCCTTCACCCGGTGGCTGACCGGCAACTCGCTGGGCTGGCAGGCCGCGACCGTGCCGCTGACCGTCGGCGCGATCCCGTTCTTCGCCCGGCTGGTCGAGACCTCCGTCCGTGAGGTCGACCGCGGCCTGATCGAGGCCGTCCAGGCGATGGGCGGCAGCACCTGGACGCTGGTGCGCAAGACGCTGGTCCCCGAGGCGCTGCCCGGCATCGTCGCCTCCGTCACCACCACCGTCATCGCGCTGATCGGCTACTCCGCGATGGCCGGCACGGTCGGCGGCGGCGGCCTCGGCGACCTCGCCTACCGGTACGGCTACCTGCGGTTCGAGACCACCTTCATGTGGATCATCGTGGCCGAGATCGCGATCATCGTCACGATCATCCAGCTGGCCGGCGACTACGCCGTGCGCCGGCTGGCCAACCGGGGCCGCGGCGGCGGACGCACCCGCCTGCTCCGCCCGCGCGCCACCGCCCCCGACGAGGACCTCGTCGCCTCCTAGACCTCCCTCGTCCGACCTCCGGACGCGGCTCCCCGCATCACGCAGAAAGGCACTTTTCGTGCGCAACGTTCTGAAGTTCACCAGTGTCCTCGCCACCGCCGGCCTCGCCCTGTCGCTGGCCGCCTGCGGCAGCTCGGGTTCGTCCTCCTCGGACCCGAACGCGCCGCTGAAGGTCGTCGCCAGCCCGACCCCGCACGCGCAGATCCTCAAGTTCGTCAACGACAACCTCGCGGCCAAGGCGGGCCTCAAGCTCGACATCAAGGAGGTCACCGACTACGTGACCCCCAACACGGCGGTGCAGGACGGTTCGGCCGACGCCAACTACTTCCAGCACGTCCCGTACCTGGATGACTTCAACAAGAAGAACGGCACCGACATCGTCCCGGTCGAGCCCGTTCACCTGGAGCCGCTGGGCGTCTACTCCAAGAAGGTCAAGTCGATCAACGACCTGCCGGACGGCGCCACCATCGGTGTGCCGAACGACGCCACCAACGAGGGCCGGGCGCTCAAGCTGCTCGCCGACAACAAGCTCATCACCCTCAAGGACGGCGCCGGCACCGCCGCCACCCCGGCGGACGTGACGGGCAACCCGAAGAACTTCAAGTGGAAGGAGCTGGAGGCCGCCCAGCTGCCCCGCTCCATCGCCGACCTCGACGCCGCCGTGATCAACGGCAACTACGCGATCGACTCCGGCCTGAAGCCGGCCACCGACGCCCTGGTGCTGGAGAAGGCCGAGGGCAACCCGTACGCGAACATCCTCGCCGTCAAGAAGGGCAAGGAGAACGACCCGCGGGTGAAGAAGCTGGCCGAGCTGCTGCACTCCGACGAGGTCCGGAAGTACATCAACGACACCTTCCAGGGCTCGGTCATCCCGGCCTTCTGATCGTCGTACGGTCATACCTCGTAGCGCCCGACCGGGCCCCCGCCGCACCTCGGCGGGGGCCCGGTCGGGCAGTATGCACCAGGGACACCGCGGCCGACCGGGTTCTGACGCACCGTCGCGCGGGGCGCGCACCGCGTGATACCCGGGGCGCGCCGGAGGCGTACGGTGTTGTGTTCACGACCCGGCGAGGAGAGACGGCATGGCAGCGAGCTTCCCCGAGACGGCCATCAGCACCGAACGGCTGCTGCTGCGGCCCCTTGCGGAGGACGACGCCCCGGGCCTGGCCACCATGATGGCCGACGACCTCGTACTGGCCTGGACCGACCTCCCGCACCCCTTCACCGAGGAGTACGCGGCCGAGCTCGCCCGCACCCTCGCCCCCGCCCACCGCGCCGCCGGGCGCGGCATCGTCTTCGCCGTCACCGAGCACCTCACCCAGCGCCTGGTCGGCCTGGTCGAACTGCGCAACACCGACTGGCGGCTGCGCAGCACCGAGATCTCCTACGTCACCGCCGTCTGGGCGCGCGGCGAGGGCTACGCCCCGGAGGCCGTCCTCGGCGTCGCCCAGTGGCTGTTCGAGGACCGCGGCTTCCTGCGCCTGGAGCTGCGCACCGCCGCCGGCAACACCTCCGCCCAGCAGGTCGCCCAGAAGATCGGCGGCATCAGCGAGGGCGTGCTGCGCAGCGCCTGGATAGTCCGGGGCGAGTCCGGCGAGGTCGTGGTGGAAAGCCGCAGCGACCTGATCCTGTGGAGCCTGCTCCCGGAGGACCTGGAGTCGCCCGAACTGCACCACGACGGCTGGCACGGCGACCACCGCTACGTGCTGCGCGACTGAACCCCCCGCCGCGTTCCCCCGCTGGTCACCCGCGCGGCGCGGACATGTGTGCGAGATGTCGGCCTCCGGGGGACCACACCCGGTAGCCTCTCCACCGGCGCCGCACAGCCGGCGCGACGAGCCGCGCAACGAGTCGAGGGAGAACGGCCGCAGATGGCTGACCGGATCACGGTCATCGGGTGGGACGGTACGCCGCTGACCGAGGCCGCCGGCGCGGCCCTCGCCGCGGCGACCCTGGTGGCCGGAGCGCCCTACCAACTGGACGCCCTCCCGGTGCCGGAGGACGCCGAGCGGCTCGCCCTCGGCAACGTCCAGCAGGCCGCCCGCACGATCGCCGAGCACCGCGGCGCCGCCGTCGTGGTCGCCGAGGGCGACCCCGGCTTCTTCGGCGTGGTGCGCACCCTGCGCCGCCCCGAGTACGGCCTCGAACTCGAAGTCCTGCCCGCCGTCTCCTCCGTCGCCACCGCCTTCGCCCGGGCCGGCATGCCCTGGGAGGACGCCCAGGTGGTCAGCGTCCACGGCGGACGGCTGCGCCGCGCGGCCAACATCTGCCGGGCCCACCCCAAGGTCGCGGTGCTCACCGCCCCGGGCGCCGGGCCGAGCGAACTCGCCCTGATGCTGCGCGGGGTGCACCGCACCTTCGTGGTCTGCGAGGCCCTCGGCACCCCGGAGGAGGACGTCACCGTCCTCACCTCCGACCGGATCGCCGACCACGTCTGGCGCGACCCGAACGTGGTGCTGGTGATCGGCGCCCAGGCCGGCCCGGTCGGCGAGGCGGGCGAGGCCGGCGTAGTGGGCGGCGTCGAGGCGGCCGGGGCCGGCGGTGTCGGCGTCGGCGGCGGTGTCGA
>NZ_MECK01000030.1 GCF_014596465.1 Streptomyces sp. CBMA123 | reverse complement strand
CGGCGGCGAGCACCGCGGCGACGGCCGCGCCGACCCGGCCGGCGCCGCGTACCTCGATCCGGGCCTCGGACCGGCGGGCCAGGACGGCCGGTGCCGCGCCCGGGCCGGAGTGGACCAGGGACAGCGAGGCGAGGTCGGGCCTGAGGATGTCCCGGTGGGGCAGGGGGAAGCGGGACAGTGCCTTGTCGGTCGCCTCCGCGTCGTCGAGCAGCCCGGTCTCCTCCAGTTCGCTCAGCAGGGTGTCGGCAGGTTCGCGGCCGAGCCCGATCCGCTCGCCGGCGGACAGCAGCTCGGGCCGGTCGCGCGTTCCGTCGAGCAGGTCGAGGAACGCGCACAGCGTCTTGTCGGCGTTGCCGAGCACTCCGGCGTACCGGGTGACGGTGCCGAACTGCAGGGTCTCGGAGTCCCGCCAGCTGCGGGACAGGGCGGGCTTGAGCACGAGGCGCACGACGATCTCCCTTCCGATCGTTTCCGGACGGCTGACCGCAGCATGCCCCATCGCGCCGATGGCGTGCGGAAGGTTATCCACAGGCCCGGGGGCATGATCACACCATCTGTTCGCGAGCCCTGTGGATAACCACCCATCCCTCCGGGCGTCGGTTTCCGGACACCCCCCGTCGGCCTTTCGTTCCCGATCGCTCCATGAAAGATTTCGGCCACGGCACCGGACTTCTGTCAGCCGTACCGGGTAACGTCGTGTGCCATGGCAGCCGAGCGGGACTCCCATCCACCGGCGTCGCGTCGGCGTGCCCGTGCAGCGTCCGGGTCCCAGACGGCGACGCCGAGCACACGCGGGCGCCCGGACGAGAAGCAGCGCGAGAAGCCGCACGACAAGCAGCAGTCGAGGCCGCAGCACCCGCCCGCCGGAGCGGTGCCGCCCGAGGCGCACGACCGCAGCCGGGTCGAGGTGCGCCGCAGTGCCCGCCGCAGCCGTACCGTCTCCGCCTACCGCGAGGGCGACCGCACCGTCGTGCTGATCCCGGCCCGGCTGTCGCACGCGGAGGAGCAGCGCTGGGTCGCGCAGATGCTGGAGAAGCTCGCCGCCCAGGAGCGCCGGCGGATCCTCGGGGACGATGCCCTGATGGCCCGGGCCCGGGAGCTGTCGGCCGCCTATCTGGACGGCCGGGCCCAGCCGGTGCAGGTCCGCTGGGTGACCAACCAGAACTCGCGCTGGGGCTCCTGCACCCCGAGTGAGGGGACGATCCGGCTGTCCCACCGGCTGCAGGGCATGCCGGAGTACGTGCTGGACTACGTGTTGCTGCACGAGCTGGCGCACCTGCTGGTGCCGGACCACGGCCCGGCGTTCTGGGCGCTGCTGGAGGCCTACCCCCGGACGGAGCGGGCTCGCGGCTATCTGGAGGGCGTGGTGTCGGCCGCCCGGCTGCCGCACATCCCGGGTGCCCGGAACGGTGCGCCCGGTCCGGATCCGGCGGCCTCCTGCGGTTGAGGCGGGCAGGCGGCTGGCGGTCATACGGGCATACGAAAAGAGGGCGCGGACCATGTCGGTCCGCGCCCCCTTGGCGCGTCGCACCTCAACCGGTCAGGCGGTCAGCCGCCGCGCGCGGGCGACCAGGTCGCGCACCGAGTGGTCGGTCAGCTCCGGAAGCCGGTCGTAGTCGAACCAGCGCAGGTCCAGCGACTCCTCGCTGATCATCGCCTGTGCCCCGGCCGGGGCGATCGCGATGTACTGGACGTCCAGGTGGGTGTTCTCCGGACGGTCCTTGCCGGTGCAGCGGACCAGGTGCCGGTCCAGCTTGGCGGGGACGGGGGCACCGTTCTCCCGCAGCAGGGTGAGCTCGGGGATGCCCGACTCCTCGACCGCCTCGCGCAGCGCGGCGGACGCGAGGTCGCCGTCGCCGGGCTCGCAGTGCCCGCCCATCTGCAGCCACATGCCGACCTTGGGGTGCAGGGTGAGCAGCACCCGCCCGGCGGCCGGGTCGACGACCGCCGCGCTCGCGGTGATGTGGGCGGGCAGGCAGGACCGGTAGAGGCCCTCGGGCTGCTCGGCCAGGTGTGCGAGGTAGTCGAGCCGCAGCTGTTCCTGGTCCTGGTCGGCGGGCCGCCAGTCGGTCAGGGTGCGGACGGCGTCCGCGTGCAGGGTGGGCGCGTCCGTGCCGGTGGCCGTCATGCGGTGGGCTCGCCCTTTCCGTCGGTGCCGTCCTCGTCGGTCTTCGGCGGCTCGGGCTTGCTGAGGTCGGGCTTGCCGGCCGCGGCCTCGCCGAGGAGCTTGTCGAGGGCGTCGAAGTCGAAGCCGCCCTCCAGATCGCCGCTGCCGCGGTGCACGAAGGCGTCCGGGTCGTCCAGGTCGGCGGCGGTGGGCAGCATGTCGGGGTGCTCCCAGAGGGCGTCGCGGCCCTCGACGCCGCGGGCGTCGGCGAGCAGCGCCCACAGCCGGGCGGCGTCGCGCAGGCGGCGCGGGCGCAGTTCCAGGCCGACCAGGGTGGCGAAGGTCTGCTCGGCGGGCCCGCCGGCGGCGCGGCGGCGGCGGACGGTCTCGCGCAGGGCGCCGGCCTGCGGCAGGTGGGGTTCGGCGGCGGCGTGCACGACGGCGTCGACCCAGCCCTCGACCAGGGCGAGCGCGGTCTCCAGGCGGGCGAGCGCGGCCTTCTGCTCGGGGGTGTCCTCGGGCTGGAGCAGGCCGCCGGCCAGTGCCTCCTGGAGCGCCTCCGGGTTGCTCGGGTCGAGCTGGCCGACGAGTTCCTCCATGCGGGAGGTGTCGACCTTGATGCCGCGCGCGTAGGCCTCGACGGCGCCCAGCAGGTGGGCCCGCAGCCACGGCACGTGGGCGAAGAGCCGCTGGTGGGCGGCTTCGCGCAGGGCGAGGTAGAGCCGGACCTCCTCGGCGGGCACGTTCAGGCCCTCGCCGAACTCGGCGACGTTCTGCGGCAGCAGGGCGGCCTTGCCGGCCGGGGCGAGCGGCAGGCCGACGTCGGTGGAGCCGACCACCTCGCCGGCCAGGGCGCCGAGCGCCTGGCCGATCTGGGTGCCGAACATGGCGCCGCCCATGGAGCGCATCATGCCCATCAGCGGGCCGGCCATGGCCTGCATCTCCTCGGGCAGGACGCCGCCCATGGCGGTGCCGACGCGCTCGGCGACCGGGTCGACGAGGTCCTTCCAGACCGGGAGGGTGGCCTCGATCCACTCGGCGCGGCTCCAGGCGACGGCGGTGCCGGCGCCGGAGGGGAACTCGGTGACGCCGTCGAGCCAGAGGTCGGCCAGGCGCACGGCCTCCTCGACGGCGGCGCGCTCGACGGCGCCGACGGAGCGGTCCTTGCTCTTGCCCTCGGCGGGCTCGGCGACGACGGTCTGCCGGGCGATGTTCAGGGCGAGGTCCCAGTTCACCGGGCCGCCCTCGAAGGAGAGCATCTGCCCGAGCTGCTGGAAGGCCGCGCCGAGGTCGCCGGGGTTGAGGCCGCCGAACATCGCGGCGAAGGGGTTGTCGGCTCCGGGGCCGCCCGGGGCGCCGGGCATGCCGAACATCGCGCCGAAGGGGTTGCCGGCTCCGAAGCCGAACGGCTGGGCGCCGGCGCCTTCCTGGCCCTGGTCCTTCTTCTGCGCGTCGTCGGGCTTGGCCTTGCCGTCCTCGGGCTCCTCGGGAGGAACGCCGAATCCGAAGGGAAGGTCGCTCACGGGGTCCTCGATCCGGTAGGCCGTCATACGGGTGTGGCGGGCAGTTCGGTCCGCCCGGGGCTCCGGTGGAGCGGGGGACTCGTGGGCGGCTCCCGGGCGCAAGGCCCGCGCCGGGTGCACCGCCGGGCCTTCGCCTCGGGCAGGATGGACGTACGTGACACACGTCCGTACGCACATAAGCTAACCGTGGAGGATGGCCGGTGAGTTCCCCGCCCTCGGACGTTCGCTCTGGGCTGACCGCTGGAGAGGACGATCCGGACGCCACGGCGTCACCGCCTCCAGCCTACGGCGGGCGGCCGCTGACCGTGGCCGTGACCGGTGCCGCGGGTGTGCTGGGCGAGCGGGTCGCCGCCCGGCTGGTGGCCTCGCCGCACGTGCGCAGGGTGCTGGCGGTGGACGACCGGCGCGGAGAGGTCCCGGGCGTGCAGTGGCGGGTCCTGGACGTGCGGGACCCGGCGGTGGCCGAGCGGCTGGCCGGGGTGGACGTCGTGGTGCACCTGGCGATGGACTTCGGCATGGAGTCCGATCCGCGGGCCCGCAGCGCCTACAACGTGCGCGGCGCCCAGACGGTGCTGACCGCGGCCGCGGCCGCCGGGGTGCACCGGGTGGTGCTGTGCACCTCCGCGATGGTCTACGGCGCGCTGGCCGACAACGAGGTGCCGCTGGCCGAGGACTCCGAGCTGCGGGCGACCGAGGAGGCCTCGCTGGTCGGGGACCTGCTGGAGATCGAGCGGCTGGCCCGGCGGGCGCCGCGGGCCCACCCGGGCCTGCAGGTGACGGTGCTGCGCCCGGCGGTGGTGGTGGGCCCGGGTGTGGACACCGTGCTGACCCGGCACTTCGAGGCGCCCCGGCTGCTGGTGGTGGCCGGCTCCCGCCCGTGCTGGCAGTTCTGCCACGTGGACGACCTGGCGGCGGCGCTGGAGTACGCGGCGCTCGGCCTGGTCGAGGGCGAGGTGACGGTCGGCTGCGACGGCTGGCTGGAGCAGGAGGACGTGGAGCGGCTGTCGGGGATCCGGCGGATGGAGCTGCCGGCCGCGCTGGCGCTGGGGACCGCGGCCCGGCTGCACCGGCTGGGCCTGACCCCGGCCCCGGCGGGGGACCTGGCGTACACGATGTACCCGTGGGTGGTGTCCGGCAGTCGGCTGCACGAGGCGGGCTGGCGGCCGGAGTTCACCAATGAGCAGGTGCTGGCCGAGCTGCTGGCGCAGGTGTCCGGCAAGCACGCGGTGGCGGGGCGCCGGCTGGGCGGCAAGGAGGCCGCGACCAGTCTGGGGGCGGCCGGGGCGACGGTGGCGCTGGTCGGTACGGCGGCGCTGGTGCGCCGGGCCCGCAAGCGGCGTCGCTTCTGAGGCGGGCGGGCCGGGTGGGGCTGGTCGAGTCCGGGCCCGAAGTTCTCGCGATGCGAAATTTCGGAATCGTGATGCGGAAGACCCTTGCCCCGGTCGGCCCCGGATGAGCAATCATGGGGACATGTCCGAGAACCACGACCCCATCCGTCTGCTCGCCATCCGCGACACCCCGCTCTCGCTGGACGAGGTGTACGAGGCGGTCGGCGACGACGCCGCCGGCGGCACCACCGTCTTCGTCGGGACGGTCCGGGACCACGACGGCGGCAAGTCGGTCTCCGTGCTGGAGTACAGCTGCCACCCCACCGCCGAGGAGGAGATGCGCCGGATCGCCGAGAAGGTCGTCGCGGACTTCCCGGTCAGGGCGCTCGCCGCGGTGCACCGGGTGGGCCGGCTGGAGATCTCCGACAAAGCCGTGATCGTCGCCGTCTCCTGCGCCCACCGCGGCGAGGCCTTCGCGGCGGCCCGCAGGCTGATCGACGACCTCAAGCACGAGGTGCCGATCTGGAAGCACCAGATCTTCGCCGATGGCGAGGAGGAGTGGGTCGGCGCCGGCGGCTGCTGATCGCGCTCCCGCCCCCGGTGCGGCGGAACCGGCCGCACACGGAGCACGTCTTTCCGGGCAGGCGCGCCGTGGCCTCACCCGAACGGGTCGGGCCGGCGGCGCCGGATACTCCCTGGAAGTGAGCCGATCGGCCGTCCCGTAACCCGGATGGCGCCGGCCGCGTTGTCCGCCGGAGTGGTTAATCTGCTCATAGACACGACGAGCTGGGAGTACTGACATGGGTGCGCTCGCCTGGCTGATCATTCCGGTTGTCGCCGTCCTGGCCGCCGCCGTCTGGGCGGGCTGGGCCCAACGGGCCCCGAAGGCCACCGGGGACCCCGCCTCGCTCGCCGAGCACCGGCGCTTCATGGCCGCGATGGAACGCACCACCGCGGGCACCGCCGCCCCCGGGGAGCATCCCGGTCGGTAGCCCGGCGGGCGCCGCGTCATCGGCGTCCCGTACTGTCGTGGCATGCCACGCCGCTCCGCGACGATGCTCGCTGCCACCCTGCTGCTCATAGCGCTGCTCTGCGTCTCGGTGCTGATGAAGGTGCCGTACACGGAGATGAGCCCGGGCCCGACGTACAACACGTTGGGCGAGCAGGGGGGCAAGTCGGTGATCACCATCACCGGGCACGACTCGTACAAGACGAGCGGGCACCTCAACATGACCACTGTCCAGGTCACCGGGGCCAAGTACGAGCCCAGCCTGGTCAACGCGGTGATCGGCTGGCTGCGCGACGACGTGCTGGTGGTGCCGCACGACAACGTCTACCCCAAGGGGCAGTCGGACGCCGACGCCAAGAAGCAGAACGCCGAGGAGTTCGCCTCCTCCGAGGACAGCGCCCGCACCGCCGCGCTCAAGGAACTGGGCGTCCCGGTCGGCAACGAACTGATCGTCAAGTCGGTCACCGCGGGGGCGCCGGCCGAGGGCCGGCTGCACGCGGGCGACCGGATCGTCGCGGTGGACGGCACCGCCGTCGACTCGGTCGACCAGGTGGTCGCCGCCGTCACCAAGCACAAGCCCGGCGAGTCGGTGGTCTTCACCGTGGTGCCGCGGACCAAGGACGCCACCGCCGACGGCGCCGCCGCCCCGGGGACGAAGACCGACGTCACCGTTCCGACCGTGCGGGCGAAGGACCTCGACCCGAAGGCCCCGGCCGAGCGGGCCGAGCTCGCGGTGGTGGGCATCGGCACCGGGATCCGGCACACCTACCCGTTCCAGATCGACATCGGCCTGCAGGACGTCGGCGGGCCGAGCGCCGGGCTGATGTTCTCGCTCGGCATCATCGACAAGCTCACCCCCGGCGGCGACCTCACCGGCGGCAAGTTCGTCGCGGGCACCGGCACCATCGACGACGACGGCAAGGTCGGCCCGATCGGCGGGATATCGATGAAGCTGATCGCCGCCCGGGACGCCGGGGCCCAGTACTTCTTCACCCCGTCCTCGAACTGCGCCGAGGCCACCAAGAACGTGCCGTCCGGGCTGACCCTGATCAAGACGGACACCCTGGACGGCGCGCTGAAGTCGCTGGAGCAGATCCGCTCCGGGCAGACCTCGGCGCTGCCGTCCTGCCCCGAGTAACCGGGGCGCGGGGGTCAGGAGAAGGTCGCCAGCAGCGCGTCGGTCAGGCCGGGCACGAGGTCCGGGCCGGTCAGCACCTCGCGGGCGACGTCCTTGGAGCGCAGCCGCAGGGCGATCTCCTTCTTGCCGTCGCGCAGCACCGCGGCGGTGATCCGCACCTCCTCGCGCTTGGGGTGGTTGGCCACCCACTCGGCGAGCTGGGCGTCGCTGGCGCCCCGGGGGCGGGACTGCTCGGAGCCCGGCGGCAGCATCAGGCGCTCGACCACCAGGGCGCAGCCGGCCACCGCGGCGGGCCAGGCGATGGTGCCGAGGAACTTGTCGAGCTCCATGCCGGCCGGGAGCTCGTCCTGCTCGACCGGGGTGAGGCCGGGCTCGTCGGTGTCGGCGAGGCCGAGCTGCTTGGCGATGCGCGGGTCGGCCTTGCGCAGGGCGGCGCTGTCCACCAGGGCGAACAGCCGGGCCGGGAGGTCCCAGCCGAGGGTGGCGGCGTACTCGTCGATCTCCAGCGCGGCCCGGGTGAGCGGGGTGGCGGCGGGGAGCTTGGAGACGTCGTCGGGGGAGTTGTTCAGATCAGACGCGTCGGACATGACTCAATCCTCACACGCCGGGCGGCGGGCGCTCGCCGGGGCGGCTGCGGGCGGCCCGGGGCGGGGGGCTCGGGTCGGGGTGGAGGGGGGCCGGCGGGGGGGCGCCCCGGGGGTCGCGCGGGAAGGTCGTCGTAACCGTCTGCTAACGGCGGGAACTCGGCCAAAGCCTGGTTAAGTTGCTCTGACGACCGACCGATTCCAGACGACACAGCTGAGGTGCCACCGTGGTATTCCAGATGCCGGAACGCTCAGGGCCGGGTTTCCGGCGGAGGGTGGGCCCGCCCTCCCGGCGGGCGAGAGTGGCCCTGCTGACCCTGGGCGTGCTCGCGGTGCTGTTCCTGCTGTTCGTCATGTTCGCCGGGTTCTGGACGGACTGGCTGTGGTTCAGGTCGGTGCACTACTCCTCGGTGTTCACCACCCAGCTGTGGACGAAGACCGGGCTGTTCGCGGTGTTCGGCCTGCTGATGGCGGTGATCGTCGGCTTCAACGTCTGGCTGGCGCACCGGCTGCGGCCGCCGCTGTCGGCGATGTCGGTGGAGCAGCAGAGCCTGGACCGCTACCGGGCGGGCCTGGCGCCGTTCAAGCGCTGGGCGCTGATCGGCGTCTCGCTGGTGATCGGCCTGGTGGCGGGCGCGGCGGCGTCGGGCCAGTGGCGGACCTGGCTGATGTGGACGAACGCGACGTCCTTCGGTGAGAAGGACGCCCAGTTCGGCATGGACGTCTCGTTCTACGCGTTCGACCTGCCGTTCTACGAGTTCCTGCTGGGCTTCGCGTTCAGCGCGGTGATCGTCTCGCTGCTGACCTCGGCGCTGGTGCACTACCTGTACGGGGGCCTGCGGCTGCAGGGCCCGGGCCGTCGGGCGAGCGCGGGCGCGCAGGGGCACCTGGCGGTGCTGCTGGGCGTGTTCGTGCTGCTGAAGGCGGTGGCGTACTGGCTGGACCGGTATGCGCTGGCGGTGAAGACCGGCTCCTACAAGGGGGTCTCGGGCTGGACGGGCCTGCGCTACGTGGACGCCAACGCGTTCCTGCCGGCCAAGACGATCCTGTTCTTCGTCGCGATCATCTGCGCGGTGCTGTTCTTCCTGACCCCGATCCGCCGCACCTGGGCGCCGGCCCTGATCGGGCTGGGGCTGATGGTGCTGTCGGCGGTGCTGATCGGCGGGCTGTACCCGGCGATCGTGCAGCAGTTCCAGGTCAAGCCGAACGAGCAGGCCAAGGAGACGCCGTACATCCAGAAGAACATCGACGCGACGCGGCAGGCGTACGGGATCGCGGACTCGGAGACCACCCCGTACAGCCCGCAGGGCTCGACCACGGGTGACGCGCTGAAGCCGGACGCGCAGACCATCGCGGACGTGCGGCTGCTGGACCCGAACATCGTGTCCCAGACGTTCCAGTCGTTGGAGCAGCAGCGCAACTACTACGCGTTCCCGAGCACCCTGTCGGTGGACCGCTACGGCACCGGCGCGGACAAGCAGGACACCGTGATCGGCCTGCGCGAGCTGGACCTCAACGGGGTGCAGCGCAACTGGATCAACGACCACTTCAAGTACACCCACGGCTACGGCGCGGCGGTCGCCAAGGGCAACCAGGTCGACGACAAGGGCGGGCCGGTGTTCACCGAGTCCGGCCTGCCGGCCACCGGCACGCTGGGCGACTACGAGCAGCGGATCTACTACGGCGAGAAGACGACGACGTACTCGATCGTCGGCGGCTCCAACAAGGAGATCGACTACACCGACGTCAAGACCGGCCAGAACGTGGAGTACACGTACAACGGTGACAGCGGTGTCTCGCTGGACAACCCGATCACCCGGGCCGCGTACGCGGTGCGCTTCGCCGAGCCGCAGATGCTCTACGCCGGGGCGATCACCGACGGCGCCAAGGTGATCTACAACCGGACGCCGAAGGAGCGGGTGGAGAAGGTCGCGCCGTGGCTGTCGATCGACGCCGACCCGTACCCGGTGGTGCAGGGCGGCCGGGTGGTGTGGGTCGTGGACGGCTACACCACCTCGGACGGCTTCCCGTTCTCGTCGAAGACGACGCTGGGCACCGCGACCAAGGACTCGCTGACCAACCAGCGCGGTGAGCTGCTGACCGCCGCCAACCAGGTCAACTACATCCGCAACTCGGTCAAGGCCACGGTGGACGCCTACACCGGCGAGGTGAAGCTCTACCAGTGGGACGACAAGGACCCGGTGCTGAAGACCTGGATGAAGGCCTTCCCCGGCACCGTCGAGCCGAAGGCGGACATCCCGGCGACGCTGCTGCCGCACCTGCGCTACCCGCAGGACATGTTCAAGGTGCAGCGCGACCTGCTCGGCCAGTACCACGTGACGGACGCCAACTCCTTCTTCAACGGCAGTGACATCTGGCAGGTCCCGGTGGACCCGACCAGTGACACCAGGCAGGTCCAGCCGCCGTACTACGTGACGGTGCGGATGCCGGACGCCCCCGCCGCGAGCTTCTCGCTGACCAGCAGCTTCGTGCCCAACCAGCGGCCGAACCTGGCGGCCTTCATGTCCGTCAACGCGGATCCGGGCGACGACTACGGGAAGATCCGCATCCTGAAGATGACCGGCGAGAGCGGCGCACCGGGGCCCGGCCTGGTGCAGTCGAAGTTCAACTCCCGCCAGGAGGTGGCCAACCAGATCTTCGCGCTGAAGAGCGGCGGCGACACCGAGCTGGAGTACGGCAACCTGCTGACCCTGCCGGTCGGCGGCGGACTGCTGAACGTCGAGCCGGTGTACGTGCGCGGGCGCGGCGCCAAGTACCCGACGCTGCAGAAGGTCCTGGCGGTGTACGGGGACGACAACGTGGCCTTCGAGAACACCCTGGAGGACGCGCTGAAGAAGCTGTTCGCCGGGCAGGCTCCGCCGGCCACGCCGGTCGCGCCGTCCAACCCGGGCGGCGGGGCCGTCCCGGGCTCGGGCACGACGCCGGGCTCGGGGACGACGCCGACCTCCCCGGGGACGCCGACGCCCACGCCCACCGGGCCGGGCACCCCGGCGCCGGGCGGGACGCTCTCGCCGGATCTGCAGAAGGCGCTCTCGGACGCGGCGAAGGCGTACAACGACAGCCAGACCGCGTTCAAGAACGGCGACTGGGTGGCCTACGGCAACGCCCAGAAGGCGCTCGGGGACGCCCTGAAGGCGGCCGACGCGGCCCGCGGCGCCAGCCCGGCGCCGGCGCCGACGGCGGCGCCGTCCGGCTCGGGGGCGGCCAGTCCGCACCCGTAGTCCCGCTGACCTGCGACAACCGTTTTGGGTTCCACCCCGCGTCCGTGCTACGGTTCACTCATCGACGCGGGGTGGAGCAGCTCGGTAGCTCGCTGGGCTCATAACCCAGAGGTCGCAGGTTCAAATCCTGTCCCCGCTACTCAGTGTCAGAAGCCCGGAGGATCTTTCCTCCGGGCTTCTGTCGTTCCCGGGTGCTTCCGGCTTTGGTTTTTCGCCCCTCGCGCCCGTGCTATTGTTTGATCAACGACGCGGGGTGGAGCAGCTCGGTAGCTCGCTGGGCTCATAACCCAGAGGTCGCAGGTTCAAATCCTGTCCCCGCTACTCAGTGTCAGAGGCCCGGAGGATCATTCCTCCGGGCCTCTGTCGTGTCCGGACGTTTCCGTCCGGAAGCGGCGGGAACCGCTCCGGTACTATCGACCGTCGCCAATGGGGAACGGCACCGGGGTTTGTGGGGTGGAAGTGTCGGGAAATCGACAAAGCGCCGAAGCAATTCCGTCGGCTTCGGGTCCGCCCCACCCGAATTCGGCCGGGGCAGGTGTACGCGGGTAGCGGGTGATGCGACGATGGGACACACGGGGGACGGTGCACGGCCGCTGATGGGCCGTCGGGTCCGGCGCCTCTCCTGGGAGTCCCCCCGGCCGTCGGCCGGGGCACGATGCCGCGACACTCTGGGGGAGCGGGAGTCGGCATGAGGCTGATCGGCAAGTCAGGCGCCAAGTCCGGTGCGGCCGTCGAGGCCGACACCGACGCCTGGGCGGAGAGCCCCGAGAGCCCCGACAGCCGCCCTGGGGCCCTGCCCGCCCAGCGCACCAGCGGGCTGTCCGAGCGCCCCGCGGTCGGCGGCTCCGGGCCCGACAGCCTGGTCCACGTGTCCACCCGTCAGTTCTCCGCCGCCGTCGGCCCGTACCGGGCAGGCGGCGACGAGTCGCCCGTCGGCGCCGCGCTGGACCCGGCCGGACTGGACCCCACCAGCTTCGAGACCGCGCTGGCCGCCCGGGAGTCCGCCGCCCTGGAGGCCCGGCACCGGCAGGCCGCCGACGACGGCGACGCGGACGCCGCCGGCCGGCTCGGCACCCTGCTGCTGCGCCGCGGCGACCTGGAGGACGCCGAGCCCTACCTGCGCGCCGCCGCGGCCGCCGGGGTGCGGGCCGCCGCCAACAACCTGGGCGTGCTGCTGCACCAGCAGGGCCACCGCGCCGAGGCCGGCCAGTGGTGGCGCCAGGCGGCGGTGGCGGGCAGCGCCCCCGCCGCGCACGCGCTCGGGCTCCAGCTGCGTGACCAGGGCGAGGAGGAGGCCGCCGAGTACTGGCTGCACTTCGCCGCCGACCACGGCCACCCGCTCGGCGCCTACGCGCTCGGCGACCTGATGGAGCACCGGCGCGACGTACGGGCCGAGCGCTGGTTCAAGGTCTCCGCCGACGCCGGGCACCGCGAGGCCGCCTACCGGCTGGCCCGAATGCGCGAGGCCGCCGGGGACAAGGAGACCGCCGAGGCCTGGTACCGCACCGCCGCCGCCCGCAGCCACGCCCGCGCCGCGCTGCGCCTGGGCGTGCTGCTGGAGGAGCGCGCCCGCGCCGACCGGTCGCTGCTGGACGAGGCGGCCCGCTGGTACCGGCAGTCCGCGCAGAACGGCGAGCCGCGGGCCGCCTGCGCGCTCGGCTTCCTGCTGCGCGACTCCGGGGACGTCGCCGCGGCCGCCGAGTGGTGGCAGGAGGCCGCCGAGGCCGGCGACGGCAACGCCGCCAACGCGCTCGGCGCCCTGCATGCCAGCCGCGGCGAGGCCAAGGCCGCCGAGCACTGGTACCGCACCGCCCTGGACGCGGGCGACCAGAACGGCGCCTTCAACCTCGGCCTGCTCTGCGCCGGCACCGGCCGCGAGCAGCAGGCCGAGCAGTGGTACCGCCGGGCCGCGTACGCCGGGCACCGGGAGGCCTGCAACGCGCTGGCCGTGGTGCTGCTCCAGCGCGGCGACGAGTCCGGCGCCCAGCCGTGGTTCTCCAAGGCCGCCGAGGCCGGCAGCGTGGACGGCGCCTTCAACCTGGGCGTGCTGCACGCCGGGCGGGGCGAGGCGCGGCAGGCCCAGGAGTGGTACGCGCGGGCCGCCGCCGAGGGCCACGGCGAGGCGGCGCTGCAGCTGGCGGTCGCCCAGGAGCAGCGCGGCAACCTGTCCGGTGCGCTGGAGCGCTACCGGCAGGCGGCGGCCGGCGGCTCGGCGGAGGGCGCGTTCCGGCTGGCCTCGGTGCTGGACCGGCGCGGGGACGCGGACGCCGAGGCCGAGCACTGGTACGCGCTGGCGGCCGACGCCGGGCACCGCCGCGCGCAGGTGCGGATGGGTGTGCGGGCGGCCGAGCGCGGGGCGCTGGAGATCGCCGAGAGCTGGTACCGGCGGGCCGCCGAGGCGGGCAGCCGCAGTGCCGCGTTCAACCTGGGGCTGCTGCTGGCCCGGCAGGACAGCGAGGCGGAGGCGATGCTCTGGTACACCCGGGCCGCCGACGCCGGGCACGGGCGGGCGGCGCTGCGCCTGGCGCTGCTGGCGTTGCGCCGGGGCGAGCCGGTGCAGGCCGAGAACTGGTGCCGGCGGGCGATCGACTACGGGCCGGCCGAGGTCGCGGAGCGGGCCGGGCGGCTGCTGGGCGCGCTGCACGCCGAGCTGAGCGCGTAGTCGGCCGTAGGGCTACGGGCGGCAGCAGTCGGGGCACAGGCCGCGGTAGGTGACCTCGGCGGTGGTGACGGCGAAGCCGAAGCGTTCGGCGGCGGGCAGTGCCGCGAGCGGGTCGCCGTGCGGGTGGACGTCGCGGATTGCGCCGCAGCCGGAGCAGACCAGGTGCTGGTGGGCGCGGTGGGCGTTGGGGTCGTAGCGCTTGGCGCGGCCGTCGGTGGCGACCTCCAGCACTTCGCCGAGGGTGACGAGTTCGCCGAGCGTGTTGTAGACGGTGGCGCGGCTGATCTCGGGCAGGCGGGCGGCGGCGCGGGCGTGCACCTCGTCCGCGGTGAGGTGGACGTGCTCGCCGTCGAGGACCTCGGCCACCACTCGGCGCTGTGAGGTCAGCCGCCAGCCGCGTCCGCGCAGTCTCTCCAGCAGATCACTCATGGACCCAGGATAAGTCGCGCTCTGAGATTGGTGCCAGTGTTGACTTGGACAAAGTCCAAGTTAGGATCGTGTCACACGACCGGACCCCTCGGAGGCGACCCGCTATGACCACGCAGGACGAGCTGCGCCCGACCCTCACCACGGAGGCGGGTGCCCCCGTCGCCGACAACCAGAACACCGAGACCGCGGGTGTCGGCGGCCCGGCCCTGATCCAGGACCAGCTGCTGTTCGAGAAGCTCGCGCACTTCAACCGCGAGCGGATCCCGGAGCGCGTGGTGCACGCCCGTGGCGCCGGCGCGTACGGCACCTTCACGGTGACCGCCGACGTGACGCCCTACACCCGGGCGGCCTTCCTGTCCGAGCCCGGCAAGCAGACCGAGGTCTTCCTGCGGTTCTCCACCGTGGCCGGCAACCTCGGCGCGGCCGACGCGGTGCGCGACCCGCGCGGCTTCGCGCTGAAGTTCTACACCGAGCAGGGCAACTACGACCTGGTCGGCAACAACACCCCGGTGTTCTTCATCAAGGACGCCATCAAGTTCCCCGACTTCATCCACACCCAGAAGCGCGACCCGTACACCGGCTCGCAGGAGGCCGACAACGTCTGGGACTTCTGGGGCCTGTCGCCCGAGGCCACCCACCAGGTGACCTGGCTGTTCGGCGACCGCGGCATCCCGGCCAGCTACCGGCACCTGAACGGCTACGGCTCGCACACCTACCAGTGGCAGAACGAGGCCGGCGAGCACTTCTGGGTCAAGTACCACTTCAAGACCGACCAGGGCATCCGCAACCTCACCCAGGCCGAGGCCAACCGGCTCGCCGGCGAGGACCCGGACAGCCACCAGCGCGACCTGCGCGAGTCGATCGAGCGCGGCGAGTTCCCCAGCTGGACGGTGCAGGTCCAGATCATGCCGGCGGCCGACGCGGCGAACTACCGCTTCAACCCCTTCGACCTGACCAAGGTCTGGCCGCACGCCGACTACCCGCCGATCGAGATCGGGAAGCTGGAGCTCAACCGCAACCCCGACAACGTCTTCGCCGAGGTCGAGCAGTCGGTGTTCTCCCCGGCGCACTTCGTGCCCGGCATCGGGCCGTCCCCGGACAAGATGCTCCAGGGCCGCCTGTTCGCCTACGCGGACGCCCACCGCTACCGGGTCGGCATCAACGCCGACCACCTGCCGGTCAACCGCCCGCACGCCACCGAGGCCCGCACCAACAGCCGGGACGGGTACCTGTACGACGGCCGGCACGGGCGGCAGAAGAACTACGAGCCGAACAGCTTCGGCGGCCCGGTGCAGACCGGCCGACCGCTGTGGGCCGCGGCCGCCGTCGACGGCTCCACCGGCACCCACGCGGCGCCCGCGCACGCCGAGGACGACGACTTCGTGCAGGCGGGCACCCTCTACCGGCTGTTCTCCGAGGAGGAGAAGCAGCGGCTGATCGCCAACCTGGCGGGCTTCATCGCCAAGGTCTCGGCCGACCGCGAGGACATCGTGGAGCGGGCGATCGACAACTTCCGCAAGGCCGACGCCGACTACGGGCAGCGGCTGGAGGCGGCGGTCCGGGAGCTGCGCAAGCAGTAGCCGGACCGATCACAGCGGCGGGCCCGTATGACCAGCTCCCACTGGTCATACGGGCCCGCACCAGTTCCGCCCCACGTCCGCCCCGAGCCGAAGGCGGCACCGGGTCCGAGCGCCGGGAGGCGAGCGGCCGGGTAGCCGCGGGCGAGCGGCTCTCAGACGGACAGGCGCCGCAGGGTCTCGTCGTGCAGCAGGCCGTTGGTGGCCACCGCGTCGGCGCCGCCGGGGCCGGGGACGCCGTCCAGGCCGGTGAACAGGCCGCCGGCCTCCTCGACCACGATGCACGGCGCGGCCATGTCCCACAGCGACAGCTCGGGCTCGGCGGCGATGTCCACGGCGCCCTCGGCGACCATCATGTAGGACCAGAAGTCGCCGTAGGCGCGGGTGCGCCAGCAGGCGCGGGTGAGGTCCAGGAACGGGTCCAGCCGGCCGCGGTCCTCCCAGCCGGTGAGGGAGGAGTACGAGAAGGAGGCGTCCTCGAGCCGGGAGACGCCGGAGACGTGGATCCGGGAGGCCTTGGCCAGGCTGCGGCCGGCGTAGGCGCCGAGACCCTTGGCGGCCCACCAGCGGCGCTGCAGCGCCGGGGCGGAGACGATGCCGACCACCGGGCGCTCGACGCCGTCCGGGCCGTCCTCCAGCAGGGCGATCAGGGTGGCCCAGACCGGGACGCCGCGGATGTAGTTCTTGGTGCCGTCGATCGGGTCGATCACCCAGCGGCGCGGGCCCGAGCCCTGCAGGCCGAACTCCTCGCCGAGCACGGCGTCACGCGGGCGGGCGCGCTGGAGCACGCTGCGCACCAGTTCCTCGGCGGCCTTGTCGGCGTCGCTGACCGGAGTGAGGTCCGGCTTGGTCTCGATCTTGAGGTCGAGGGCGCGGAAGCGATCCAGGGTGACCGAGTCGGCCGAGTCGGCGAGGACGTGGGCGAGTCGGAGATCGTCGTGGTAGTCGGCCATGCCGGAAACCCTAGCTCAGCGGGTCGGGCCGGTCCGGGTGCCGTCTCGGTGGATGGTCGGCGGGTCGCCAGGTCGCCAGGTCGCCGGGTCAGTGGGGCCGCGCCGGAGAGCCGGGGCGCCGGGTCAGTGGGCCGAGCCGCTGAGCTGGAGGCCGATCACGCCGGCGATCACCAGGGAGATGGAGACCAGCTTGAGCACCGAGGTGGTCTCGTCCAGGAAGGCCATGCCGTAGATGGCGGTGCCGGCCGCGCCGATGCCGGTCCACACCGCGTAGGCGGGGCCGACCGGCAGGCTCTTCAGCGAGAGGGTGAGCAGCCCGAAGCTGCTGAGGGCGAACACGCAGAAGCTGATGGTGGGCCAGAGCTTGGTGAAGCCCTCGCTGAGCTTGAGGTTGATCGCGAAGCCGGTCTCCAGGAGGCCGGCCAGGATCACCAGGGCCCATGCCATCGCGTGCCCTCCCTGTCGATCGACGGACGGGCCGTACGCGGCCCGACTTTCCTATGATCGCCAGGGTGGGCCGGTCCGACACCTCGAACGGGCCACCAGCCTCGGGACCGCCCGGGGGGTCAGTCGCCCTCGCGGGCCTCCTTGCTGGACAGCAGGCGGCGCAGCGAGTAGAGCCGGGCGGCCTCGGCGTGGCCGTCGGCGACCCAGGCGTCCAGGGCGCAGTCCGGCTCGTCGTGGCTGCAGGCACGGGGGCAGTCGACGGTGCCGGGCTCCAGGTCGGGGAAGGCGAGGATGACCCGGGACGGGTCGATGTGCGAGAGGCCGAAGGACCGGAAGCCGGGCGTGTCGATCACCCAGCCCGGGTCGAGCGCCTTCCGGGAGCCGGGCTTGGCGCCGGGCGGCGGGGGCAGCCGCAGCGCCAGGGCCGAGACGGTGGTGTGCCGGCCGCGGCCGGTGACCGCGTTGACGTCGCCGGTCTGCCGCTGGCGGTCCGGGACCAGGGCGTTGACCAGGGTGGTCTTGCCGACGCCGGAGTGGCCGATGAACACCGTGGAGAGCCCGCGCAGGTGCTCGCGGACGGCCTCGGCGCCGGTGGTCTCCAGTTCGTCCCGGCGGGTCACCACGTAGTCGATGCCGAGCGGGGCGTACGACTCCAGCAGCGCGTCGGCCGGGGTGAGGTCGGACTTGGTGAGCACCAGCAGCGGCTCCATGCCCGCGTCGTAGGCGGCGACCAGGCAGCGGTCGATCAGCCGGGGGCGGGGCTCGGGGTCGGCCAGCGCGGTGACGATGGCCAGCTGGTCGGCGTTGGCGACGACGATCCGCTCGTACGGGTCGTCGTCGTCCGCGGTGCGGCGCAGCACGGAGCTGCGCTCCTCGACCCGGACGATCCGGGCGAGGGTGTCGGCGTCCCCGGAGAGGTCGCCGACCAGGTTGACCACGTCGCCGACGACGACGCCCTTGCGGCCCAGTTCGCGGGCCTTCATGGCGACGACCTCACGCTCCTGCTTGGTCCCCGGGTCGATCAGGCAGGTGATCCGGCCGCGGTCGACGGTCAGCACCATCGCTCCGGCGGCGTCCTCGTGCTTGGGCCGGATCCGGGTCCGCGGCCGGGAGCCCCGGCGGGCGGGGCGGTTGCGGATGTCGTCCTCGTCGGCGTCCTTGCCGTAGCGGCGCATGGTTCCAGTCTCCGCTCAGGCGTCCGTCGCCGCCGTGCCTTCGCCGAGCAGCTCCGCCCACATCCCCGGGAAGTCGGGCAGGGTCTTGGCGGTGGTGCCGACGTTCTCCACCTCGACACCGGGCACGGCGAGGCCGAGCACCGCGGCGGCGGTGGCCAGGCGGTGGTCCTCGTAGGTGTGGAAGATGCCGCCGCGCAGCGGGCGCGGGCGGATCCGCAGGCCGTCCTCGGTCTCGCTGACGTCGCCGCCGAGGTCGTTGATCTCCTTGGCGAGGGCGGCCAGCCGGTCGGTCTCGTGCAGGCGCAGGTGGGCGATGCCGTACAGGTGGGACTCGGAGTCGGCGAGGGCGGCGACGGCGGCGATCACCGGGGTGAGCTCGCCGACGTCGTGCAGGTCGGCCTCGATGCCGTGGATCCGGCCGGTGCCGGTGAACTGCAGGCCCTCGTCGGTGAACTCGCAGGCGCCGCCCATCCGGGTGTAGAGGTCGCGCAGCTGGTCGCCGGGCTGGGTGGTGTGCTTGGGCCAGTCGCGCACGGTGACCCGGCCGCCGGTGACCAGGGCGGCGGCGAAGAACGGGGCGGCGTTGGAGAGGTCGGGCTCGACCACCAGGTCGCGGCCGAGCAGGGCGCCGGGGGTGACCCGCCAGACGTCCTTCTCGCCGCCGTCCTCGGGGGCGTCGACCTGGGCGCCGGCCAGGCGCAGCATCTCGACGGTCATCCGGATGTGCGGCAGCGACGGCACCGGGCCGCCGACGTGCCGGACCTCGACGCCGTGGTTGTAGCGGGCGCCGGAGAGCAGCAGCGCGGAGACGAACTGGGACGAGGAGGAGGCGTCCAGCTCGACCGGGCCGCCGTCGAGGCCGCCGGTGCCGTGCACGGTGAGCGGGAAGCTGCCGCGGCCGCCGTCCTCGATCCGGGCGCCGAGCGCGCGCAGGGCGTTGATCACGCCGTGCTGGGGGCGCTCGTGGCTGCGCGGGTCGCCGTCGAAGTGGACCGGGCCGTCGGCGAGGGCGGCGAGCGGGGGCAGGAAGCGCATGACCGTGCCGGCGTTGCCGACGTCCACGCGCGCGGGGCCGCGCAGCGCGGGGGCGGGGATGACCCGCCAGGCCTCGCCGCCGCCGGTGCCGCCGGAGTCGTTGTTGACCTTCTCCTCGATGGTGACCCCGAGGGCGCGCAGGCCGTCGGCCATCAGCTGGGAGTCGCGGCTGCGCAGCGGGCGGCGCACCCAGCCCGGTCCGTCGGCGAGTGCCGCCAGCACCAGGGCCCGGTTGGTGACCGACTTGGAGCCGGGGATGGTGACGGTGGCGTCGACGGGGGCGGTGGCGACGGGGGCGGGCCACGGGGTCTCGGTCATGGGGGCCAGTCTAGGGGCCGTACCGGAACGGCCCCTGCTGCGGCCGGATGGCGGGACGGGAGCGTTCGCGGGGCAGTCGTCGGGCTCCCGGCGCCGCCCCGGCGGGCGCTGGTCGGGGGGCGGACCCTAGTGCAGCGGTTGCAGGAGCCAGTTGGCGCCCAGGGTGAGGCAGGCGAGGGCGATCAGCAGGAAGACGGTGACCCAGGCGAGGGCGGGGACGTGGGTGAGCCGGGCGAGCTGGTCGGCGTCGGAGTCGCGGGCCCAGCCGATGCGGCGCTGGTGCTGGAGCTCCAGGACCGGGCGCACCGCCCCGAACAGCAGGAACCAGCAGCCGAGGTAGGCGAAGCCGGCCTGGACCTGGGCGCTGCCGAACCAGGAGACCAGGAAGAAGGCGCCGCCGGCGACCAGGACGGTGAACAGGCCGAAGGCGTTGCGGATGCGGATCAGCAGGGCGAGCAGCAGGGCGATGGCCAGCCACAGCAGCAGGGTGATCCGGTCGGCGGCGAGCAGGGCGGCGCAGCCGAGGCCGAGCAGGGCGGGGGCGGTGTAGCCGGCGGCGGCGGTGAGGACCATGCCGGGGCCGGTGGGGCGGCCGTAGGAGAGGGTGAGGCCGGAGGTGTCGGAGTGCAGCCGGATGCCGGCGAGCTTGCGGCCGGTGACGAGCGCGGCGAGGCCGTGGCCGCCCTCGTGGGCGATGGTGACGGCGTTGCGGGCGACGTGCCAGAGCGGGCGGGCGAGGACGGTGAGCAGGGCGGCGCAGCCGGTCGCGAGGACCAGCCAGCCGGGCGGGGCGGCCTGGGTGCCGGTGACCCGGTCCCACAGTTCGCCGAGGTTCTGGTTGTTCGGGTTCATCGGGGGGTCTGCGCCTCCGTTCGCTGTGTTGGGCCGTTCGGGGCAGCCTCCCATGCGGGGACGGGTGGACGGGAGCGGGTGGTTCTCGTCCTGGGATGAGGAAGTGGTGAACGGCGGCGGCATGGCAAGCTGGCCCGCATGTGCGGTCGCTTCGCAGCCAGCAGCAAGCCGGAGGACGTCGTCGAGCTGTTCGACGTGGAGTTCTGGGATCCGCAGGAGTCCCTGGAGCCGAACTGGAACGTGGCGCCGACCAACAGCGCCCTCGTGGTGCTGGAGCGGGCGGCCCAGGGGGCGGCGCGGCCGGTGCGGCAGCTGCGGGCGCTGCGCTGGGGGCTGGTGCCGCAGTGGTCGAACTCCGCCGAGACGGCGGTGAAGATGATCAACGCGCGGTCGGACACGGTGCACGAGAAGCCCGCCTACCGGCAGGCCTTCGCCTCCCGCCGGTGCCTGCTGCCGGTGGACGGCTACTACGAGTGGCAGACGGTGCCGGGCGAGCGGGGCAGGGCGCGCAAGAAGCCGTTCTTCGTCTCCCGGGCGGACGGTGACCCGCTGGCGCTGGCGGGGCTGTACGAGTTCTGGCGCAACCGGGCGGTGCCGCCGGGGCACCCGGAGGCCTGGCTGGTGACCTTCACGATCGTGACCACGGACGCCGAGGAGGTGCTGGCGCCGATCCACGAGCGGATGCCGCTGTTCCTCGACCGGCAGGCCTGGGGCGAGTGGCTGGACCCGGGGCTGAGCGACCCGGAGGAGGCGCGCCGGCTGCTGATACCCCCGCCGCCGGGGGCGCTGGTGGCCACGCCGGTGTCGCCGGCGGTCGGCAACATCCGCAACAACGGCCCGGAGCTCAAGGAGCCGTGGGCCGAGGTCGAGTACGAGACCACGTTGTTCTGATCCGAAACCTGCGGGGAGCTTGTTGATATGACCACCTCCGAACTCGTGGCCACCGAGGCCGGGGACGCCCGGATCACCTACCACCGGGCCGCCGATCCGAGGGCGGTGCTGGCGCTGGGGCACGGTGCGGGCGGTGGGATCGGGGCGCGGGACCTGGTGGCGCTGGCCGGGCGGCTGCCGGAGCGCGGGATCACCGTGGCGCTGGTCGAGCAGCCCTGGCGGGTGGCGGGGAAGAAGCTGGGCCCGGCGCCGAAGACCCTGGACACCGGCTGGCGGCCGGTGGCCGGGCGGCTGGCCGGGGCGGGGCTGCCGCTGGTGGTCGGCGGGCGCAGCGCGGGGGCGCGGGTGGCGTGCCGTACGGGGGCGGGCAGCGGTGCGGTGGGGGTGGTGGCGCTGGCGTTCCCGCTGCACCCGCCGGGCCGGCCGGAGCGGAGCCGGGCGGAGGAGCTGCTGGGGTCGGGGCTGCCGACGCTGGTGGTGCAGGGCGCGGCGGACCCGTTCGGCGGGCCGGAGGAGTTCCCGGAGCTGCCGCCGGGGCACGAGCTGGTGGCGCTGCCGTACGGGAACCACGGCTTCGAGGTGCCCAAGCGGGCGTCGGTGGGGCAGGACGAGGTGCTGGAGCTGATCTGTTCGTCGGTGGGGGACTGGGTGCTGGGGCTGGTCTGAGTGGTCGGCCCCGGCCGGGCGGTCCTGGGCGCGGGGCCCTGGGCGACGGGGCCGTGAGCAGGGCGTTTCCGCTCGATCACTCGTGCGAGTGAAGTGGGTGCCGGGGCGGGAATGCGGGCGGGGCCGGTGTGGTTGTCGTGTCCGTCAGCACGAGTCACCGGTGAGAGGCAGGGCAGATGGGTTCGATCGCGTGCCCCGAACGGCCTGAGGAGCGCGAGGCCGCGACGGCCTTCACTCCTTCTTGGCCGGAGTGGATCGACGCGGGCGAGAAGCCCGTCAGCCCGATATCCTCCATTTCTGGGCGGCCCGCCGTGGGCCGTGCCCGTCATGCCGAGGAGGTGGGTCCGGTCGTCGGGACCGAGCACGAGGCCGAGCCGGGCCGTGGCCCGGACGAGGCCCTGCCTGCGGGCGAGGCGCTCACCGGTGAGGAGCTGGCCGAGGCGATCGGTGAGGACACCTTCAGGGTGTCGGCGGAGGAGTCCGAGGAGACCCGGCGGGAGCGCTTCGAGCGCGACGCCCTGGGGTACCTCGATCCGATGTACTCCGCGGCGCTGCGCATGACGCGCAACCCCGCGGACGCGGAGGATCTGCTCCAGGAGGCGTTCGCCAAGGCGTACGCGTCCTTCCACCAGTTCCGTGAGGGCACCAACCTCAAGGCCTGGCTGTACCGCATCCTCACCAACACGTTCATCAACTCGTACCGCAAGAAGCAGCGGGAGCCCCAGCGCACCGCGGCGGAGGAGATCGAGGACTGGCAGCTGGCCCGGGCCGAGTCGCACATGTCGACCGGTCTGCGCTCGGCCGAGACCCAGGCGCTCGACCACCTCCCCGACAGCGATGTGAAGGACGCGCTGCAGGCGATCCCGGAGGAATTCCGGATCGCCGTCTATCTCGCGGACGTAGAAGGCTTTGCGTACAAGGAGATCGCGGACATCATGGGTACTCCCATCGGTACGGTGATGTCCCGGCTGCACCGCGGCCGCCGTCAGCTGCGCGGCATGCTGGAGGACTACGCCCGTGAGCGCGGGCTCGTCCCGGCCGGCAGCGGGGCAGGGCAGGAAGCGAAGGGCTCGGGCTCATGAGCTGCGGCGATCCGCACGACACCGAGTGTGGCGAGGTCCTCGACCACCTCTATGAATTCCTCGACAACGAGATGGCCGAGGGCGACTGCGCCAAGCTGCGCGTGCACTTCGAGGAGTGCTCGCCCTGCCTGAAGCAGTACGGGCTGGAGCAGGCGATCAAGGCGCTGATCAAGCGTTCCTGCGGCTGTGACGACACCCCGACGGACCTGCGCAGCAAGGTGCTGGCCAGGATCGACTCGATCCGGGCCGGGCAGCGCTCGGGCGAGGAGGTGGTCGTCGCGGTGGAGGCCTCGGTCGAGGTGCACGCCGAGTCCGCCCGCCCGGCGCCCAGGCCGGCCACGGCGCAGGCACGGGACGACGCGGCCGATGGGCCGGGCGTGCGCCCCGGTGCGCCGGTCGAGGCCGGAGCCCCGGCGGAGTAGCCGGGAGTGGTTCCGTACGGCCCGCCGGCGAGGGCGGGCCGTACGGTTCGAGCAGGGAGTCCGACGGCCCCGGGAGCATGCGCTCCCGGGGCCGCTCCCGTTCTGCTCGCATGCGCCCTCACTCGTTCGAGTGAGTTGGCGGTGCGCCAACTGCGCCATTGCGCGATCATGCGTCCCCGCGCCCGGGCGGCGGCCTATCCTCCTGACGGACGCTCACCGCCGGTCACCCCGGCGCGCTGAGGCAACACGGGGCCCGGACGCGGGGAGGCCGAGATCGCTACCGACAGTGGAGGCGCGACCCTGCCGCAGGGGGCGGCGCGCTACCTGGTGGCAGTCCCGGTGGCAGCCCTGTGCTGCCTGCTGCCGCTGCTGCCGGAGGCCGTCACCCCCGGGGTGCCGCGCTGGCTCGGCCACCCGACGGACTGGCCCAAGGTCGGACTGCTCGGCTTCCTGCACGGCTGCTGGGAGTCGCTCGCCCAGGGCCTGCCGACCCCCTGTTCCCTCCTGTTGCGCCGGCTGCTGCGCCGCCCCGCGCCCGTCGGCCGGGCACCCTCCCGGCCCGGGGTGAACGCCTTCTTCCCGGTGCTCTTCGCCGGGGTGCTGATGCTCCCGCCGGCCGCCGCCGCCCTGGTCGCCGCCCCGGCCGCGCTGCTCGGCGGCCCGACCGGGCCGGGCTGCCGGCGCCGCCAGCTGTTCAACGGCTCCCAGCTCGCCCTGTGCGCCTTCGCCTCCTCGGTCGCCTTCCACCTGCTGCGCGGCCCGCAGCTGCTGCTCGGCTCCCGCTTCCCGGCCGCGCTGCTGCCCGGCTTCGCCGCCGTCGCGGCGTTCTGCCTGGTCAACGGGCTGGTGGTGGGCGTCATGGTGATCCTCAGCGAGGACCGTCCGGTCATCGAGGTGCTGCGCGGCGCCTGCTCGATGTGCGGGCTGCCGGTGCTGGTGCACGCGGCCGGCGGGCTGATGGTCGCCGTGCTCTGGCAGGGCCCGTACGGGGCGTTCGCCGCGCTGCTGGCCCTGCTGCCGCTGTCCATCTCGGCCTGGGTGTTCGCCCAGGGGCAGCGCGAGCAGGACGCCCACCAGGCCACCGTGCAGTCGCTGGTGCAGGCGGTGGAGATCAAGGACGCGTACACCCGCGGGCACAGCGAACGGGTCGGCCGGGCCTCGGTGCTGATCGCCGGTCAGCTCGGCATGGAGGCCGAGCGGCTGCGCACCCTGCGCTTCGCCGGGATCCTGCACGACGTCGGCAAGCTCGGCGTGGCCACCGAGCTGCTGCGCAGAAACGGTCCCCTCAGCGAGGACGAGCGCCGCGCGGTGGAGATCCACCCGGTGTACGGGTTCGAGCTGGTGCGCGGGATCGACTTCCTCGGCGAGGCCCACGCCGGGATCCTGCACCACCACGAGCGGGTGGACGGGCGCGGCTACCCGAGCGGACTGGCGGGCGCGCAGATCCCCGAGTTCGCCCGGATCATCTCCGTCGCCGACGCCTTCGACTCGATGACCTCCACCCGCTCCTACCGGCGCGGGCGGCCCGTCGCCGAGGCGGTCGCCGAACTGGAGCGCTGCTCCGGCAGCCAGTTCGACCCGGTGATGGTGCGGGCGCTGATCGACGCGCTGGCCGTGCACGGCTGGCAGCCGGTGGTGCACTCCGAGGACTGCGTACGGGCCGTGCCGGACATCCCGCTCGGGGTGCCCGAGCCGGTGCGGGCCGCGCCTGGCCGGGTGCCCGCCCAGGGCGGGACCGCCCGCGCGGCCGGGCCGTCGTGGCCGGCCCC
>NZ_MECK01000029.1 GCF_014596465.1 Streptomyces sp. CBMA123 | reverse complement strand
GGCGCGGTGCTGCCCGGCGCCCCGGCCGACCGGCTGCCCGCGCTGGCGGCGGCCGGCTTCCGTACCGAGCCCGGTTCGCCCTGGGAGCGGGCCACCGCCTGCACCGGGCTGCCGGGCTGCGCCAAGTCGCTGGCCGACGTAAGGGCCGACGCGGCCCGGGCGTTGGCGGCGGCGGAGTCGGCGGAGTCGGCGGCCGGGATGGAGACGGGGCCGGGGACGGCGACCGGCGGACTGCCCGTCCACTGGTCGGGCTGTGAACGGCGCTGCGGCCATCCGGCCGGGCGGTGGGTGGACGTGCTCGCCACCGGGCACGGCTACCGGGTGACGGTGAACGGGCCGGCCACGACCGCGGGCGCCCCCGTGGACGTGAGGAACGAAGAGATGGCCGAGGCGGTCGCCGAGGCCAGGAGGACCACCAAGTGATCGAGTACGAGAAGGACGGCGCGTCCATCTACCGCCAGTCCTTTGCCACCATCCGTGCGGAGGCCGATCTGGCCGCCCTCCCGGCGGACGTCTCCCAGGTCGCGGTGCGGATGATCCACGCCTGCGGGATGACCGACCTGGTCGAGGACCTGGTGTACTCGCCCGGCGTGGTCGCCTCGGCGCGCGCGGCGCTGCACGCCGGTGCGCCGATCCTCTGCGACGTCAACATGGTCGCGAGCGGCGTCACCCGCAAGCGGCTGCCCGCCGACAACGAGGTGATCTGCACCCTCACCGACCCGTCGGTGCCCGAACTCGCCCGCGCGATGGGCAACACCCGCAGCGCGGCCGCCATGGAGCTGTGGCTGCCCCGGCTGGAGGGCGCCGTGGTGGCCGTCGGCAACGCGCCGACCTCGCTGTTCCGACTGCTGGAGATGATCGAGGCGGGCGCGCCGCGTCCGGCCGCGGTGATCGGTGTCCCGGTCGGCTTCATCGGCGCCGCCGAGTCCAAGCAGGCGCTGGCCGAACACCCCTCCGGCCTGGAGCACTTGGTGGTGCGCGGTCGGCGCGGCGGCAGCGCGATGGCCGCCGCCGCCATCAACGCGATTGCGAGCGAAGAAGAGTGACGGAACATCAGGATCCTCGGGCTGCCACCGGACGGCTGTACGGTGTCGGGCTCGGCCCCGGTGACCCCTCGCTGGTGACCGTCCGGGCGGCCGAACTCATCGGCAAGGCCGACGTGGTGGCGTACCACAGCGCCCGGCACGGCCGGTCCATCGCGCGCTCGATCGCCGAACGCTATCTGACGGGTGGTCAGATCGAGGAGAAGCTGGTCTACCCGCTCACCGTCGAGACCACCGACCACCCCGGCGGCTACCGGGGCGCGCTGGACGAGTTCTACGAGGAGGCAGCCGCCCGGCTGGCCGCCCACCTGGACGCCGGGCGCGACGTCGTCGTCCTCGCCGAGGGCGACCCGCTGTTCTACGGCTCCTACCAGCACATGCACAAGCGGCTCGCACACCGCTACCCGACCGAGGTGGTGCCCGGCGTGACCTCGGTCAGCGCGGCGGCGGCCCGGCTCGGCCGGCCGCTGACCGAGGCCGAGGAGACGCTCACCGTCATCCCCGGCACGCTGCCCGAGGAGGAGCTGGCGGCACGGATCGCCTCGGCGGACTCCGCGGTGATCATGAAGCTCGGGCGCACCTTCCCGACCGTCCGGCGGGCGCTGGAGCGGGCCGGCCGACTGGACGACGCCCAGTACGTCGAGCGCGCCTTCATGGACGGCGAGCGGATCGCGCCGCTCGCCGAGGTCGACGGGGAGACCGTTCCGTACTTCTCGGTGGTCGTGCTGCCCAGCAAGGTCGCGCCGCTGGAGCCGGAGGTGCGGCTCGCGGACGGCGTCGGCAGCGTGACCGTCGTCGGCACCGGCCCGGCCGGGCCGCTCTGGCTCACCCCCGATGCGCGTGGCGCCCTGGCCGAGGCCACCGACCTGGTCGGTTACACCACCTACCTGGACCGGGTGCCCGAGCGGCCGGGGCAGCGGCGGCACGGCTCGGACAACAAGGTGGAGTCGGAGCGCGCCGAGTTCGCGCTGGACCTCGCCCGGCGCGGGCACCGGGTCTGCGTGGTGTCCTCGGGCGACCCGGGCGTCTTCGCGATGGCCACCGCCGTGTTGGAGGTCGCCTGCGAGCCGGACTACCGGGACGTGCCGGTGCGGATCGTCCCCGGGATGACCGCCGCCCACGCGGCCGCCTCCCGGGCCGGCGCCCCGCTCGGGCACGACTACGCGGTGGTGTCGCTGTCGGACCGGCTCAAGCCCTGGGACGTGGTGGCCAAGCGACTGCGCGCCGCCGCCGAGGCGGACCTCGTGCTCGCGCTCTACAACCCGGGCTCCAAGTCCCGCACCACCCAGGTCGGTCTGACCCGGGACCTGCTGCTGGAGTACCGCGCGCCGGAGACTCCGGTGGTGATGGCCCGCGACGTCGGCGGGCCGACCGAGCGGATCCGGATCGTCCGGCTGGGCGAGCTGGACCCGGCACTGGTCGACATGCGGACCATCCTGCTGATCGGCTCCTCGCAGACCCGGGCGGTCGAGCGGGGCGGCGGCGTGGAGGTCGTCTGGACGCCCCGGCGGTACCCGGAGGCGTGACGGGGGGCGCGTCGCGGCTGACAGGGAACAAGCTGACAGCCGACAGGTGACAGCGGACAGATAACAGCTAACAGATGACGGATGACAGCTGACAGATGATGAAATCTGTCAGCTGTCATCCGTTTGCCGTCCGCTGTCCGCCGCTACCTCACCGGGTCGGCTTGGTGATCAGCAGCTCGGTGTTGTGGTCCTCCCCGGCGCCCAGCAGCGAGGAGACCCGCCCGTTGGGGTCGTTGTACGCCAGCTCGCGGTAGAGCGCCGCCAGGTTGGCGTCCGAGGTGCTGCCGAAGTCCGTGGAGTACGGCGCGGCGGACTCGATCAGCGTGGTGAACAGCGACAGCGTGCCGTCCCCGTTGTCCGCGATCTCGATGATGCGCCCGTGCTGCGGGTAGTCGATGTGCGAGGCGGTGTTGATCTCCCAGAACGCCCGCTCCGGCACCGCGTGCCCGTGCGCCGTGATCTTGTTCATGTGGGTGTGTCCGTTCACCCACGCGACCACGTTCGGGTAGCGCTGCAGCAGCGCGACCAGCTCGTTGCCGTCGTGCCGCTTCTCGAAGATGTTGCGCGGGTCCGGCAGCAGGTTGCCCATCGAGCCGCTGGTGTGGTGGCTGAAGAGCAGGATCACGTCGTCGGTGCTGCCGCCGGTGACCCGGTTCCCGTTGCTGTCGTACCAGTGCCCGCTGTGGTTCTTCAACTGCTGCTCCAGCCAGCGCAGTTGGGCGGTACCCAGCGAACCGTCGGCGAATCCGGCCTGGTTGGTGGTGTCCAGGCTGATGCCGACGACCTTCTCCGAGATCCGGAAGGTGTAGTAGAGCTTGCCGCTGCTCACCATGTCCGAGGTGAAGCCGTGCCCGTACGGACCGGCGCCGGTGACGGCCGGGTCGAGGTGGGCCTTGGCGAACTCCTTGAGCGTGAACGGGTGCCGGCGCTCGTCCGGGGTTATCCGGCGCACCGCGTCGCCGTTCGCGAGCAGCTTGGCGAGCAGCAGTACGGCGCCCGCCGGGTCGCGGCGCAGCGAGTCCATCAGCTGGGCGGCGGTCGCGTCGTCGCAGCCCTCCAGCTTGAGGCCGCCCGTGTAGAGGTCGTTCAGCAGCCCGAAGTCCGGCAGCGAGCCCTCGATGCTGTCGTCGTGGTTGCCGACCGTGGTGAACCAGGGGGTGTGCAGGCCCGGCGCGTCGAAGGGCCGGCCGGCCGCGGACAGGAAGCCGGGCACCTGCGGGAAGCCCTTCGCCTTGTAGACGTCGCTGTAGGCGAGTTCGGGGTTCCAGAAGGCCGAGTTGCCGGAGTTCTGCACGCCCTCGTAGCGGGTCGGGTCGCCGGTGTTCTGGGCGAGCCGCCCGCCGCCCATGACGGTGAGGTACCAGTCGAGTTCGGCCAGCTCATGGTTGTCGGTGTTGTCACCGGTGGCCATCACCATGCTGAACGGCATCCCGGTGTACGGGCCGCCGGCGAGCGAGTTGACCCGCTCGACGAGGGCCGAGACACCACGGGCGTTCAGGGCCTCCTGGGGCCGGTAGGCGCTGTCGTTGAACTTGGCCAGGAACTCGAAACGCACCGGGGACTCGGTGTCCACCAGGTGCAGGTCGCTGAACTGGACGAAGCTGGCCAGCCCGGTGCGGCGGTCGTCCCGCCCGGCGCCCGGCGCCGCGAGCTCCCCGCGCACCACCAGCGGCCACCCCGGCCCGGCCGTCAGCCGCTTGTAGGTGCCGTCGCCGGACGGCGTGGCCACCTGCTCCAGGGTCGTCCCGGAGACGTTGACCGCCCGCGCGGCCGTGGTCGCCAGTGCCTGCTCGCGCGCCGCGGCCGAGGCGAACTGCGCGCCGCCCAGCGACAGGGCCGACCAGGCGGCGGCCACCGACGTACCGGTGAGGAAGGTGCGTCGTCTCATGCCTGCCACAAAAACCCCCACATGCTGATGGCCCGGTCGGGAAAGGCGTCCCGTCCACCGGGCCTGAGTGTCATGAACCCGCTTCTGGCGGACCGCCAGATTACCCACCGGTAGCCGGCGGCGTTAGGCCCGTGCGGAGAACTCTTCGGGAACGCGGGCCCGCCTCCCCTTCGCAGCCCCCACACCGGACGCCCGCCGCGACCCCGGTCGGGCCGCGGCCGGACGGATGGGGGAAAATCGGCGGCGACGACGGCCGGTGCGGCCGCTGGAGGAGCGACGGCCACACCGGCCGTCGACGGAACGACGGCCGGTGCGCGAGCGCCGGCCCGCAGCACGGAAGCGAGGCGCAGGTGGCCGCAGCGGGAGCCGAGCCGGGAGGCCGGGCCGGCCAGCTGAAGAGCAGCGGTCTGCGGCACGGCTGGACGACGGGCGCCTGCGCCACCGCCGCCACCAAGGCCGCGTACACCGCGCTGCTCACCGGCGACTTCCCGGACCCGGTGCCCATCACCCTCCCCAAGGGGCAGCGGCCCGCCTTCGCCCTCGCCGCCGAGCGGCTGACCACGGCTGCCGAGCAGCCGACCACGGGCGGCGGAGACCAGACCACAGCCGGCGGGGAGCGCGCCACGGGCGGCGAAGTCCTGAGCAGGGCCGGCGGGGAGCTCGCCACAGCCGGCCAGGAGCGGACCAGCGCCATGGCCGGGGTGGTCAAGGACGCCGGCGACGACCCCGACGTGACCCACGGCGCACTGGTCCGGGCGACCGTACGCTTCGGCGAACCCGGCACCGGGGTGGTGTTCCGGGCCGGCCCCGGAGTCGGGACGGTCACCAAGGCGGGCCTGCCGCTGCCGGTCGGCGAGCCCGCGATCAATCCGGTGCCCCGCCAGATGATCCGCGACGCCGTGGCCGAGGTGGCGGCCGCGCACGGCGGCAGCGGGGACGTGGTGGTGGAGGTCTCCGTCGACCACGGCGAGGAGATCGCCCGCTCGACCTGGAACCCCCGCCTCGGCATCCTCGGCGGGCTGTCGATCCTCGGCACCACCGGGATCGTCGTCCCCTACTCCTGCTCGGCCTGGATCGACTCGATCCGCCGCGGCGTGGACGTGGCCCGCGCGGCCGGGCGCACCCATGTGGCCGGGTGCACCGGTTCGACCTCGGAGAAGGTCGCGGTCGCGGTGCACGGCCTGCCCGAGGACGCGCTGCTCGACATGGGCGACTTCGCCGGGGCCGTCCTCAAGTACCTCAAGCGCCACCCGGTGCCCCGGCTGACCATCGCGGGCGGCTTCGCCAAGCTGTCGAAGCTCGCCTACGGCCACCTCGACCTGCACTCGGCGCGCTCCCAGGTGGACAAGGGCTACCTGGCCGAACTGGCCCGGCGCGGCGGGGCGGACGAGGAACTGGTCGCGGCGGTGGCGGCGGCCAACACCGGCCTGGAGGCGGTGCAGTTGTGCCGGGCGGCCGGGGTGCCGCTGGGGGACCAGGTCGCCGAGGCGGCCCGGGCGACGGCGCTCGGTGTGCTGCTCGGCTCGCCGGTGGCGGTGGACGTCATCTGCATCGACCGCGCGGGCACCATCGTCGGCCGGGCGGAGCCACTCGGGCCGTGACGGCGCTCGGGCCCTGTACGGCAGCGAGTTGAGGGTCTCCCTTGCGCAAAGAAACCTCAGCAATATCGCGTGGTGATGTGAAGATCCGACGTTCATACAGGGTGAGAAACGGACAAAAGTGGCGCCATGCCTGCTGTTGATTCTGGTGCCATCTCAACCATGAGATATGGTCTGCCGAGTGACAGGCGACTACCTCACCCGTATCGGCACCCTCATCCGTACCGCTCGCCAGCACCGCGGCTGGTCCCAGGCGCAGCTCGGCGAGGCCCTCGGCACCAGCCAGAGCGCGGTCAACCGCATCGAACAGGGCAAGCAGAACGTCAGCCTTGAGATGATCGCGCGCATCGGCGATGCCCTCAACAGCGAGATCGTCTCCCTCGGCTACTCCGGGCCGATGCACCTGCGGGTCACCGGCGGCACCCGCCTCTCCGGCGCCATCGAGGTCCGCAGCAGCAAGAACGCCTGCGTCGCGATCCTCTGCGCCTCGCTGCTGACCACCGGCCGCACCACGATCCGCAGCGTCGCCCGGATCGAGGAGGTCTACCGCATCCTCGAGGTGCTCACCAGCATCGGCGTCAAGAGCCGCTGGCTGAACGAGGGCCGCGACCTCGAACTCACCCCGCCGGCCGAACTCGACCTCGCCGCGATGGACGTCGAGGCCGCCCGCCGCACCCGCAGCGTGCTGATGTTCCTCGGCCCGCTGATGCACCGCGCCCAGCGCTTCGCCATCCCGTACGCCGGCGGCTGCGACCTCGGCACCCGCACCGTCCAGCCGCACCTGACGGCGCTGCGCCGCTTCGGCCTGGAGGTCGCCACCACCGGCGGCGCCTACCACGCCTCGGTCGAGCCGGGCACCCCGCTGGACCGCCCGATCGTACTGACCGAGCGCGGGGACACCGTCACCGAGAACGCCCTGCTGGCCGCCGCGCGGCACGACGGCGTCAGCGTCATCCGCAACGCCTCGCCCAACTACATGGTCCAGGACCTCTGCTTCTTCCTGGAGAAGCTGGGCGTGAAGATCGAGGGCATCGGCACCACCACCCTCACCGTGCACGGCGTCCCGCAGATCAGCTGCGACGTCGACTACACCCCGGCCGAGGACCCGGTGGAGGCGATGAGCCTGCTCGCCGCCGCCGTGGTCACCTCCTCCGAGCTGACGATCCGCCGGGTGCCGATCGAGTTCCTGGAGATCGAACTCGCGGTGCTGGAGGGCATGGGCCTCGACTACGACCGGACCCCGGAGTACCGGGCCCACAACGGCCACACCCGCCTGGTCGACCTCACCGTGCGCCCCTCCAAGCTGACCGCGCCGATCGACACCATCCACCCGATGCCGTTCCCCGGCATCAACATCGACAACGTGCCGTTCTTCGCCGCCATCGCCGCGGCCGCGCACGGCACCACGATGATCCACGACTGGGTCTACGACAACCGCGCGATCTACCTCACCGAGCTGACCCGGCTCGGCGCGGACGTCAAGCTGCTCGACCCGCACCGCGTCCTGGTCCAGGGCCCGACCCGCTGGCGCGCCGCCGAGATGATGTGCCCGCCCGCACTGCGCCCGGCCGTGGTCATCCTGCTCGCGATGCTCGCCGCCCAGGGCACCTCCGTCCTGCGCAACGTCTACGTCATCAACCGCGGCTACGAGGACCTCGCCGAGCGCCTCAACTCCATCGGCGCCCAGATCGAGACCTTCCGCGACATCTGACCGTCCGCCTGACGGATCGTCCATTCCACGGTCGGCCTCAGCCGCTGAGGCCGACCAGCAGGGCCGCCACGTCCAGCCCGGTGTTCAGGTAGTCCACGAACACCGGGTTGTTCAGCGCCCAGGGCGAACGCCGCTCCCGGATCAGCCGGACCGCCTCGGCCGGATCGTGCCCGAGGCCGACCAGCGCCTGCGCGACCACCAGGCCCGAGCGGTTGTAGCCCGAGTGGCAGCGCACCAGCGTCCGACGGCCCCGGCGCACGGCGGCGGCGGTGAGGTCCGCGGCCTCCTGGACGGCGAGCAACTGGCCGGGGGAGAGCGGCTGGTCGGGCACCTCTCGGACGATGTGCTCCACCCCGGGGGCCGGGCCGTGCCCGGGCCGTGTGAACAGGCTCACCACCAGGTCGAACTCGCCCCGGGCGACCGCTGGTTCCAGCTCACCGCCGGGCGGGGTGAAGTGGTGTCCGCCCATCCAGAGCCCGGGAAGGACCTCGTTCCAGGGCTCCGGCGGTCCGGGGACGTCGCGGTCCTTCTGGCGGGTCCGCATGTGTGCTCCTTCCGGCCCCCCGGTGCGGCTACTCGCCCGTGCTGCCGTCGAGGTGCTCGCGCAGCAGGTCGGCGTGGCCGTTGTGGCGGGCGTACTCCTCGATCATGTGGGTGAGGATCCAGCGCAGCGAGAACACCTCCTCGCCGTGGCGGCCCAGGACGTCCAACGACTCTGCGGCGGCGACGAGTTCCCGGGCGTGGTCGCACTCTCGGCGCCAGACGGCGAAGGCCTCCGCCGGGTCGGCGGTCTCCACGTCGAACTCGGCGAAGCTGCCGTCGGGATGCTTCCAGAAGCCGGGCCGGCCTTCGTCGGCGAGGACGTTGCGGAACCAGCCGCGCTCCACCTCGGCGAGGTGGCGGACCAGCCCGAGCAGGGAGAGCCCGGAGGGTGCCAGCACCCGGGTCCGCAGCTGGTCGGTGGTCAGGCCGGCGCACTTCATCGCCAGGGTGTCCCGCTGGAAGTCCAGGAAGCTGGCCAGGGTGGCCCGTTCGTCGGCCGTCTGCAGGGTGGTGGTGCGCGGGGTGGCGGTGGGCTGAGTATCGGTCATCGGGCCATCGTGCCTCATGGCCTGAGCATCCGGCTGGCATTATTCTGCGGGCGAGAGCTACCCCAGCTGCTCCAACCACCGCACCGCGCCCGGCACGTCCGCTGCGACCGGCACGCCCTCCGGCACCGGCGGGCGCTCCACCACGACCACGGGCAGGCCGAGTTCGCGGGCGGCGGTGAGCTTGGGCGCGGTCGCGGCGCCCCCGCTGTCCTTGGTGACGAGCACGTCGATCCGGTGCTCGCGCAGCAGCGCCCGCTCGCCGTCGAGGGTGAACGGGCCGCGCTCCAGCAGGACTTCGAGCGAGGACGGCATCGGTGGCTCGGGCGGGTCCACCGAGCGGGCCAGGAAGTGCAGCCCCTCCAGGTGGGCGAAGGCGCCGATGCCCTTCCGTCCGGAGCTGAGGAAGACCTTCCGGCCGAGGCCGGGCAGCAGCTCGGCGGCCGCCGCCAACGAGGGTGCGAGGTGCCAGCGGTCCCCGGCGACGGGCGCGAAGCCGGGGCGGCGCAGCACCAGCAGCGGCACCCCGGTGGCGGCGGCCGCGAGGGCGGCGTTGTGCGACATCCCGGCGGCGAACGGGTGGGTGGCGTCGACCACGGCGTCCACCGCCTCGGTGCGCAGCCAGGCGGCGAGCCCGTCCGGGCCGCCGAAGCCGCCGATCCGCACCTGCCCGACGGGCAGCCGGGGTCGGGCGACCCGCCCGGCCAGCGAACTGGTGACCCGCAGACCCGGCCGGCCGTCCAGCGCGGCGGCCAGCGTCCGCCCCTCCGTCGTCCCACCGAGGACCAGCACATGGGCAGGGGTGCGGGTCGGGCAGTGCAGGGTCGGGCTGTGCAGGGTCATGCGCCGCAGGGCTCGTGCGGCCGCTCGCGGTCCGCCGAGTACAGGTGGCTGTCCCGGAACTGCTCGGCGGCGAGCGTGCGGCCGACCAGGATGACGGCGGTGCGCACCACGCCCGCCTCCTTGACCTGCCCGGCGATGTCGGCGAGCGTGCCGCGCAGCACCAGCTCGTCGGGCCGGCTGGCCATCGCGACCACGGCGGCCGGGCAGTCCGCGCCGTAGTGCGGCAGCAGCTGCTCGACCACGTCGTCCACGTAGCCGGCCGCCAGGTGCAGCACCAGCAGGGCGCCGCTGCGGCCGAGGGTGGCGAGGTCCTCGCCGTCGGGCATCGGGGTGGCGCGCTTGGCGATCCGGGTGAGGATGACGGTCTGGCCCACGGTCGGCACCGTCAACTCCCGCTTCAGCGCTGCTGCTGCGGCGGCGAAGGCGGGTACGCCGGGGACCACCTCGTACGGCACGCCGGCAGCGTCCAGTCGGCGCATCTGCTCGGCGACGGCGGAGAACACCGACGGGTCGCCGGAGTGCAGCCGGGCGACGTCCTGGCCCGCCTGGTGGGCGGCGACCAGCTCGGCGATGATCTGGTCCAGGTTGAGCTGTGCGGTGTCGACCAGCCGGGCGCGGGCCGGGCACTCGTCCAGCAGCTCGCGCGGGACGAGGCTGCCGGCGTACAGGCAGACCTCGGCGCGGGCCAGGACGCGCTGGCCGCGCAGGGTGATCAGGTCGGCGGCGCCCGGGCCGGCTCCGATGAAGTAGACGGTCACGAGGCGTCCTCCTGAGGGGTGTTGGGCTTGACGGCGGACCACTGGGTGACCGGCATGGCCTGCCGCCACCCGGTGAATCCGCCGACCGGGACGGCGTGGGCGACGGCCAGTTTGACGAGTTCCCCGCCGTGGCGCCGGTACCACTCGGTGAGCAGTGCCTCGGACTCCAGCGTCACGGTGTTGGCGACCAGCCGCCCGCCCGGGCGCAGCGCGGCCCAGCAACCATCCAGCAGGCCGGGGGCGGTGAGGCCGCCGCCGATGAACACGGCGTCGGGGGTGGGGAGTTCGGCGAGCGCGTCGGGGGCTCGGCCGGTCACCACCCGCAGCCGGGGCACGCCCAGCGCGGCGGCGTTGCGCTCGATCCGCTCGGCCCGGACCGGGTCGCGTTCGATGCTGACGGCCCGGCAGTCCCGGTGGGCGCGCAGCCACTCGATGGCGATCGAGCCGGAGCCACCGCCGACGTCCCAGAGCAGTTCGCCGGGGGAGGGGGCGAGGGTGGCCAGGGTGGCGGCGCGCACGTGCCGCTTGGTGAGCTGGCCGTCGCTCTCGTACGCCTCGTCGGGCAGGCCGGGGACGAGGGAGCCGCGCGGACCGTCACCGAGCTCGACGGCGATCAGGTTCAGCGGATCGCCGGGCGGGTGCGGCCAGGCGTCGGCGCGGCCTTCGAGCTGCCGTTCGCGGGCGTGGCCGAGCTGCTCCAGCACGCGCAGCCGGGCGGTGCCGAAGCCGCGCGCGGTGAGCAGGGCGGCAACGGCGGCCGGGGTGTGGGCGTCGGCGCTGAGCACCAGCAGGCGGCGCCCGGCGTGGAGGGTGAGCGCGAGGGTGTCCAGGGGCCGGCCGACCAGGCTGACCACCTCGGTGGCCTCCAGCGGCCAGCCGAGCCGGGCGCACGCGTGGGAGGCGGAGGAGGGGTGGGGCAGCACGCGCAGCCGGTCGGCGCCGACGGTCTCGGCGAGGGTGCGGCCGATGCCGAAGAACATCGGGTCGCCGCTGGCGAGCACGGCGATCCGACGGTCGGCGTGGTCGGCGAGCAGCCCGGGGACGGCTGGGCGCAGCGGGGACGGCCAGGCGACGCGTTCGGCGGTGACGGCGTCCCGGGGGAGCAGGTCCAGCTGCCGGGGACCGCCGATGACCACCTCGGCGGACTGCAGTGCGGCCCGGGAGCCGTCGGCGAGGCCGGGCCAGCCGTCGGCCCCGATCCCGACGACGGTGATCGGAGGGGGCAGCTCGGGCACCGGGTGGCTCCTCGTCGTTCGTTCCTGCTGGCCGGGGCAGCCTACCTGGCGGTATGCGGGCGGGATCCGGCGAGGTGACGGCGGACGGCGGGCGGCGAGCAGGTCTCAGCGAACAGATGTCAGCGAACAGATTTCAGATGTTGAACGCTGAAAGCTGAACGTCGTCAGCTGAAAGCCGTCAGCCGTCAGCCGTCAGCCGCCGACCGCTGTCCAGTCCCCGGAGGCGATCAGCGCGGGCCGGGCGCGCAGCCGGGCCTCGGCCGCCGGCCCGGCCAGGTACACCCAGGCGTCGCACAGGTCGCCGGCCGCCGTCCGCACCGCCAGCCGCCGCCGGACGTACAGGCCCGTTCCGTCGGCCCGGCAGTCCTCCAGAAGGTCCAGCGCCGTGAGCGTCCCGGGGTACGCGCCGGGGCGCAGGGTGATCAGCTCGCCCACGACCCGGCGCCCGGGCGTCGGGTCCGGCACCGCGTACGGGAACCCGGGGCCGTCGTGCAGGGCCGCGCCCTCCAGCACCGCCGGGCGGATCCCAGCGCAGCGTCCGGCCAGGTGGCGGGCGTGATTGTGGCCGCCGCTGCGCAGGGTGCCGTACACGAAGAACGGCAGCGCGGCCCCGGCCGTCGGGGCCTGCTCGGAAGCGGACACGGATTCGACCTCTTCGCTGGGGGAGCGCCCACGGTACGTCCTGCCGACCGATCCGTGGAACCCACTGGCGCACCGGGCCGTCGATGCGCTGTCATATCGGATGTTCAGCCAGCACCGTCCTAGGGGGACACGCATGACATCGCCCGCCTCCTCACAACCGGCAACGACCCCCGGCAGAGCCCCCGCCGGCCCCTCCCCGAGCACACCCACCGCCCCCCGCCTCTCCGGCGCGGTCTGGCTGGCCCTCGCGGTGGTCTACGTCGTCTGGGGCTCGACCTACCTCGCGATCCGGATCGTGGTCGAGACGATGCCCTCCTTCTTCTCCGCCGCCGCCCGCTTCCTCACCGCCGGACTGCTGCTGGTCGGCTACCTGCTGGTCCGCCAGGGCCCGGCCGGCCTACGGGTGAGCGGCCGTCAGCTGGCCTCCGCGGCCCTGGTCGGCGTGCTGCTGCTGACCGGCGGCAACGGTCTGGTGGTGCTCGGCGAGACGTCCGTCCCGTCCGGACTGGCCGCCCTGCTGGTGGCCGCCGTCCCGCTCTGGATGGTCGTGCTGACGGCCTTCGGCGGCGGCGAGCGCCCGAAGCGGGCCGAACTCGCCGGTGTGCTGCTGGGCCTGGTGGGCCTCGGGGTGCTGTCCGCCCCCGCGATCGGCGGGTCGATCAAGCCGGTCGGGGTGATCCTGATCATCGGCGCCACCCTGAGCTGGGCGGTCGGCTCGTTCGCGAGCAAGAAGATCCCGATGCCGGGCAACGTGCTGGCCGCGAGCGCCTACCAGATGCTGGCCGGCGGCCTCTGCGACCTGCTGGTCGGACTGGCCCGCGGCGAGCAGCGCGGACTCGACCTCGGGGCCGTCTCCGGGCGGTCCTGGCTGGCCCTCGGCTACCTGGTGCTGTTCGGTTCGCTGCTCGCCTTCACCGCGTACGCCTGGCTGCTGCGCTCCGCCCCGCTGACCCTGGTCGCCACCTACGCCTATGTGAACCCGGTGGTCGCGGTGCTGCTGGGCTGGCTGATCCTGGCCGAGCCGCTGACCGGCCCGACGCTGGTGGGCGGGGCGATCGTGGTGGCGGGCGTCTGCCTGGTGGTGAGCGTCAGCCGGCGCCCGTCCGGCCGGCATCCGTCCGGCCGGCGTCCGGAGCGCCCGGCGACGGCGCGTACCGGCCGCGGCTGAGCCGCCCCGGACGGTACGCGCCGTCGCCGGGCGGACCGTCCCGGCCGCCTGACCGGGGCGATCCGCCGGCGCACCACTCAGGGAGGGGGGAAGGACAAGAAAGGGGCGCGGGCCCGGCCGGGTCAGAGCGCGGAGGGCGGCTTCCCCGTCCACCAGTTCCCCGGCGCCTCCGGGTCGCGACTGGTCCAGTACTCGATGATGGCGCTGGTGAACTCCTCGGCGGACAGCGTCCCGTCCCCGTCGAGGTCGAGGTGCCGGAAGGCCTCGTCGGCGTCGTCGCGGCAGAGCCCGGCGAAGTGGCCGCGCTGGAACACGAAGAACTCGCCGGCGTCCACCGTCCCGCTGCGGTCGGCGTCGGCGACGACGAGGAAGGACTCGGCCAGGGAGCCGAGGATCTCCCGGGCGGCGTCCGGGTCGTCGGCGAGCGCGGCGGTCGCGGCGACGAACTGCTCGCGGGTGATGGCCTCCGTCCCGGCGGGCTTTCCGGCGAGGTGCAGGTCGTGCCAGACCGTCAGGTAGGCGCGGACGATGACGGCCTCCGCCTCCGAGCCCTCCTGGTGGCCGAGCGAGCGGGCCACCGAGTGGCCCATCAGCACGTGGTCCCGCTCGGTGAGCAGGCCGTCTCCGTCGGCATCGAGGTAGTCGAAACCGTGGTTGATCTTCGCGATGAGCAGGTCGTCCGACAATGTGCCCCCTCCGGTGGCGATCCGCGCGGCACGTCGAGTGACGGCACGTCGCCAGCACGCTAACGCCTCGGACCGCGCCCGCGCAGCCGAACGAAGGCCGAACGCCGGCGCCCGCCGGGCCCGGCTCAGTCCATGACCGGCAGCCTCGTGATCGGTGCCGGACATCATCGACGGTCCTTCCTGGTCGAACCCGAAACCCTTCGATCATCACCGTTACGACCCCGATCGTGCCAACCCTTTCCGGGCCCGGCCGCCATGCGGCCCGGAGGCCTCAGCGCACCGCCGCCAGCAGCTCCCGGGTGTACTCGGTGTGCGGCGCGTCGAACAGCTGCTCCCGGTCAGCCGACTCGACCAGCCGCCCCCGGTGCATCACCGCCACCCGGTCGCAGAAGTGCCGGACCACCGCGAGGTCGTGCGAGACGAACAGGAAGGCGACGCCCAGCCGTTCGCGCAGCTCCATCAGCAGATTGAGCACCTGCGCCTGCACCGACACGTCGAGCGCCGAGACCGGCTCGTCCGCGATGATCAGCCGCGGCTCGGGGGCCAGGGCCCGGGCGATACCGATCCGCTGCCGCTGCCCGCCGGAGAACTCGTGCGGGTAGCGGTCCAGGTGCCCGGCGGGCAGCCCGACCTGCTCCAGCAGCTCGGCCGACCGCTCCCGCCGCCGCGCCGCGTCCAGCGGGGTGTGCAGGCGCAGCGGGGTGTCGAGGGTCTGGGCGACGGTGCGACGCGGGTTGAGCGCGGCGTACGGGTCCTGGAACACCAGCTGGATCTCCCGGCTGAGCCGGCGCCGCAGCTCTTGGTCCGGGTGGGCGACGTCCCGGCCGTCGTAGCGCACCCGGCCGCCGGTGGGCCGCTGCAGTCCGGCCAGCACCCGGGCGGTGGTGGACTTGCCGGAGCCGGACTCGCCGACCAGACCGACCGTCTCGCCCGGCGCGATCCGCAGGCCCAGCCCGTCGACCGCCCGGACCGGCTCGGCCCGCAGCGCGGGGAGACGCCGCCCGGGGAGACGCCGCCGCCCGGGGAAGTGCCGCCGCCCGGGGAAGTGCACCGAGAGGTCCTCCACCTCGACCAGCCAGCGCTCCGGGGGCTCGGCCGTCCGCACCCGGGGTGCGAACCTCCGCGAGGGTGACGGATCGTCAACCGTCGGCAATGCGCTGCCTGGCACCGAATCGAGCCGCAGCGCCGCCCCCACCAGTGCGCGGGTGTACGGCCGGTGCGGGGCGCCCAGCAGCACGTCGGTCGGCGCGGATTCGACCTCGGCCCCGTCGCGCAGCACCAGGGTGCGGTCCGTCGTTCCGGCGACCACCCCGAGGTCGTGGCTGACCAGCAGCACCGCCGTGCCGTGCTCGCGCTGCAACTCGCCCAGCAGGTCGAGGACTTGCCGCTGGACCCGGGCGTCCAGCGCGGTGGTCGGCTCGTCCGCGATCAGCAGTCGGGGGTCGTTCATCAGCGCCATCGCGATCATCACCCGCTGCCGCATCCCGCCGGAGAACTGGTGCGGGTAGTCGCGCAGCCGGGCGGCCGGGATGCCGACCCGGTCGAGCATCGCGGCCGCGCGCCGACGGGCCTCGGCGCGCCCGGCCCGCGGGTGGTGCAGCCGGTACATCTCGGCGAGTTGGGCGCCCACGCCGTGGAAGGGGCTGAGCGAGGTGAGCGCGTCCTGGAAGACCAGCGCCGCCCGGCCGCCCCGCACCCCGCGCAGCGCGGACTCCCCGGCGCCCACCAACTCCTGCCCGTCCAGCCGGATCGAGCCGCGGACGGTGGTGGTCCGCGGGTCGTGCAGGCCGAGGACGGCCAGCCCGACGGTGGACTTCCCGGAGCCCGACTCGCCCACCAGGCCGAGCACTTCACCCGACGCGAGGTCGAAGGACAGGCCCCGGACGGCGGTCACCGGAGCGCCGCCGCGCGGATCGGCGAACTCGACCGTCAAGTCCCGCACGCTGAGCACCGGCTCGGCCGAGTCCCGCACGCCGAGCACCGGCTCGGCCGAGTCCTGCGCACCGAGCACCGACTCGACATCCATCGCGTGACCACCGTGGGATTCAAGAGACTTCATCGTTGCGGCTCCCCTCAGCCCAGCCTGATGCGCGGGTCGAGCCAGGCCACCGCCAGGTCCGCCAGCGCGACGAGCAGCACCACGAAGCAGGCGGCCGGCAGCACCGCGCCGACCACCGCGGGCAGGTCCTGCCCGGACACCGCCTGGGCGGCGAACCGCCCGACCCCGTTCAGCCCGAACACCGTCTCGGTGATCACCGCCCCGCCGAGCAGCACCCCGGCCTCCAGGCCGAGCAGCTGCACCAGCGGCCCGGCGGCGCCGCGCGAGGTGTACCTCAGGTGGGCGCGCAGCCGCCCCAGCCCCTTGCCGCGGGCCGTGCGGACGTACTCCTCGTTCATCGTCTCCAGCAGCTGGGAGCGCGAAAGCCGGGCGAAGACAGCCGAGTTGACGAAGCCGAGGACGAGCCAGGGGAGCAGCATCCCGCCCGCCCAGGCGGCGAGGTCCCGGCTCGGCGGGGTGTAGGAGGGCAGCGGCAGCAGGCCGGTCGAGTAGACCAGCGCCCACTGCGCGACGTACCCGAGGAAGGAGATCTGCACGCTCGCGCCGACCAGGGTGAAGCCGGACAGCAGCCGGTCGGTGCGCCCGCCGTGCCGCAGCGCGGAGACGAACCCGGTGCCGAGGCCGAGCACCAGCAGGACGGCGAGTGCCCCGGCGGTCAGCGAGAAGGTGACCGGCAGGTGCTCGGCCAGCGCCTCGGTGACGGGCTGGTGCAGCCGGTAGGAGTAGCCGAGGCAGGGTGCCGCGCAGTGGATGACCGAGCCGTCCACGTCGCTGATGTCCCGCCCGGCCACGACACCGGCGAGGTAGTCGGTGTACTGGGCGAGCAGCGGCTGGTCCAGGCCCATGCTCTGGCGCACCGCCGCGATCTGGCCGCTGTCGCAGCGCGGGCCGCAGGCGGCCCGGGCCGGGTCGGCGGGCGTGGCGTAGAAGAGGGCGAAGGCGGCGGCGGAGACCGCGACCAGGACGGCGAGGGCCTGGAGGGTGCGCCGCAGGGCGAAGGAGAGCATGGCCGGTCCGGGGTCGACGTGACGGGGGAGGCGGGGGAGGGGAGCGGCCGGGTTCCCGCCGCCACCGCGCGGTGGCGGCGGGAACCCGGCCCGCGCCCTCAGGACTTCAGGTACAGCCAGGTCAGCCCGACCGCCCCGTAGATCGGGTGGATGAACGCCCCGCCGACGTTGCTGCCGCGCAGCTGGTTGACGGTCGGGTAGGTGAGCGGAAGCACCGGCAGGTCCTTCATCACGGTCTGCTCCAGCGCGTACAGCTCCTTGGCCTTGGCGCGCGGCTCGCCGATCTGGTTGATCCGGTCGATCTCCCTGTCGACCTCCGGGTTGCGGTAGCGGGCCGAGTTGATGTCGCTGCCGGCCCGGCCGTCGAAGGAGAACGGGATCAGCGTGGACGGTGTCGGCCAGTCGACGGAGCTGGTCTCCTCGAACAGGTCGTACGGCGAGTCGGCCCGGTGCACCTCGTCCAGGTAGGCCTTGGGGTCGATCGGCTTGGGCACCACGGTGAGGCCCGCCTTGGCGAAACCGTCCACCAGCACCTGGGCGACGCGCTGCCCGTCCGGGGTGTTCTTGTACGCGTAGGTCAGGCTCGACGGGGCCTGCGCGGCCTTGGCGAGCGCGGCCTTGGCAGCCTGCGGGTCGCCCTCGGGCTTCGCGGGGTAGAGGTCGTACTTCTGCCAGTCGATCAGCGCGGGCGAGCTGAGCGTAGTGGCCAACTCGCCGGTGCGGGAGCCGCCCTGGACCTGCCGGGCCTGCTGGCGCGGGTACCCGAGGTGCAGGGCCCTGCGCACCTCGACGTCCGGCACCCGCTCGTTGTTGATCACCAGCTGGCTGACGAAGGCGCCCCGGCGGCCGGAGACGACCAGCTCCTTGGCCTTCGGGTCGGTGTCCGCGCTCTGGTACAGCTCGGGGGAGAGCTCGTCGGAGGCGGTGGTGGCGTCGGCGCCGCCGTCCCGCCCGGAGAGGATCTGCTGGTTGCCGTTGAGCGCCTCCTTGCCGTACGTGAAGACGAACCGGTCTGGGTACTGGTTGCGGATCGGGTCGGTCTCCGCCTTCCAGGCCGGGTTGCGCTCCAGCACCATGCGGGTGTTCTGGACGTGCTCGACGATCCGGTACGGGCCGGTGGCGAACGGCAGCCGGTCGTAGTCCGTCCCGGTGTCCTTGTCCCGGCGCACCGGCGCGGAGGAGGACTGCGCGGCCATGTACGGCACGTCGGCCTGCGGCTGCGGGAAGTGGAAGACCAAGGTGCGCTCGTCCGGGGTCTCGATCGCGGCGAGGTCGCCCACCTGCGGGCCGGCGTACCTGGCGCGCGCCGCCTCGTAGCTGGGCTCGCCGGTGAGCCACTGCGGCCAGTACGGCGGGCCGACCTCGTAGCCCTTCCCGAAGGTGCGCTCGATGCCGTACTTGACGTCCTGGGAGGTGATCGGCTTGCCGTCCTCCCAGGCTACGCCCTCCTTGAGCCGGTACGTCCAGGTGCGCCCGCCGTCGGCCGGGGTGCCGGTGTCGGTGGCCAGGTCGCCAACCAACTTGGCCTTACCGTCGACGATTTGATACTGCGTCAGCTGGCGGCCCCAGAGCAGCGAGGCGTTGTAGCCGGCGCCCGCGTAGACCTTCTGCGGGTCCAGGTGGCGGAACTCGACGCTGTTGTACACGTTCACCGTGCCGCCCGGTCGGGCACCGGGGACGGCCGGGGCGGGGCCGGCGCTCTCCCGCTCGGTGCCGAGCGCGGCGGTGAGCGGGGAGGTCTCCTTGGCCGGGGCCCCGCCGGCGGCGGAGCCGGTGCTGCCCGCGCCGGCCGAGCAGGAGGTCGCCAGCAGGACGGTGGCGATGACGGCGAGCGAGGGTTTGGTCCAGCGCATGGCGAATCTCTCCTTGCCCCGACACGTCGGATCGGGGCGGGCTCGGATGGTTGATCGGGTGGAAGGGGGTCAGGGGTCAGCGGGCCCGGCGCGGGTCCAGCGCGTCCCGGACGGCGTCGCCGAGCAGGTTGAAGGCGAGCACGAACACCAGCAGTGCCACCCCGGGGAACACCAGGTAGGTCGGGTCGGCCTGGAAGACCTCCGAGCCGCGCGAGATCATCCGCCCCCAGTCGGGGACGGGTTCGGTGATGCCGACGCCGAGGAAGGACAGTGCGGCCTCGGAGGCGACGAAGGTCGGCACCGCCGTGGTGGCGTGCACCAGCAGCTGGGAGCGGACGTTCGGCAGGAGTTCGTGGACCACGACGTGGAACCGGCTCGCCCCCTGCGCCCGGGCGGACTGCACGAAATCCCTTTCCCGGAGCGAGCGGACGGTGGCCCGCAGGGAAAGCGCGAGCGGAATCCAGCCGAACGCGGAGAAAACCAGGATCAGCACCAGGAACTGCATCCACTCCGGCTCCGCGCTGCCCGGATCGACCAGTCGGGACTGGATCACCGGGCTGAGCGCGAGCAGCAGGAGCAGTGTCGGAAAGGCCAGCAGCACATTGGCGACAAAGCCGAACAGCCGGTCCGCGATCCCGCCGAGATAGCCGACGGCGACCCCGGCCAGCACGCCGAGCGTGGTGGTCACGGCGGCCGAGGCGACGGCGATCAGCAGCGAGGTGCGGATGCCGTACAGCAGTTGGGTCAGCACGTCCCGGCCGAGACCGGGCTCCAGGCCGAACCAGAACTCCCCGGAGATCCCGCCGTTCGGCAGCATCGGCTGTCCACCGTCGCTGAGCAGGCCCGGAGCGTTCTGGCCGTAGTGCTCGACCGGGTTCTTCCCGTACAGGGCGGCGATCAGCGGCGCGGCCAGGGCGAGCAGCGGGAACAGCAGGACGACGGCGGTCGCGGCGGCGCCGACCCGGTCGCGCAGCACCCGGCGCAGCAGGCTCGGTGCAGCCGGCCCGGATGCTGTGCCGGTAACTGCGACTGTGTCGACCGCTGTCATGAGAGCCGTACTCCCCGAATTCTCCGCCGCCCCATGGGTGAGGGTGCGCTGGTGGGCATTTCCGAACCGTCCCCAGGGGTTTCCCGGCGGCTGTTCGAGCGACATCAGATCGGATGCGTCCGATGTTCCGCAAATCACCGGAAGCCGCGTCGGCGGAATTCCTTCCGCACTGTTTCGGGAATTGTGGCGGCTTCATTTCCCCGCAACACGGGCGTTGCGGGAGAACGGACATAACCCGTCGAACCGGACGGCCCGTTCCGCATTCTGAGACCTCCGCCACAGTCCCCGCGGTGTTGGTACGATCCCGGTGGGCCGCGACTGGCGCGTAGGGATGGAATCGACCATCGGGAAGCGGTCCCGTGAATCCTCACGTCGTTGCCGAGCGCCTGGGCCGCCCCAGCATCCCCACCAGGAGACCGCCATGGCCCAGCCCGAGCAGACGCCCCACACCGCAGCCGTCCCCGCGGCCGACACCGCCTTCCGCAGCGCCCTGGACGTCGTGGCCGGCGTCGAGCCGCGGATCGCCGCCGCCATCGGCCAGGAGCTGGCGGACCAGCGCGCCTCGCTCAAGCTGATCGCCAGCGAGAACTACGCCTCCCCGGCCGTCCTGCTCGCCATGGGCAACTGGCTCAGTGACAAGTACGCCGAGGGCACCGTCGGCCGCCGCTTCTACGCCGGCTGCCGCAACGTCGACACCGTCGAGGCGATCGCCGCCGAGCACGCCCGCGAACTGTTCGGCGCCGAACACGCCTACGTCCAGCCGCACTCGGGCATCGACGCCAACCTCACCGCCTTCTGGGCCGTCCTCTCCCAGCGGGTCGAGAGCCCGGCCCTGGAGCGCGCCGCGGTGCGCAACGTCAACGACCTCACCGAGCAGGACTGGGCCCAGCTGCGCCAGGAGCTCGGCAACCAGCGCATGCTCGGCATGTCCCTGGACACCGGCGGCCACCTCACCCACGGCTTCCGGCCCAACATCTCGGGCAAGATGTTCGAGCAGCGCAGCTACGGCACCGACCCGGTCACCGGCCTGATCGACTACGACGCGCTGCGTGAGACCGCCCGTGAGTTCCGCCCGCTGATCCTGGTGGCCGGCTACTCCGCCTACCCGCGGCTGGTGAACTTCCGCAAGATGCGCGAGATCGCCGACGAGGTCGGCGCGACCCTCATGGTCGACATGGCGCACTTCGCCGGCCTGGTCGCGGGCAAGGTGCTGACCGGCGACCACGACCCGGTGCCGCACGCCCACATCGTCACCACGACCACCCACAAGTCGCTGCGCGGCCCGCGCGGCGGCATGGTGCTCAGCACCGCCGAGCTGGCCGAACACGTCGACCGCGGCTGCCCGTTGGTGCTCGGCGGCCCGCTCTCGCACGTCATGGCCGCCAAGGCCGTCGCCCTCGCCGAGGCCCGCCGCCCCGAGTTCCAGGCCTACGCCCGCGCCGTGGTCGACAACGCCCAGGCGCTGGCCGAGGGCCTGTTGCGCCGCGGCGGCAAGCTGGTCACCGGCGGCACCGACAACCACCTGGTGCTCGCGGACGTCTCCGGCTACGGCCTGACGGGCCGTCAGGCCGAGGCGGCGCTGCTGGACTCGGGCGTCGTCACCAACCGCAACTCCGTTCCGCAGGACCCGAACGGCGCCTGGTACACCTCGGGCGTGCGGCTGGGCACCCCGGCGCTCACCACCCGGGGCCTGGGCGTCGCCGAGATGGACGAGATCGCCGCCCTGATCGACACCGTGCTGCGCGGCACCACCCCCACCACCGCCGCCAACGGCGCCCCGTCCAAGGCGAACTATGCCCTCGACGAGTCCCTCCGCGACGGCATCGCCAAGCGCGCCGCCGACCTCCTCGCGCCCTTCCCGCTCTACCCGGGCGTCGACCTGGTCTGACCGGGCCGGCCCGGCCTGACCGGTTCTGACCCGGCCTGTCCGACCGGGCCCGACCAGGTCCGGCCGAGCCCGACCAGGTCCGAGCGAGCCTGACCAGGTCCGGCCGGGCCCGGCGCAGGACGGCCGCAACCCGGGGCTGCCGAAGGGAAGTTCGGCAGCCCCGGCCCAACCCGTCTAGTACTGCAGCGACTTGTACTGAAGGAACTCCTCCAGCCCGTGCCGGCCCAGTTCGCGGCCGAGCCCGGAGTCCTTGTAACCGCCGAACGGGGCCAGCGGGTTGAACCGGCCGCCGTTGAGATCGACCTGGCCGGTGTCCAGCCGGCGGGCGAAGGCGGCGGCGGTGCCGGTGTCCGCGGCCCAGACACCGCCCGCCAGGCCGTAGTCCGTGCCGTTGGCGATCTCGACGGCGTGGTCCTCGTCGCGGTAGGCGAGAACGGTCAGAACCGGGCCGAAGATCTCCTCCTGGGCCACCGCCATGTCCGGGGTGACGTCGGCGAGGACGGTCGGGCGGACGTAGCAGCCGGCGGGGAGGTCGGGCAGCGGTTCCGGGCCGCCGGTCACCAGCCGGGCGCCCTGCGCGAGCGCGCCCTCCAGGTAGCCGCGCACCCGGTCCAGCTGTTCGGCGTTGACCAGCGGGCCGATCCGGGTCTGCGGGTCGGCCGGGTCGCCCGGCACGTACTTCTCGGCGGCCTTGGCGGCGATCGCGAGCGCCTCCTCGTACTGGTCCCGGTGTACCAGCAGCCGAGTCCAGGCGCTGCACGTCTGACCGGAGTTGGCGAAGACATTGGCGACGTTCACGTTCACCGCCCGGATCAGGTCGGCGCCCGGCAGCACCACGTTGGCGGACTTGCCGCCCAGCTCCAGGGCGACCCGCTTCAGCCCGCGCCCGGCCGTCTCGGCGACCTGCCGGCCGACCGCGGTGGAGCCGGTGAAGGACACCACGTCCACCTCCGGATGGGCCGCGAGCGCCGCGCCCGCGACCGCGCCGGTGCCGGTCACCAGGTTGAACACCCCGGCGGGGAAGCCGACTTCGTGCACCAGCCGGGCGAACAGCCGGGCCACCAGCGGGGTGTCCTCGGCCGGCTTCAGGACCACCGGGCAGCCGGCCGCCAGCGCCGGGACGACCTTGGCCACGATCTGGTGCAAGGGGTAGTTCCACGGCGTGATCGCCGCGACCACCCCGGCGGGCTCGGCGAGCACCACCGAGTTGCCGATCCGCTCCTCGAAGGGGTGCTCGGCCAGCAGGGTCAGGTACGAGGTCGCCACCGTCAGCGGCAGCCCGGCGTGCACGGCCCCGGCGAAGCCGACCGGGGCGCCCAGCTCAGCGACCACGGTCGAGGTGATCTCACCCTGGGCGCCGGCGATCCCGTCCCGCAGCCGGGTCAGCAGCGCGAGCCGCTCCTCGCGGGTGGTGGCGGCCCAGCCCCGGGCCGCCCGGCGGGCCGCGGCCACCGCGGCGTCGACATCGGCCGCCGCACCCGCCGGCACGGTGGCGAGCACCTGCCCGTTCGCCGGGTTCAGCACGGTGATCGACCCGGAGTCCCGGGAGGGCCGCCAGGCGCCGTCGATGTACTGGTCGCCGTACTCCGGGTACTCCTGCTGCCGCACGGGTCGTCCTCTCAGCTCGTCAGCCGCTTTAACTAACAGCGCTAGTCAGAAGCTCAGTCAAGGCGGCCGGACGGCCGCGCGCAAGAGTCAATCCCGCCGCGTGGGCCGGCCGGTTACCTCCTGGCGAACCGCACGGTGCCCTCGACGGACGGTCCGATCCCGACCGGCGCACCGCCCGGCTCGGCCACCGACCCGTCTCGGGGCCGGAGTTGACGGTGCGCCCGCCGGACGCCCGACCCGGGAGCCCGGCCGACTCCCGCACCGACGGCCCGTCATGCCGATCCATCCGGCGCCCGGACCGGGGCACACGGGGCGTGTGTCACCGGCCGGGCCGGGTTCCCTTCCAGTGGTGGACCCGCAGGTGCCGCGATTCCACAATTCGAGACGCGAAAGGCCTCCTCATCGCCCGGGCACCGCTGTAGATTGCAGCGAACTCCGTGGTGGGGCCTACTGTCGGTGGAGGGGTCGACCCGTGTGCCGCCGGCGGTCCGGTTCGTTCCCCGTGGCCGGGAAGGCCGCCACCGCGCCGAGGTGAGGCTCAGAATCCGCAGGTCATCCGTACCGCTAAGGAGCATCCCGTGACCGACACCGCGTTGAGGGGCGAATCGCAGCGGCCCGGCGAACCGACCGTGTTGGAAGACGTCCCGGGCTGGTTCTGGGACCACGACCGGCATGCCTTCGAGTGGTTCCTCGGCCGGCAGGCCGAGCAGGGCGTCACGGGTGACCTGATGGAGATGGGTGCCTACCTGGGCAGAAGCGCCATCGTGATAGGCGAGCACCTCCGGCCCGGCGAGACCTTCACCGTCTGTGACCTCTTCGACTCGGACGCTCCGGACGACGAGAACTCCACCGAGATGAACGTCTCCTACCGGAAGACCCTCACCCGCTCGGCCTTCGAGGCCAACTACCTGGCCTTCCACGACGAACTGCCGGACATCATCCAGGCCCCGACCTCCGCGCTCGCGGGCGGACGGGTCCCGGCCGGGGCGTACCGCTTCATCCACATCGACGCCTCCCACCTCTACGAGCACGTGGTGGGCGACCTCCAGGTGGCCCGGGTCGCCCTGCGGGACCAGGGCGTCGTGGTGCTGGACGACTACCGCTCCCAGCACACCCCCGGCGTCGCGGCCGCGACCTGGGAGGCGGTGTTCAACCACGGCCTCCGGCCGATCATGCTCACCGAGTGCAAGTTCTACGGCACCTGGGGCGACCCGGAGCCGTTCCAGCGCGAGCTGCTCGACCGGGTGGACCTCGCCGCCGGTTGTCACCTGAGCACCGAGACCCTCAACGGCCGGCAGCTGCTGAGGATGACCGGCAGCTCGGAGGGCATCCGGCCGTTCCGCGGCTCCCGCTACCTGCAGCGACCGGGCGGCGGGCAGCCGGAGTCCCGCGGCGCGCTCCGGACGGCCCAGGAGGAGGCCGCGCACGACCTTGCCGTGCGCCGCGCCCGCGCCGCCGAGGCACGCCGACCGGTCAACGTCGCCAAGCGCGCCGCCAAGGACCTCCTGCCCCCGGTCGTCTCCTCGGCGATCCGCCGCGCCCGCCGCGGCTGACCGGCCCCGCCGGGGCACCGACGGCGGCCGAACGCCGGACCCGCAGCCCCGCCCCACCCCGCCAACGCCGAAGGGCCGGTCGGAAACGGCGGTTTCTAGTGGTCGTCGCAACACGTGGTCGGTTGTCTAGGCCGCGATGAGTTTATGCAGGCGCTCGGCTGGGGTTTCCCAGCCGAGCGTTTTGCGTGGGCGGCGGTTGAGCTGGTCGGCGACG